>NZ_JBFUIA010000036.1:0-74419 GCF_056402115.1 Mucilaginibacter sp. P4_C11 | reverse complement strand
TCTTCTCATAATTTAGGTTTATAATTGGTTAGTAAAGGCCCCTGCCCATCAGGGGCTTTACTTGTTTTAAGGGGTTTTGGATTAAATTGTTATTAATTTTTAATCGGCAGTCTTTTTTTTGAAAAAGCAATAGGTCATCTCAACTGTAATTTAATGCGTTTGTTGCAAATGTAATAACGGCCGCATATGCCTAACTACCGGATGGACTTAAAATACGCCATAGATAGCATACTGATACATGAATTGATATGGATATTTTGTTTTTAAGCTCTATTAGTTAATCTGGTAAAAAAGGGGATTTTGACTAATCGCGGGAAGGTTGCAAAAAGTGCCCAGCGGGAAAAAAAGCAGGCCTTTAGAAATCAATCTAAAAGCCTGTTGTTCAATCAGTGGAGAATATCGGAGTCGAACCGATGACCTCTTGCATGCCATGCAAGCGCTCTAGCCAGCTGAGCTAATCCCCCGTTTCGGGTGGCAAATATATAATTTTAAGTATTAAAAAAGAATTTGATTTTAAAATTAGTTGTCGGGCTTGAAATCATTATCCAATATTAATTGCATAAATTTCAAATCGAGCCAGTTGTTAAATTTATAGCCCACCTGTTTAAAGGTACCTATTTCTGCAAAGCCCAATTTTTGGTGCAGGCTAATGCTTGCTATATTATTGGCATCTACGCCGGCAATTATGGTATGTATTGGTTTTTGCTTAACGGCTTCAATAAGGTGTAGTAAAAGGCTCCTTGCTATCCCTTGCTGCCTGTAAGCTTTGTGCACATATACCGAATGCTCTATGGTATATTGATAAGCTGCCCAGGCCCTGAACGGTCCGTAAGTTGCAAAGCCTGTAATCTTTCCATTCACTTCGGCAACAAAAACAGGTATGTTATGTCGGTTTTTTTCTTCCATCCATTCCAGTCTCATGTCAATGGTGTGTGGTTTATAGCTATAAACCGCAGTTGTATTTAAAATAGCGTCATTATAGATATCAAGAATATCACCGGCATCTTTTATTGATGCCGGTCGAATGATCAGACCGTTGATGTTGTTGTTCATATATCTTTATTCATGGGAGGCTACATAAATATATACATTGTGAATTACAAGCGAATAATTTAAGTGAAACTTTAAAATGGATGGCATGAACCCTGGGCTAAATATCGCGGAGAATAATGGACGCTTACTCGGTTGAGGGCGATATCAAAAATTGATTATTTAAGCGCAGGCTCATTCGTCTGCAACCCCGCTCGTTAGCATTGGCACATGCACCTTTCGCCATCAGTTTGTAAATTAATTCCTGACATCTATGGTGAGTAGGCCGACTGAAAAGCTAAAAGAATGTTTTATCGGTGCCATGAAGCTCCGGGTCATCAGATAATAGCAGCCATAAGAGGCGTTTTCTGAGCAAATACCATAATCGTAAATTTTTTTAATCAACAATTTCGTATTGTTGCGATGTAGAATGAGCTTGTTGCAAAAATATATTAGTTATTATAGCTTGTATAGCAAATTATATTGCGCTAATTTTATGACCAGTAGAATCTCAGATTACTTTTGCCTCAAATCTTATATCTCACATCTCAATTCTGTATCAATTACTTAACTTAGCGCCGTTAAAAACACACAATGAAAAGAGATAAACTGATATTTAAACTTTTGGATGAAGAGCAGCAACGCCAGGAAGAGGGTATTGAACTAATTGCATCTGAAAATTTTGTAAGCCGTCAGGTAATGGAAGCGGCAGGTTCTGTTGCTACCAACAAATATGCCGAAGGTTTGCCTGGCAAACGTTATTATGGCGGTTGCGAGGTAGTTGATGAAATTGAAACCATTGCTATTGAGCGTGCAAAACAGCTGTTTAATGCCGAGTGGGCAAATGTGCAGCCACATTCTGGTGCGCAAGCAAATGCTGCTGTTATGCTTGCCTGTTTACAGCCTGGCGATAAAATATTAGGTTTTGATCTTTCGCATGGTGGCCACTTAACACATGGTTCGCCGGTAAATTTTTCGGGTAAATTATACGAGCCTCATTTTTACGGTGTAGTTAAAGAAACCGGCTTAATTGATTACGATCAGCTAAAGAGAGTGGCTTTGGAGCAAAAACCAAAACTGATTATCTGCGGTGCTTCTGCCTATTCACGCGATTGGGATTATGAATTTATCCGTGCCGTTGCCGATGAAGTTGGCGCTTTGGTGTTGGCCGACATTTCGCATCCATCAGGTCTTATAGCGCGCGGTTTGCTGAAAGATCCGCTTCCGCACTGCCATATCGTTACTACAACTACACATAAAACCTTACGCGGGCCGCGCGGTGGTTTAATTTTGCTGGGCAAAGATTTTGAAAATCCTTTCGGTGTTAAAACCCCTAAAGGCGAAACCCGGATGATGTCGTCATTATTAGATATGGCTGTGTTCCCTGGTACTCAGGGAGGCCCGCTGGAGCACATCATTGCGGCTAAAGCCATTGCTTTTGGCGAGGCTTTGAGTGATAGCTACATGAAATACATTGTACAGGTAAAAAAGAATGCCGAAGCTATGGCCGAAGCATTCGTGAAACGTGGTTACCAGATTATTTCAGGCGGTACCGACAATCACCTGATGCTAATTGATTTGCGTAATAAAAACATCACTGGCAAGGCCGCCGAGAATGCTTTGGTTAGCGCCGATATTACCGTAAATAAAAATATGGTGCCTTATGATGATAAGTCGCCGTTTGTAACATCTGGTATCCGTGTTGGCACAGCGGCTATCACCACCCGCCATATGAAAGAAAAGCACATGGAGGAGATTGTGGAGCTGATAGATGCAGTACTTTCTGACCCTGAAAACGAACATTCTATCAAGAAAATTCGTAAAAGGGTACACAAGCTGATGCACGATTTTCCATTATATCGCGAAGAAGGATCAKAATAAATGGCAGCAGAGCAGCGTGGATTTATAGATAATGAGAAAGAGCGTTTAACCGCGCTGCAATCATACCATGTGCTTGATACCCTGCCCGAAGAAGAATATGACGCTATAACGCGCCTGGCATCCTATATATGCCAGGCGCCTTTAGCTTTTATCACTTTTATTGACGATGACCGGCAATGGTTTAAATCAAAAGTTGGCCTGCAGGTTGATTATATCCCCAAAACTGAATCTTTTTGCCGCCACACTATTTTGGGCGATGATATAATTATCGTTCCGGATGCTACCAAAAATGATTTATATGCCAATACCGACCTGGTAAAAGGCGATATGGGTATTAGGTTTTATGCCAGCGCCCCTTTAGTTGACCCACAAGGTCACCGCATAGGAACGCTTTGTGTTTTTGATCAGAAAATAAAGTCTCTGAACGCCGAGCAGGAAGACGCGTTAAAAACACTTGCCAAAGATGTGATGTCGCACCTTGAATTGCGCAAGCAAAAGCGCGAATTGGAGCGCAACCTGCAAATTCATAAAGATTTTTACAACCTGTTTGATAGTTCGCCCGATGTTCATTGCATTATGGACAGGGACTTTAATATTGAACAAATTAATCGTTCGGTTGATACGGTTTTGGGTATTAGCCCGGATAGCGCCATTGGACAGCCCATCTGGAACTTTTTTCCTGAAGAGGAAAAGCTTCGCACTTTAAATGTGCTTAAAACAGGGCTAAGTAAGCAACAACGTAAATTTGATATAGAAACTATTGTTTGGGCACCCAAAGAAGCTATTAAATGGGTAAGCTGGTCGGTTAAATTTAGTGGTGATAAATGGTTTGCCAGTGGACGTGATATTAGTTATCAAAAACATATTTCACAGGAGTTGGAGCAATTGGCCCYGGTAGCCAGTAAAGTTAGTAACGGCGTTGTAATAAGTAACGCCGCCGATGAGGTTGTTTGGGTAAATGATGCATTTGAACACATTACCGGCTTTACCTTAGCCGAGATTGAAAATAAATGGTTGGGTGCCACGCTCAAAGGTACCGTTGTAGATGCCGCCGCAGAGGCAAAATTGCTTGCTTCGATAAAAAATAAGGAATCATATGAGGTTGACCTTTTAATAACTCCAAAAAGCTGTAAGCCTTTATGGGTTACAATTATTAATTCTGTTATACGTAACAGTGGGGGCGATGTTGATAAATATATCAGGGTGATTATTGATATATCGGTACGTAAAAAAGTTGAGCAGGACCTGGAGATATTATCGTTTGCAGCAAGGAAATCGCCCGGAGGGATATTTATCCGGGATATCGAGGGGCGGTTTATGTGGATGAACCAGGCCCTTGAAGATATTATCGGTTATTCATTTGCCGAGCTGGAAGGCAAGGCAATTGGCACATCGTTGTTGGGTAAGGACTCGGACCTGAGCGTTTTTGAAGGCGCTGTGCAGGCCGTAAAAGAAAACCGGCCTTATGAGGTTGAAATAAAAGTATACAAAAAAGACGGTACACCAATATGGGTCTGGCTATCAAATAGCCCGATATTTAATGAGGTAGGTAAAGTTGACCGGCAGATAGGGGTGATGGTTGATATTACTGAACGTAAGAAGGCCGAGGAAGAACTTACCCTTTTATCCCTTGTGGCAAGTAAGGTTACCAGCGGCATTGTTATTAATAACAGCGAGGGCCGGGTTGAGTGGGTTAACGAAGCTTTTGAGAAAATTACCGGGTACCAGATAAAAGAGGTGCGGGGGAACCACCTGGGTGACGTATTGAAGGGCGCGCTAACAGACGTTGCAATTATTGAACGGGCGCGAGAGCTATCACGAAATAAACAATCTTTTGAGGTAGATTTGCTTGTTTACCGCCGTGACGGACAACCTTTGTGGGTATCTGTCATCAACTCGGTAATATTGGATGCTAAAGGTAAAGTTGATAAATACGTAGAGGTAATTATTGATATTACTGAGAAAAAGAAGGCCGAGATTCAATTAATTGCTGCCAAGGAAGAGGCGTTGCAACTGAGTAGGGCCAAGGATATGTTTATCTCGGTAATGAGCCACGAAATCCGCACGCCTTTAAACGCTGTTATTGGTATGTCGCACCTGCTGATGGATGAAGACCCGCTGGAATCGCAGAAAGAAAACCTGGCTATTCTTAAATTTTCGGCCGAGAATTTATTGACGTTGATTAACGATGTGCTTGATTTTGCCAAGATGGAGACAGGCAATGTGGAGCTTGAGCGTGTACGTCTTGACCTGCGCGATATGGTGCAAAGCATCAACAATTCATTGCAATACAAAGCAGTCGAAAAAAATATATATCTTAGCAGAAGCGTCGACGATGATATACCATCAATTGTTTTGGGTGACCGGACCCGCTTAAGTCAGATAATTTTAAACCTCGTGAGCAATGCGGTTAAGTTTACCGAAGAAGGTGGTGTCAATGTCGATCTGAAGGTTATCCAGGAAACTGATAAGGATGTAAGGATCAGGTTTTCGATCACAGATACGGGGATAGGTATAGCGCCCGACAAAATAAATGTGATATTTGAGCAATTTAAACAGGCTGAAGCTGATACTACGCGTAAGTATGGGGGCACTGGTTTAGGGCTGGCCATTAGTAAGCGCCTTATTGAACTACATGATTCGCGTATAAATGTGGATAGTGTACCGGGACAAGGTTCCACCTTTTGGTTTACCATTACTTTTGACAAAGCAGATAAGCAATTAAATACCAATAATAATAAAGTGGAAGAAGGACTAAAAATTAACGTTTTAGTAGTTGATGACAACCAGATAAACCGGTTATTAATTAATAAAATCCTTAAAAAATGGGGCGCCGATGCAGACTTTGCCGAAAACGGGCTTGAGGCAGTAAACAAGGTGACCGCCAACCAAAATTATAACGTAGTATTGATGGATATACACATGCCCGAAATGGGTGGGTTGGAAGCCACCCAGGTTATCCGCTCAAATCCCGAACCGTATTTTCAGCAATTACCTATTATCGCTTTAACCGCATCTATGTTAAGTAACCAGATGGGCGAGATCGACAATGCAGGCATGAACGACTATATCCTGAAACCATTTGATCCAAAAATCCTTTTCGAGAAGCTGAGCAGGTATCAGCATCAATAGGCCCCCCAGCCCCCTAAAGGGGGAGCTAAATGAACACCGCCGCAAATAGCTGCCGCGAGCTTCCAGCTTGTGGTTGCACATGGTTTCAGCTTTCAGCCGAACTTACTGACAGGCTAAACCGCATAGGCAATAGTTGCAATACTCAGCCTCAGGCCAGTTACTTTCAATAACTCAATCCCACAAGCTTCCAGGGTTGATCCTGTAGTTACAACATCATCTACCAGTAAAACGTGCTTGCCTTCCAGTTTTTCAGGCTTAGCAACTGCAAATACTTCCTGCATGTTTTCAAACCGGGCAAAGCGCGATTTGTGGGTTTGAGTTGCAGTGGCAACCTTCCGTATTAAGTTATCCAATTCAATGGGAGCTGTCAACTTATCAGCCAATCCATCGGCAAAACAAGCGCTTTGATTATAGCCGCGTTCTTTTAAACGTTTTTTATGCAAGGGCACGGGGATAATATAATCTACAGTATTAAAAATCGGGTTCTCTTTTAATTGGCCGCCGGCAATGTTTCCGGCAAGGTTACCAATCTGTTTCATGCCGCTGTATTTAAAATGGTGCATCAGGTTTTGCACATTGCCTCCTTTATTAAAAAAATAGAGGGCATAGGCAGCCTCAACCTTTATTTTACCATAAAACTGTTGTGCAACAATGTTATCAGGCTGTGTATGAAAGTTGGTAAATGGTAAATTATACCGGCAATCCGAACAAATGATATGCTCACCGGTTACCAGGCTGGCATTGCACGCGGGGCAAAGCTGGGGGAAAAACAACGAAACAAAATCGGCAAGGTAGCCGCCTGGTAATTTCATGGCCTTAATGTAAGGCACATTTTTTTAAACTTCTACAGTTTTTGATTTTTCTTTAATAGCAAGCTGACCGCATGCCGCGTCAATATCTTTACCGCGGCTACGGCGAAGATGGGTATTGATTCCCTGTTTAGTTAAATAATTGGCAAAAGCCTCCACTTTATCCTCGTCGGCATTAATATAGCTGGCGAAAGAAATCGGGTTATACTCTATGATATTCACTTTGCAAGGCAGGTGCTTGCAGAATTTGGCAAGCTCCATAGCATCCTGGATGCCATCATTTACACCATCAAAAATAATATACTCGTATGTTACCGGGTTTTTGGTTTTGGCGTAATAGTATTTAAGAGCTTCGGCAAGCGCTTTTAGCGAGTTTTGCTCGTTAATGGGCATAATCGTGTTACGCTTCTCGTCGTTAGCGGCGTGTAACGAAAGTGCAAGATTGAACTTTACTTCATCATCGCCAAGTTTTTTTATCATTTTGGCAATACCTGCAGTTGATACAGTGATACGCTTTGGCGACATGTTTAGGCCGTCCTCGGCAGTAATACGCTCTATCGAGTCCATTACATTTTTGTAATTAAGTAATGGTTCGCCCATTCCCATGTATACGATGTTTGATAGCGGGATGCCATAATTTTCGCGGGCTTGCTGGTCAATCAGTACCACCTGATCGTATATTTCGTCGGGATTAAGGTTTCTTTTACGCTCCATATAACCCGTAGCGCAAAATTTACAGGTAAGGCTACAACCCACCTGCGACGACACACAAGCCGTCATTCGGCCCGGAGTTGGAATTAAAACGCCCTCAATTAGGTGAGTATCGTGTAAAATAAAAGAATTTTTTATAGTTTTATCAGCACTAACCTGTGATGTGTTTATTTTAACGTTGTTGATAACAAAGTTTTCATCAAGTTTAGTGCGCAGTTCTTTTGAAATATTGCTCATTTCATTAAATGAGAAACATGATTTTTTCCAAAGCCATTCATAAACCTGCTTAGCTCTGAAACTTTTTTCGTCCATACGAATAAAATGTTCCTGTAAAGCGTTCAAACTCAGGCTGCGGATGTCTATTTTGTTTTTTGCAATATTCACGTTGCAAAGGTACTTAATTTAAAAAAATGTTTTTCTTTTTTTAAAGTCATTCTTTTCGACGGTAAAAAAACAATAACTAAAAGTTAATTGTATTAATTTGAACTGGGCATATTTTAGAAAAACGTTTTTAGACAGATACCAAAGTTTAACAGATGAATGAAAAGTTTTAGAGCCGATTACGTTTTTCCAGTTTATGCCGATCCGATTAAGAATGGAATTGTTACCGTTGATGATGTTGGTAAAATAATTTCGGTTACAGATTCAAACAACCCGCCAGATAGCCCGATAGAAAATGTTAGCGGTATTATTTGCCCCGGGTTTGTAAACACCCATTGCCACATTGAACTTTCTCATCTAAAAAACAAAATTAAGACAGGCGGTGGCCTGGTGTCTTTTATAAAAGAGGTTCAGGCCTTCAGAAACTCCGATCAGCAACAGGTAGCCGACGCTATTGAAAAGGCCGATCAGGAAATGTACAATAATGGCATTGTTGCTGTTGGCGATATTTCAAATACCAATTTAAGTATTCCGGTTAAAGCCAAAAGCAAACTATATTATCACACTTTTGTAGAAACTTTTGGTTTTTTACCGCAAAATGCCGCTGATGTTTTTGATAAGGCTACGGCATTGCTTAATGAGTTTAAACCTCAGTCGGTTTCTGTAACACCACATGCTCCTTATTCGGTTTCGAAGGAGTTGTTTAAGCTCATCAGGAAACATAGTGAAGAGGGGCATAACCTTATTAGCATTCACAACCAGGAGTGCGAAGACGAAAACAAGTTTTATCGCTATAAACTCGGCGGATTTTTAGACCTGTACCAGCATTTTGGTATCGATATCAGTTTTTTTAAGCCACAGGCGCGCAACTCTGTACAATCAATAATACCGCTGCTTACCAATAAGCAAAAGGTTTTGCTTGTGCATAACACCTGCACCAATTTAAAAGACATCTATTTTATCAAACGTTTTGACCGTAAAGTGAATTTTTGCTTTTGCCCTAACGCCAATATATATATTGAAGGCAAACTGCCTAAAATTGAACTTTTTGTTGATCAGGGCTTTAATATTACCCTGGGCACCGATAGCCTGGCATCCAACGATAGCTTATGTATATTGAGCGAAATGCGTGCTATTCAAAAAAAGTTCCCTGCTTTGAGTACCGAAAGGTTAATAAAATGGGGTACCCTTAACGGCGCTGAGTTTTTAGGTATCGATGATGAAAAAGGCTCGTTACAAGTTGGCAAAACCCCCGGCCTTAACTTAATAACCGGACTTGATGGTTTAAAGATAACTCCGGAGAGTAAAGTGAAGAAATTAATTTGAGAATTTGAAGATTTGAGAATTTGAAAATGAGAAGAAGTTAATTTGAAAATAAGCAACTTTGCAGCTGAATTTTCAAATCTTCAAATTCTCAAATTTTCAAATTAGAATGATGAAACATCTCAATATAACAGTTAAAGGCAAGGTACAGGGCGTTTCCTTTCGTAAATCAACAAAGGCAACGGCCGATCAGTTGGGCGTAAAGGGCTTTATTTTAAATGAGCCGAACGGCGATGTATTTATTGAAGCCGAGGGCGACGATTTTGCGATGGAAATGTTTATGGACTGGTGCAACGAAGGCCCCGAATACGGCGAAGTAACTTCTGTAGAAACCCATGAGGGCGAATTAAAAAACTATCGTAATTTTGAGGTTGTAAAAAGGCGCCCGTAGTTGTAACGGATAGCAAATTAATTACATTGAACATCAACATTGTCAACCGCTAAAAAATTTGCCGGGCAAACGGCCATCTACGGTTTAAGCACTATCATTTCCCGGATGATTTATTTTGTGCTTACGCCAATTTATACCCGCACCCTTTCGGTAGGCAGTAATGGCATATTTACAACTATGTATGCCAAAGCGTCTATAGTAAACGCTGTATTGGCATTTGGTATGGAAACCACCTACTTCCGGTATCTGCAAAAAAAAGCCGATAACAAGCAACAGGTTTACAATAACGCTTTTGGCGTGGTTATAGTAGTCGCGCTTATCTTCCTGCTTTTAAGCTTTTTATTTTTAGATAGCATTATTAACTATATGCAGGCAGGTGTAAAAGCCGATCATGCCGATTATGCTTTCTATGTTAAAAACTTCCTGGTTATTTTGGTGTGCGATGCTTTTTGCGTTATTCCGTTTGCCAAAATCAGGGCCGATGGCCGACCAGTTAAATACGCATTTATTAAATGTACCAACATCGCGTTCGTGATGTTGCTTAACCTGTTTTTTTTATTTGGAGTGCCTTTTATAATTGAGCATCAGCTACCTGGCGCTCACTGGATGGTTGGCTGGTACAGGCCGCATTGGGTTGGTTATGTTTTTTTAGCCAATGCCATTGCCAGTATTTTAACTGTTGTTCTGTTGCTTCCCGAAGTGTTGAAATTGCGGTTAAAATTCGATGGTGCCATGTTCAAGGATATGTTTATATACAGCTGGCCTGTATTAGTAGCCAACATTTCGTTTATCATCAACGAATCGGTAGATAAAGCGATGCTTAAACAAATGCTGCCGACAGCAATTAGCGATCAGCAGGTAGGCATTTATGGCACCTGTGCAAAAATCGCCTTGTTCCTGAGTTTGTTTATACAGGCATTCCGGTTAGGTGCCGAGCCTTTCTTTTTCAGCCATTCAAAAAATAAAAACTCCGGTGATACCTACGCCCGTATCATGACTTATTTTGTAATTGCAATGGCAATGATTTGTGTTGCACTTACAGCCAACATCGATATTTTAGCCACTTTTATATTTGGCAGGCGCACTGCGCATAATCAATATTGGTTGGGGTTGGGCGTTGTGCCGCTATTGTTGTTTGGCTATGTGGGCCTGGGTATTTATGTAAACCTTTCGGTATGGTATAAGCTTTCCGATCAAACAAAATATGGCCTTTACATCTCAGGAATCGGCGCTATATTAACACTTGTTTTAAACTGGATATTTATTCCAAAATACAGCTATATGGCATCGGCTTGGGTATCGTTAATTGCCTACGCAACCATGATGGTTTTATCATACCTGTGGGGGCAAAAAAACTATCCTATTCCCTATAATCTTAAAAAATGCCTGGCATACGTTTTAATATCGATAACGTTGGTATACCTTTCATTTTCGGTATTCAATCATAATATTTTTGTGGGGAATGTACTTTTTCTGTTATTTGCCTTAGGCGCATTTTATTTTGAACGCAAGGAACTAAAGATTATCTTTAAAAGATGACCATCAGCATAATTAACAAATCGAACAATAGTTTACCTGCTTACGAAACGGCGCATGCCGCAGGTATGGATTTAAGGGCCAACCTGGAGCAATCCATCCGGTTAAACCCCATGGAGCGTAAATTGGTGCCAACAGGTCTGTATATCGAATTACCAGTAGGTTTTGAGGCGCAGATACGGCCACGTAGTGGTTTGGCGTTTAAACATGGGATAGGTATTGTTAATTCGCCGGGGACCATTGATGCCGATTACCGGGGCGAAATAAAAGTATTGCTGATTAATTTGGGTGCAGAATCGTTTGAGATTAACCATGGCGACAGGATTGCCCAGATGGTAGTTGCCAAACACGAAACCGTAAGCTGGACCCAGGTTGAGGTATTGAATGATACCACCAGGGGCGAAGGTGGTTTTGGACACACAGCGGTAAAGTGAAATAAAGCAAGAGGTTAGAGTCAAGAATTAAGCCTTTTTGAAAATCGGCAAGGGGTAATGAGCGGTAATTTTAGTGTAGATTTGAATATGAGGGATAAGGATTTAAGATTTGGAAATACAATAAACAGGACATGGCACTTGCAAATTGCAGCTGTCTTGATTCTTGGTTCTTGCTTCTTGCCTCTTCACCTCACGGCTCAAACCACTGCTGCCCCAAAACAAATGGGTAGCCTGGATAGCAGCGAAATCAGGCAGTTATTTTTCTCGGCTTTGCGCGAAAAAACGGTAGAAAACCTAAAACACGCTTCGGAGTTGTTTGAACGGGTAATACAGGCCGATCCGGGGAATGATGCATCGCTATACGAACTGGCTAACCTGAAAAAAATACAAAACGATTATATCGGCGCACAACCGCTGCTTGAACGCGCTGTTGCCGTAAAACCCAATAACGAATGGTATTGGAGCGCACTTGCCGATAGTTACGAAAAAAGTAACAACATTAGCAAACTGGAGAACGTGTTTAACCAGCTTATCCGCCTTAACCCAAACAAGCCCGAGTATTATTTTGATAAAGCCAACGCGTTCGTCATCTTGAAAAGATATGACGATGCGCTAAAAGTTTATGATCAGTTAGAGCAAATTACCGGGCCCAGCGATGACTTGTTAGGTAGCCGTCAAAAAATTTACCTCAAACAAGGCAAAGTTGACCAGGCCGCGGCCGATGTTGAAAAAGCGATAGCCAATAACCCCGGTCAAATTCGCTACTACCTGTTACTCTCGGAGATATATAACTCAAACGGATTTGGCGATAAGGCTTTAAAAGTTTTGCTGCAAGCCGAGAAGATTGATCCGGGTAACGGCATGGTACACCTGGCGCTTGCCGATATTTACCGCGAAAAAAAGAATAACGATGCAAGCTATAAAGAGCTTACACAGGCCTTTGCCATTCCCGAAGTAAGCATCGATCAAAAAATAAGGATTATAACCGGTTATTACCCCAAATTTCCGGATCCTAATGCCAAAGCCAGCGCGCTTGAATTAAGCCGGATACTTACAATTACGCACGCTAAGGACAGTAAAGCTTTTGCCATGTATGGCGATATGCTGCTGCAAAGTGATAAATTGAAGGAAGGAAAAGATGCCTACCGAAAATCGATAGAGCTGGACGGGCAGGTATACCAGGTACATGAGCAGCTGGTGCGCATTGAATTAAGTATGAACGACTTGGATGGCGCTGTTAAGGACGGAGAGAATGCACTTTCCCTGTTTCCGAACCAGGCCTGGATGAATTATTTGGTAGGCGTAGCATGGGCACAGAAAAAGGATTTTAACAAAGCGCTGGGCTATGTTAAAAATGCAACTTCATTAGAAATTCAGGATAAGGAACTACTTTCGCTCAGTTTTTCGTTATTAGGCGATTGTTATCATGACATGAAGAACAACAAAAGTTCCGACGATGCTTATGATAAGGCACTGGCTGTTAATCCCGATAATGCATATACCTTAAACAATTATGCTTATTATTTATCGTTAAGAAATGAAGCTTTGGATAAAGCGGCGCAAATGTCTGCGCGGTCAACCCAACTGCAGCCCAATACGGCATCATTTGAAGATACATATGCATGGATACTGTTTATGCAGAAAAAATACCCCGATGCCAGGGTGTGGATGGAAAAGGCATTAACACACGATAAAGATAAAAGTGCGGTTAAGTACGAACATTATGGCGATATTTTGTTTTACCTTGGTAAAACAGATGAAGCTGTAGATAACTGGAAAAAGGCCAAAGGCTACGGCGATCAATCGCCCGTATTAGATCGAAAGATAAATGAAAAAAAATATTTTGAATAGGTTACTGATAGTTTTCGCTTTGCTGGCCATAGTAAGTTGTAAAGCACGCAAGCAGGTTATGGTAACCCGCAAAGCCGATACCGTAGCCAAACCTGATAATAAGATAAATACAAAACTGGCTGCTATTAAAGCACAGCAGGTAAACTTTAATACGTTTTCGGGTAAGGCCAAAACAAACCTGGATATTAACGGCAACAGCAATGATGTAACACTTAATATTCGCATAAACAAAGGCAAAAAAATATGGGTATCAATTACAGCGATATTAGGCGTTGAGGTTGCCCGTGCTGTAATTACGCCGGATAGCATTTTACTAATAAACCGGCTGGAGGGTGTTTACCTGAAAAAGCCGTTTAGCTACGTTTATGCCTATGCCAGCAAACAGGTGAACTACAAAACTCTCGAATCATTGCTGATAGGTAATGCGATACCCGAGCTGCTTACCGAAAACGCTGATTTTGCAACCGCCAACGGCAATACCACTTTAAGCGGCAGCCTTGATGATTTGCTTTACAAATTGATAGTTGGGGCCGATAATAAAGTAACGCAAACCAACCTGAACAACCAAAACGAAGGGCAATCATTACAAGTGGCTAATAATACATTTATACAGGCCAATAACCGTATACTGCCATCACAGATAGATATTGCATCAGTAGTAAAAGATAAAAAGATCCACGTAAACCTGCATTATACCAAGGTCGATTTTGACCAGCAACTGGAATATCCATTTAGTATTCCGGATAGATATGAGCCGGCCAAATAATTCCTATTTTTGTTTGATGAAATTTTTAAAAGCAATTCTCTTTTTTATAGCAGTACTTATTGCCGTTGACGCACATGCACAAAGCAGTGCCGAGCTAAAGCGCAGGCGCGATAAATTATCAGAAGAGCTTGACCAGTTAAATAAGGATTACCAGGAAACATCAAATAATAAAAGAGCTACATTAAAACAACTGAGCTTATTAAAAGCGCAGATAAACTTGAGGGAAGAGAAGATAAATAACATTAACTCGGAGGTAAGAAATTTGGATAGCCAAATCTCCGAAAGCAATAATACCGTACATAGCTTACAAAGCCAGTTGGATCAGCTAAAAAAGGAGTACGCGGCGATGATACTTTTTGCCTACCGTAACCAAAGCGCTTACAATAAGCTGATGTTTATTTTTGCATCAAAAGATTTTAACCAGGCTTACAAACGATTGAAGTATTTACAGCAGTTTGGTGCCTATCGTGAGCGCCAGGCTGGTTACATACAGGGAACGCAAAAAGAACTGCATGTAAAAATAAACGAGCTTGATAAAACCAAGCAGGAAAAAAGCAATTTGCTCCAAGATCAGGAAAAGGAAAAGAAAACCCTGGGAGCACAAAAGAACGACCAGGTTAAAGTGGTTAAAGACTTGTCGCAACATGAGGGCTTGTTAAAGCAACAACAAAAAGATGTTCAAAATAAGCTGGCCAAAACAAACCGCGAGATTGCAAGTGCTATTCGCCGGGAGATAGAGGAAGCGCAGCGTAAGGCTGAGGCAGAGGCAAGGGAGGCAGCAAGATTGGCCGCGGCTAAAGCCAAAGCCGAAAATAAGCCGGCACCTGTAGAACGTAAAGCCGTTGTAAAAACAAGTTCAGGATATTTGAACGCCACACCAGAGGCGGCCAAACTATCTAACGACTTTTTGGGCAATAAAGGCCGTTTGCCATGGCCGGTAACCAACGGTATTATAACCCAAGGATTTGGAGTTTTCACAAGTGAAGGTATCCGCAGTGAAAACACAGGGGTGGATATCAGAACCAACGCGGGCAGCGCGGTGAGGGCGGTGTTTGAAGGCGAAGTGATAAGGGTAGTTGACGTAAGCGGTACTTACCTGGTAATGATTAAGCATGGTGAGTATTTTACAGTATACGGCAACTTACGCTCGGTTACGGTAGCAAGGGGGCAAAAGGTGTCAACAAAACAAAATTTAGGTGTTGTTGCAACCGATCCATCAACCGGCGAAACTGAGATTAACTTTGATATATATAAAGCTAAAGAAGCGCAAAATCCTAAGTTTTGGCTGGCGCCTAATTAGTTGTGAATCAAAAAGAAGAATCAAGAATTAAGAGTCAAGAATCAAGACAGAAAATAATAATAGGCTAAGTTATGCTCAGCTTAGCTGAAGAGACAGCTTACAAGGCGGTAAATTAATATAAAACTTTTTTGCAGCTGTCTTGATTCCTCTCTTAACTTTTGATTCTTAATTATAAAGATATTAATTGTTTATATTTGTAACCTTAAAAAAAATGCAATGCTAAGTACAGTTTTTTTATTTTTAAATATTGGTACAGGCGAGATGGTACTGATACTTTTTGCAGCATTAATGCTATTTGGAGGCGAAAAGCTTCCGGGTATGGCGCGCACGTTAGGTAAAGGCCTGCGCGATTTTAAAGATGCATCTGAGGATGTTAAGCGCGAAATCAATAACCAGATCAATAATTTCCAGGAAAAACCGGAGGCTACTAAAACCGTTGAGCCGGTAATTGAAGAGCATGTAACACCGCTTATTGAAGAACATTCGGTTGATGAAACACCTGTTGCCGAAAGCATCGAACATCATCCAAACCCGGTGATTGCCGAAAATAAAGTTCCGAATACAATCCCTGCGGCCGAGTTTCACGTAGGTACTGATCAGGAAACGGTTACCGAATCAAAAATCGACCTCAGCAAACACTAAAAAAACTGCCTTGGCAGTTTAATAAAAGAGCATTCTATCATTAATAATAATATTAACTTATATAAAAACTTAAAATCATGGGTTTAGGGGCACCAGAAATTATTCTAATCATCTTGGCAATTCTTTTATTATTTGGCGGTAAAAAAATACCCGAACTAATGAGAGGCTTAGGAAAAGGCGTTAAAGAATTTAAAGACGCGCAAAACAACGAAGGCACTTCTACAGAAGAAAAACCGAAAGTATAATACCTTAAGAGGTAATACTTTTAGCAGCTTTATTTACCATATAAACTTATCTGTTGAATTAATTTGTTATTTCAACGGATAAGTTTTTTATTTTAGCCCCATGGCTAAATTTTATTCCTCTTTAACCGAAATAAAGAGCGGGTTGCAGCGTGCGGAAATTACTGTTCAGGGTTTGGTAAAAAACTATTTGGGCGAAATTAAGAAGAACGCCCACTTAAACGCTTTTAATGAAGTGTTTGAAACAGAAGTGCTTATCAATGCCAAAAATGTTGATGAGCGAATAAAAAACGGAACAGCCGGCAAACTGGCCGGTATGGTTATAGCCATAAAAGACAACATTTGCTACAAAGGGCACCAGGTAACGGCCTCGTCCAAAATCCTTAAAGGTTTTACTTCAATATATTCGTCAACCATAGTTGAACGCCTGCTTGCAGAAGATGCTATAATTATAGGCCGCTGCAATTGCGATGAATTTGCTATGGGCGGCTCCAATGAAAACTCATTTTATGGTCCGGTAAAAAACTACGCCGATCAAAAAAGGGTATCGGGTGGGTCATCAGGCGGTTCGGCAGTTGCTGTACAGGCCAATATGTGCCACGCAGCCATTGGTACCGATACAGGCGGATCAGTTAGGCAACCGGCTGCATTTTGCGGGGTGATAGGGTTTAAACCCACTTACGGCCGTATCTCCAGGCATGGTATTATAGCCTACGCCTCGTCATTTGACCAGGTTGGGCCAATTACCCGGTCGGTTGAAGACACCGCCTTGTTATACGAAGTTATGGCAGGCCCCGATGACTACGATAACACATTAATTCAGCAGCCGGTATCGCCAATAACCGTGGATACTCAAAAACCGGGAAAGAAAAAAATCGCCTATTTACAGGAAGCTCTGTCAAGCCCCGGCGTTAATGCCGAGGTTAAGGACGTTCTGGTACAATACATTGATAAATTACGCGCCGAAGGCCATACGGTAAAACCCATAGCCTTTGAACAATTAGATTACCTGGTGCCTACTTACTATATATTGGCTACGGCCGAAGCCTCATCAAACCTGGCGCGTTTTGATGGCGTGCATTATGGTTACCGCAGCCCGGCAGCTGATGATTTGCAATCAACCTATAAACGGTCGCGTTCTGAAGGTTTTGGCAAAGAAGTGAAGCGACGTATTATGCTGGGCACCTTTGTACTAAGCGCCGGTTATTATGATGCCTACTATGCTAAGGCCCAAAAAGTACGCAGATTAATAAAAGAAAAAACCGAAGAGATACTAAACGAATACGATTTTATATTGATCCCAACCGCTCCGGAACCAGCCTTTCCGATAGGCGCTGAAGAAAAAGACCCGGTGGTAACGTATCTTTATGACATTTTTACCGTACAAGCATCATTAGCCGGTGTACCTGCCATATCATTGCCCACCGGCAATAATAGCAAGGGTTTGCCGTTAGGTTTACAATTATTAACGAAACATTTTAACGAACAACAACTGTTAGATTTTGCTGAATATTTCTTAAAGCTGTAAAAAAGCCATATTTTAGTAAAATTAACCGATGCAGGAAGCATCATTACTTAATCAAATCCAACGAATGAAGAGATTATTTACGCTTACCATCTGCCTGTCGCTGTTACAAATTATTCAAGCTAATGCCCTCCCGTCTGCAAAGCAAAGTCATCATTTTGCTGCTTTTCATGGCGAAATTAATGCCGATACCATCATTTTGCCGGTTATAAATCACCCGCTGCCAATGGGCGCGCAAGGCAATATTTATAAGCGCCGTCTTGACTCGATCAAGAAGGATATTCAGCTTGATTACAATGAGTATGTACAAAGCTACATTGAGCTATACATGCACAACCGCGATGAAATGGGCCAGGTTGCCGGCCTTACCAGGTATTACTTCCCAATTTATGAAAAGGCTTTTCATGATGCCGGGATTCCCGACGAGATAAAATTTTTATCGATAGTTGAATCCAAACTTGATCCAAACGCGGTATCAAGGGTAGGGGCAACAGGTTTGTGGCAATTTATGGGCACTACCGCAAAAATATATGGCCTTAACATGAATGAGTATGTTGACGAACGCCGCGATCCTATCCAGGCAAGTTACGCCGCCGCAGCCTATTTAAAGGATGCCTACCAGGAATTTGGTGACTGGCTGTTGGCCATAGCATCATACAACTGCGGGAAAAGCAATGTGGAGCATGCTATGGAAAAAGCAGGTGGCGGAAGCGATTTTTGGGCTATACGCCAGTATTTGCCTGCCGAAACCCGTGGTTATGTACCTGCTTTTATTGCCATGAATTATGTGATGAACTATTTTGGTAAGCACAACATCGTAGCGCAAGCCTGCAACTTTTCGTTGAAGACGGATACTGTTATGGTTAAAAAGTTTGTATCGTTAAGTAATGTTGCCCGTGCTTTAAATGTAGGCATCAGTGAAATAACCATCCTTAACCCGGCTTATCGCAGGTTAATTGTAAACGGTACGCCAAAAGCCCCGCGCAGGCTTATCCTGCCGCAAACCGCTAAAGAGAACTTTGCTGCTTTATATAATGTATTAAATAGTGCCGGTGATGCGGTGGCTCCTATGGAGTTTGCCAGGCTAGCCCCGGTTTATGCGGTAGCGGCCCCTGCCGCCCATCCGGCTTATGTGGATGTGCCAAAATCTGATCGAAAGATAACTACCTATCATAAAGTAAAAAAAGGGGAGACCCTGGCGGGTATAGCCGATTTGTTTGGCTGCGAGGTACACGATCTTAAAGTATGGAACAACCTGGAGAGCAACCGCGCTCCTGTTGGTAAAACAATAAGGGTTGCCGCCGGCGGTGATATCTCGGCAAGTGTATCTGCGGATACGAAACCGACGCTGTAAACACAGGATAATATCCGCTTAAACAATAGCCCGATTTTGACATGTTTCAAAACCGGGCTATTTTATTTCAGGTTACCATAAAAAGAATTGTAATTTTGGGCGCTTGAATTTTGAGAAGATGAACAAGAACAACCGTAAACAGGACGCGCTGAATTACCACTCCATGGGCCGCCCTGGTAAGATACAGGTAGTGCCCACCAAGCCTACCAATTCGCAACGAGATTTAACCATGGCCTATTCGCCTGGTGTTGCCGAACCCTGCCTCCGCATAGCCGAAAACGTTGACGATGTATATAAATACACCGCCAAAGGTAACCTCGTAGCTGTTATCAGTAACGGTACCGCCGTGTTAGGCTTAGGTAATATTGGTCCCGAGGCCAGTAAACCGGTAATGGAAGGTAAGGGCCTGCTGTTTAAAATTTACGCCGATATTGATGTGTTTGACCTGGAGGTGAATGCCAAAAGTGTTGATGAGTTTGTGGCGATAGTAAAAGCGCTTGAACCTACATTTGGTGGTGTAAACCTTGAGGATATTTCGGCCCCAACCTGTTTTGAGATAGAGCGCAGGCTTAAAGCCGAAATGAACATCCCTGTAATGCACGATGACCAGCACGGTACGGCTATTATATCGGCCGCTGCTTTGATGAATGCCTGCGAAATTCAAGGCAAAAAACTGGATAAAATAAAACTGGTAGTTAATGGTGCAGGTGCCGCCGCGGTATCCTGTTCAAAAATGTACCTTTCCATAGGGGTCAAAAAAGAAAACCTGGTGATGTTTGATATCAACGGTGTGCTCGATCAGCACCGTACCGATCTTGACGATATCAGGATGGAGTTTGCCACCACCCGTACCGATGTAAAAACATTATCGGATGCCATGAAAGATGCAGATGTATTTGTTGGCTTGTCTGCCGGTAATGTGGTTACCCCGGCCATGCTGAAATCGATGGCTAAAAAGCCGGTGGTTTTTGCAATGGCTAATCCCGTTCCCGAGATTGATTATGATTTGGCAACTGCCGCCCGTGAGGATATTATCATGGCAACCGGCCGATCAGATTATCCTAACCAGGTAAATAACGTGTTGGGTTTCCCGTACATTTTCCGTGGCGCGCTTGATGTAAGGGCTACCGCCATTAACGAGGAGATGAAGATAGCCGCCACTCACGCTATTGCCGAAATGGCCAAAAAGCCGGTCCCCGAAGCGGTGAACCTGGCTTACAATATCACCAACCTTAAATTTGGCAGGGATTACATCATCCCGAAACCGATGGATCAGCGGTTGATAACTGAAGTATCTATGGCGGTTGCTAAAGCAGCTATCGAATCGGGCGTTGCCCGTAAGGTAATTACCGATTGGGATGCCTATGCAGAGGAGCTAAGATCACGTTTAGGTAACAACGATAAACTGCTGCGCAACCTTACCAATAAGGCTAAGCAGAGCCCTAAAAGGGTAGTGTTTGCCGAAGCAGATAATTATAAGATCCTGAGATCGGCCCAGATAGTAAAGGACGAAGGTATTGCTACCCCGATATTATTGGGTAACATAGAAAAGATAAAACGAATCCTGCGTGAAAACGAGCTTGACCTTGGCGATGTGCAGATCATCGATCCACGCGAGGGCTGCGAAAACATGGACGAATACGTTAATTATTTATACAATAAACGCCAGCGCCGCGGCATTACCTTGTACGAGGCCAAAAAACTGATGGTCGACCGTAATTATTACGGCGCCAGTATGGTGCAGTTTGGCCGGGCCGATGCGCTGATTTCGGGTTTGACAAAAGATTACGTGAGTACCGTAAAACCGGCACTGCAAATTATTGGCACCGAAGAAGGCGTAAACCGCGTGGCGGGTATGTATATGATGATAACCCCTAAGGGTCCTGTGTTTTTTGGCGATACTACTGTAAACGTGAACCCAACGGTGCAGGAACTGGTAGATATTACTGTACTCATAGAGCGCTCGGTAAAACGCTTCAACATCACCCCCAGGGTAGCTTTATTATCGTACTCCAACTTCGGATCAAATGAGGGTGCAATTCCCGAAAAAACAAGGGAAACGGTAAAAATATTGCACGAAAAATATCCCGATATGGTTGTTGACGGTGATATGCAGGCAAACTTTGCCTTGAACTCGGATCTGCTGGCCGATAATTTTCCATTCTCTACGTTAAACGGAAAGCCGGCCAATACGCTGATATTTCCTAATCTTGAATCGGGTAACATTGCTTACAAATTGCTTCAGGAAATTGGTGGTGCCGAGGCGGTTGGGCCCATATTGTTAGGTTTAAAAAAGCCGGTGCACGTACTGCAGTTAGGCAGCTCAGTTCGCGAGATTGTGAACATGGTTACCATTGCGGTAATTACGGCACAGGCTAAAGCAGAGAACCAATAGTTTTTTGATAAACAAAAGAATAAAATAATATTTATGTACGATTATATTAGTGGTAAACTGGTTTTTAAAAGCCCATCGCATGTTGTTATTGATACGGGTGGTGTAGGTTATCATATCAATATATCGGTAAATACATATTCAAGGCTTGGCGCCGATGAAAGCTGCAAGCTATATATATGGCAACATGTAAAAGAAGATGCGCTCACCCTGTACGGTTTTGCCGATGATGGTGAGCGCCGCTTGTTTATGCACCTGATCTCGATATCCGGTATCGGGCCAAATACAGGCCGCATGATGCTATCTTCTATAACGCCGGCCGAGATACAGGCCGCTATTGTAAGCGGTAATGTTTCCCTTATTCAGCGTATTAAAGGGATAGGTCCAAAATCGGCACAAAGAATAATTTTAGAATTGCAGGATAAACTGCGCAAGGAAGGCCCGGATACCCTAACCGTTGTGCCAATAAATAAAACTGCTAAGGATGAAGCACTTACCGCCCTGGTAATGCTTGGCTTTGCCCGCAATACTGTCGAAAAAGTATTAGAGCAGGAAATGAATAAAAATAGCGGCGATTTAACTGTTGAACAACTAATTAAATTTGCTTTAAAAACCCTATAATTACGTATAAATTTCGACTTGACTTTTGATAAGAATATTTACTTATAATATTATTATAAGTGTATTGGTAATTCTCACTTTCGGTGTGCTTAACGGCGCTTATGCGCAGCAGCAAATACCGAAGATAAGGACCGATACGACCCGGAAAAGTGTACCGCTTGACTTAGCCCAACCCAAAAATGTTAGGGTCAGGGAAGGTATTTTTAGTTCCGATCCTCCGGGGCTTGTGCGTACGGTTGAATATGATGCGGCCACAAACCGCTATATTTTGTACGAACGGGTGGGGAATTTGCTATACCGGCCGCCGCAAAACCTCACCTTTGCCGAATATTTAAAACTTACAGATAAATCAAAACAGCGCAATTACTATAAGCAGCTGGCAGATAATTATGCCTACGATTCGCAGCAGCCAGGCTTTATTCCTGTCATAAAAGTAAGGAGCCGCACGTTTGAGCAAATTTTTGGCAGCCAGAACATTGATATCCGCCCACAGGGATCGGCAGAAATGATATTGGCCGGGCAGGTTAATAAAAACGAAAACCCATTATTTAATACCAGGCAACGGAGCCAGTTTAATTTTAATTTCGACCAAAAGATTCAGCTTAATGTTACTGGTAATATTGGCGATAAGCTGAAGATTACCACTAACTACAATACCGATGCGCAATTCCAGTTTGAAAACCAGGTAAAGCTGGACTATACCGGCTCGCCCGACGAGATCATTCAAAAAATTGAGGCTGGTACCGTGAGT
Source organism: Mucilaginibacter sp. P4_C11 (assembly GCF_056402115.1). Classification (NCBI taxonomy): domain Bacteria; kingdom Pseudomonadati; phylum Bacteroidota; class Sphingobacteriia; order Sphingobacteriales; family Sphingobacteriaceae; genus Mucilaginibacter; species Mucilaginibacter sp. P4_C11. The sequence goes on along the minus strand of NZ_JBFUIA010000036.1, from coordinate 51,348 downwards.
ATGCCACTGCCCACAACGCTGATAACAGGCAGCCAGGCGCTTTTCGGCGTAAAAACCAAACTGAAATTTGGAAGGTTGGATATCACCAGTATTTTATCGCAGCAGCGGTCGCAGTCAAAAACTATTACGATAACCAATGGTTCGCAGCAGGGCGAGTTCAGGCTTACACCTGCGGATTACGAGGCCAATAAGCACTTCTTTTTATCGCAGTATTTCCGCAATAACTATAACAAGGCGCTGGCCAATATCCCGATTATCAGTTCCAATATCAACATAACAAAAATTGAGGTCTGGACAACTAACCGTACCAACGTAACCACCGATTCGAGGGATATATTAGCGTTCCTTGATCTTGGCGAAAATAAACCTTACAACACATCAAGAATACAAGGCGGGGCTGGCTTTAGCGGCTTGCCGGCCGGTTTTAAGGGGCCTGGTTTTGCGCAGCAATCCAACTCGTTATTAACAAACCTGCCTGCCGATGCAAGGCAAACAAACTCAAACGCAGTAGCCAGTTATTTTCAATCAACAGGTAACACGGATAACTATGCCAAGCTCACTTACGCCCGCAAACTCACCGATAAGGAATATACGCTGCACCCGCAATTGGGCTATATCTCGCTTAATTATCCGTTAAATAACGATGAAGTTTTGGCGGTAGCTTATCAATACACCATTAATGGCGTACAGTACCAGGTGGGTGAGTTTAGCAGCGATGTAGCGGTTGACCCCAATACGCCTAAAGTGTTATTTGTAAAATTGCTCAAAAACGAACTGCTGAAAACCAATTTGCCATCCTGGGATTTGATGATGAAAAACATCTACTCGCTGGGCGCGTTCCAAATTGCTCCAACTAATTTTAAACTGACAGTGACCCGGTTGGACGATAAATCGGGTATCGAAAAAACGGTGATGGAGGAGGGGGCCAACCTGAAAGGTAAACTGTGGCTGCAGGTTGCAGGGCTTGATAATCTTGACCAGCAAAGCGCCAAACAGCCCGATGGGTATTTCGACTTTTTGGAAGGAGTTACTATCGACTCGCAAAACGGCCGCATTTCGTTCCCTACTATTGAACCTTTCGGCTCTGATTTGGCTGCCAAGTTTACCGCCGGCGAAACGGACCTTACCAAGCGTTACGTATATCAGCAACTGTACGACTCTACAAAAACCATAGCACAACAATATTTTCCGGCCTTAAACCGCTATGTAATTAAAGGTACTTACACCTCAACAGGCGGATCAGAATACCAGCTGAATGCTGTGAATATTCCGCAGGGATCAGTAACGGTAACGGCTGGCCAGCTTAAATTAACCGAGGGCACAGATTATACGGTTGATTACAACTCCGGCCGGATAAGGATATTGAACCAGGCCTTGCTGTCGTCTGGCCAAACCATCAGCGTAAAGCTGGAGAACAATGAGCTGTTTGGCGTTCAGCAAAAATCATTATACGGATCGAGGTTTGATTACCATGTGAATGATAAGCTGAATTTAGGCGGTACACTGATGCACCTTACCGAGCAGCCCATTACTCAAAATGAAACAGCAGGCGAGGAATCAATCTCCAACACCATATGGGGTTTTGATGTTAACTACAGTTCGGATTCGCGCATGCTTACCCGCCTGGTTGATAAAATACCGCTGATTCACACCAAGGCGCCATCGTCGGTTACCTTTTCGGGCGAGTTTGCACAGTTATTGCCCGGCAGCCCCGGCGCGTTAAATTTTGCAGGCTCAAAAAACGGTACGTCGTACCTGGATGATTTTGAAAACAGCCAATCCATCATCGATATAAAAAGTGCCAATGCCTGGCAAATTTCGGGTACACCGCAGTTATTCCCTGAAGCCAGCCGGTTTGATGACCTAAGCTATGGTTACAACCGCGCCCGCCTGGCATTTTATAACATCGATCCTATATTTTATACCAATTCAAATAATATCGCTATATCCAGGGCCGACCTGTCTAATCATTACGCAAGGCAGGTTCTGGAGCAGGAAGTATTCCCTTATAAGCAGTCGAGCACAGGGCAGCCATTAACCCTTGCTACACTGAATATGGCGTTTTATCCAAATGTGCGCGGTCCGTATAATTATACCACTACGGGCTTTAATCCCGATGGTACATTACAAAATCCAAAAACACGCTGGGGCGGTATGTTCAGGAAGCTCGAAACCAATGATTTTGAATCGTTAAACGTATCATATATTGAGTTTTGGGTGCTCGATCCTTTTATTTACAAACCCAACTCGGCAGGTGGCGACTTGTATTTTAACTTAGGCAGCGTATCTGAAGATATATTGAAAGATGGCCGGAAAAGCCTGGAGAACAGCTTGCCCGTGAATGGTGACGTTACCCAGGTTGACGAAACCAATTGGGGCCGGGTATCCAAACTACAGCCGGTAATAAACGCCTTTGACAATAATCCCGATGCGCGCCGTTTGCAGGATGTGGGTTTGGATGGATTAAATGATGCTGACGAGCAGAAGAAATTTGCGCCGGTAGTTACCCAGGTTAAAGGGCAACTGAGTGGGCAGGCGGCAACCAGTTTTGCAAATGACCCATCGTCTGATGATTATCAGTACTACCAGGGATCGGCACTTGACCAGGCAAGGTTAGGTATCCTTGACCGTTATAGCAAATACAATGGTACCGATGGCAACTCCAAAACATCGCAGCAATCGCAGGCCGAACTTGGGATCCAGAATTCGGCATCAACCTCATTGCCCGATGGCGAGGATATTAACCGGGATAATAACATGAGCCAGGAAGATTCATACTTTCAATACAAAGTATCTATCCGCCCCGGCGATATGGTTGTTGGGCAAAACAACATCAGCGATAAGGTAACCGCAAATGTTAAACTGCCCGATGGTACAACCCAATCGGTAAACTGGTACCAGTTCAGGATCCCGATTACCGATTACCAAAGCAAGGTGGGTAATATTGGTGATTTTAAGGCCATTCGTTTTATGCGGATGTTCATGACCAATTTTGCCGATACCGCCATCCTCCGTTTCGCGACATTGGAACTGGTGCGCGGCGAATGGCGGGCATTTAACATCGAGAGAAACCCGCTCAATGTTATTGCCGATCCATCTATCAGCAATCCACCATTGGATAACTCGACGCTTGATGTGCAGGCGGTAAACATCGAAGAGAATGGTAACCGTACGCCCATCCCTTACGTGGTGCCACCAGGCATTCAGCGCCAGCGTAATTACAACAACCTGCAAACAAATACTAAGCTGAACGAGCAATCGCTGTCATTAAATGTAAAAAGCCTTCGGGATGGCTATTCAAGGGCGGCTTTCAGGACGTTTTATAATGATTTGCGCAAATACAAACGCGTACAAATGTTTGTGCACGCTGAAGGCGAGCTATTGAAAGACGATGACTTGAACGCGTTTTTACGCCTTGGCGTTGATTACCAGGATAACTATTACGAGTACGAAGTGCCTTTAAAAATTACGCAGCCGGGCACCAGCAGCCCTGATGCTATATGGCCCGACGCCAACGCCATTGACCTGGAGCTTGGTTTGCTTACCCGTGCAAAACTTGCCCGTAACCACAGCAATGTATCCTTTAACCAGGTATTTAAATATACCGAAGGCACCCAAACTGTTTATATAAAAGGCCAGCCCGACTTAAGCCGCCTGCGTACAATTATGATTGGTGTACGTAACCCTTTAAAAGGAAGCCAGGCAACGGGTACAGATGATGGGCTGGATAAAACAGGCACGGTTTGGTTTGATGAACTGCGCCTGACAGATTTTGACCAGCGCGGTGGCTGGGCAGCTACAGCCAGGCTGGATACTAAACTGGCCGATTTTGCCGACGTTACCGTATCGGGCAGCAAAACCAGTATAGGCTTTGGTACGCTGGATTCACGGCTGAACGACAGGAGCCAAAGCGATAACCAGGTTTATGATATATCGGCCACTGCCGAGTTAGGAAAGTTTTTTCCGGCTAAAAGCGGGATAAGCATACCGGCCTACATCAATGTATCGTCGCAAACAAGCTTGCCTCAGTATGATCCGGGGGCGCCGGATATAGAATTGAAGCAATCACTTGCCGCAGCCACAAGTACCAAAGAGCGCGATTCGATAAGGAACGCGGCGGTTGATTACACTTTCAGAAAAAGCTTCAATTTTACCAACGTACATAAAACAAAGCTCGACCCTACGGCCAAAAATCATGTTTGGGATATCGAGAACCTGAGCGCCAGCTATGCCTTTACACAGTTTACCCATCATGATTTTACAACCCAAAGTGATTTAGAAAAAACTTATCACTTTACCTTTGCCTATAATTATACCAACGCGCCCAAATACTATAACCCATTTGCAAAAATCATTAAAAGTAATTTGCTGGCGCTGGCGCGCGATATCAACTTTAGCATATTACCATCAAGGCTAAATTTCAGTATTAATTTTGATCGGTTTTACTCTGAAAACACCTTGCGGGATAACGACCCTAATAATTTTATCCCCATACCAACAACTACCTTTAATAAATACTTTAACATTACCAGGGTGTACGGTATAGGCTGGAATTTGTCGAAATCCTTATCATTAGATATTGATGCCACCAACCTTTCGGTTGTTGATGAACCAGCCGGGCGTGTTAATGGTTTAAAGCGCGATACCCTTTGGGATAACCTGAAAAAGCTGGGCCGTACCACTAACTACAACCACACTATCAATATCAACTATACCCTGCCTATCAACAAAATTCCGGGGCTGGACTGGACATCGGTAACCACTCGTTACAGCACCCACTTTAACTGGCAAACCCAGCCGTTGTTTGCCATTAATGACCCTTCGTATGATGTGGGTAACAGCATCAGCAACCTGCGCGAAATCCAGGTGAACCCGACTTTTAACATGGTATCGTTATATAACAAGTTTCCTTTTATACGCAAGGCCGGTAACCCTAATTCGCCGGGTGGCATTAGCAAGGTGTTAATTGGCCTGCTTACCAGTGTTAAAAATGTAAGCGCTACTTACTCGCGCAAGCAGGGCATCTATTTACCGGGCTATCTGCCCCAATCAGGTATTTTTGGCCAAAACTCTGATTACAACGCACCGGGCATTGGCTTTTTATTGGGCAGCCAAACCGATATCCGTGCCAGGGCGGTGGCCAATGGATGGATATCTACAGATACCCTGCAAAACCAATTATATACAAAATCGCTTAACGAGGATATGCACTTCAGGGCTGTTCTTGAACCAATTCCTGGCCTTAAAATTGACCTCATCGCCTTTAAAACGCAGGATAATAACTACCAATCTAACTTTAAATACCTGGCTGCAACCAATAGTATAGAATCGTTAAGCCCGGTTACCACGGGTAATTATAGTGTCTCTTATTTAACTATAGGCACGGCGTTCAAAAAAACTACCGGTATTAATAATACATCGCCGCTGTTTCAGCAAATGCTTGCCAACCGTTCCATTATATCGCAAAGGCTTGCCGCGCAAAACCCTAATTCAACGCAATTGGTAGATTCTGTTGGGCTTAGAGATGGTTACGGCCAAAACTCACAAAACGTGCTGGTGCCAGCATTTTTGGCTGCCTATACGGGTAAAAAAGCGGCGAAGGCCAGTACATCTCAGTTTCCTAAAATACCTATCCCCAACTGGGATGTCAGGTACAGCGGCCTGGCCAAAATTCCGTTCTTCGCCGATATTTTCGACTCATTCGATCTGAGCCACGGTTACCGGTCGTCATATAACGTAAACGGTTTTACCACCTTGCTGCAATACCAGGAAGCCGCCGGCGCCAGCAGCGCGCGCGATTTAAATAACGACTTTTTACCGCTTTACCAGTTTTCGCAGGTTACCATTTTTGAGCAGTTTGTGCCTTTACTGGGAGCAAGCGCCAGGTTTAAAAACAGCATGACCGCCAACGTGGAGTTCAGGCAGAGTCGTACCCTTAGCCTAAGCCTGCTTAACAGCCAGTTGGCGCAGCAAAATGAAAAGATCATGGTTTTTGGCTTTGGCTATCACACCAAAAACTTTCATTTCCCGTTTGGCCTGTTCCCCGGTGGTAGCCCGAAGGATGTAAACTTTAAGCTTGATTTCTCGCTGCGCGATAATAAAACCCTTATTTACCGTGCCGATGTAGCAGCCGCCGAAATATCATCAGGCGCACAAAATATTACCGTGAGGCCATCAATTGACTATGTGATAAACCAGCGTTTTAACCTCAACCTATTTTACGATTCAAACATTACCCGCCCGTACACCTCGCAAACATTTAATACCGCCTTTACCAATTTCGGCATCAACCTGAAATTGTTGCTGCAATAAAATTGGAGCCGATTTGAAAATTTGAGAATTTGAAGATTTGAAAATGCATAGTAAGTCCCGTTAATTTTCAAATTCTCAAATCTTCAAATTCTCAAATTAATGTGAATCCATTTCCTTTGCCGCTTTTCTTTCAGCTTTATGCTGTTTGCGTTCGGCTTTCCTCACTAATCTTTCCTGCTTGTTTTTTTTGTGTTCGGTTAAGCGTCCCATCGCGGCCTGCTGCGATTTTTCATCCAGGCCGGCACATTCTTTTATGCCCTGTAACAATGTGCGCCAAACGGTCTTAAAAAATGGCGAGTCCTTTGGCCGTAAATAATTAACATCAGAAAAACGGGGCGCCTTGCCAATAGCATCAGGGTTGTTCCGTTTTATCACAAACAGGTTGGCAAATATGGATATCAGCTGCTGCTTTTTTAAACGGTTGTTGGCTGTGTCGGCTTCCAGGATTGATACCTTTAAATCGTTGTATAATAAAGATATCCGCCCCTTAAAGGCCTTGCGGTTGGCATGGATATCAAAATTAAATTGTTTGATATTGCCCGATGTTATCTTGAGCATCGCCAGCGGTACAGTGGCCTGGTTGAGCTTGTTGGCAACCATCGGGCTTAGGGAACCTTTATAGTTGAATGAGCCATCAGCATCGGTTAAATTAAACAGAAATTGAACATCCAATCGCCCGCGGTTCATGAAGTAGCTGCTGAGGCGTACATCGGTGATGTTATTTTTAACTATGGAGGCCTTGTTTGTGGTTACGTTATGAAACTCACCTTCCGTGTTGTCGAATTCAACCGATCCGGTCTTTTTTGTCTCGGCATTATATTCGGAGTAGGATACATTGATGTGTTTTAACCGGATGGTATCTATAGTCAGATCGGCATCGGTATTGCGTACCAGTACATTAGGGAAGGTGGATACTTTGTCTTCCGGTACCTGCTTAGCCTTATTGGGGTTGCCAAATACCTTTAACGCGCCATTCGCAAGCTCAAGGCTTGATGCCTGTACCCGCCGGTATTTATGATAATTCAAAAAATCGAAGTCGTTAAGTTGTATTGAATCTATGCCCAGCGTAAAGCTATCGCTTTGACTTTTGTTAAAAAACAGGTCATTTTTTGCGGCTTGTAATTGCAGTCCCCTGATATTGAGCCGCGCGTACATGGTTGATAGCTTAAGGTATTTTATTTTATAATCATATAGCCCGTTATCTGTTTTGCCGCTATAATTATTTAGCTCGGTAACAATATCCTTACAATATAAAAGCCGCGATTTGTCAGTCTGCGTTGCCGAGTCAATGAGCAGGTCGGTAGCGCTCAGGTTCATTTCTTTAAGGGTTGATATAACTACCTTATGGCCCGAGTAATCCTCGTACTTGAACTTTACGTCGTTAAAATAAATATGGCCGACACTTATGGAGTGCAGGCTTTTTGAAATTTTTTGCCAGGCTGTGCGATGATCTTTTAAAACGGTATCCTGCGTATGGTTAAGCGCATAGCTAACGTTCAGTTCGGGCTCGTTCAAAATTATTTCATTTATTTTTAGCCGTTGCCTGAAATAATAGCTGAATGGGTGTATGTGTTTTAAAATGAGCTTTTTTACATGCAGGGTTACCAGGTTGTTGGGTGCCAGGTGCTGCTTCTTTTTTCGGTTATACAGCGCGGTATCGGGGATAAGGCTAATATCGTATATGGTAACTTTTCCTTCCAGTAAATGCAACTCAGCCTTAATAAAATCGGCCCGGTAAAGGCTGTCGCTGCCGGTTAAAACAGCGTCGCGCACTTGCGTTGCCAAAATAGGGGCCAGGTAATGGTTAAGGATAAGGGCAATAATAAATACTATAAGTACCGGTACCAACACAAAACTAAATGCTATTTTTTGCCACTTATGCCTTAAAAATTTAAGCTTCATTTAAAGATGTCCGTTTACTTTATGGTGTTACTGGTACTGTTATACGTATAGAATCAGAAATATAACAATAAAATTTCGATTTTGTTAAATACTGACAATATGTCATCCGTGTATTTAAATTTTGTGTATTTTTGCAAACTAATTTTTAATTGAATGATGGATTTGGTTCTTCCGGATAAGGTACATGATGAGAGCAGGCAAGGCGAGGCTTTAGTTTTAGAGCAGCCGGTGACGGGTAAAAATAACGGCCGTAAACTTTATATTGAAAGTTATGGCTGTGCAATGAATTTTAGCGATAGCGAAATTGTTGCATCCATATTGTCTGAACAGGGCTTTGAAACCACCGGCGATCATAATTTAGCCGATGTTATATTTATAAATACTTGTTCTATCCGCGAGAATGCCGAAACCCGTGTGCGTAATCGCTTGAAGGAGTTTGCCATTACCAAGGTTAAAAACCCTGGCCTGGTGGTAGGTGTGTTGGGCTGTATGGCCGAACGCCTGAAATCGAAATTTTTAGAAGAAGAAAAACTGGTTGACGTAGTTGTTGGCCCTGATGCATACCGCGACCTGCCTAACCTGATAGACCAGGTTGATAGCGGCCAAAAAGCCGTAAACGTATTGCTATCCCGCGAGGAAACTTATGCGGACATAAGCCCGGTACGTTTAAACAGCAACGGTATTAACGCCTTTGTATCTATTATGCGTGGCTGCGATAACATGTGTTCGTTCTGCGTGGTACCGTTTACCCGTGGCCGTGAACGCAGTCGCGACCCGCAATCAATAGTAGCCGAATGCACCGATCTGTTTGAAAAAGGATACCGGGAGGTTACTTTGTTGGGGCAGAATGTGGATTCGTATAAGTGGAAAACGCCTCACCCTGCCCTCTCCAAGGGAGAGGGTTCTGATGAGCAGGATGGACGAGATGCTAAGCAAGTCCTCTCCTTTGGAGAGGATTTAGGTGAGGCTCCCGTTACCAATTTTGCTAACCTTTTGGAAATGGTGGCGCTCATTAATCCCGATTTGCGTGTGCGCTTTTCTACGTCGCATCCGAAGGATATTACCGATGAGGTTTTATATACTATTGCCAAATACGATAATATTTGCAACTATATACACCTGCCGGTACAATCGGGTAATACCCGCATCCTTGATTTGATGAACCGGACTTACGACCGCGATTGGTATATCAACAGGATTGACGCTATTCGCAGGATAATTGGCGATTGCGCAATTTCTACAGATGTAATAACCGGCTTTTGTACCGAAACCGACGAGGAACACGCCGAAACTGTAAGTATGATGGATTACGTGAAATACGATTTTGCCTACATGTTTAAATACAGCGAACGCCCCGGAACATTGGCCGCGAAACGCTATGCTGATGATATCCCCGAGGAAGTAAAGCAAAAACGATTAACCGAGATAGTAGCAAAACAGCAGGAGTACTCATACTACCGTGCACAGGCACGCGTTGGCAAAACAGAAAAAGTGCTGATTGAAGGTTTCTCCAAAAAATCAAAAAATGATTATTGTGGCCGCAGCGATCAAAACGCCATGGTGATTTTCCCTGTAGCCGACAACTACAAGCCCGGCCAATACGTGAACGTTTTGATTGAAAGGACTACTACGGCTACGTTGATAGGGAAGGTTGTATAGAGTCAAGAATCAAGAGTCAAGAATCAAGACCGAAGCGCATATGCGGCATAATTTTAAGAATTTGAAAATATGGCTAAAGGCAATGGATTTGACAGATATGGTTTTTGAATTTAGCAGGGAGTTACCCGCTAATGAAAGATATAATTTAATTGATCAGATAAACAGGAGTTGTTGTTCCATCCCCTCGAATATAGCCGAGGGATCTGGAAAAAATACCGATAAACATTTTGCCGAATTTTTGTCGATAGCAATTTCATCTTCATTTGAATTGGAAACACAATTATTAATATGTGAGCGTAGAAAATATGGGTCGGTAGGTAAACTAAAGGAATGTATAGATTTAGTTTCTGAAGTTCAAAGGATGTTATTTTCGTTCAGAGAGTATATCTTAAAAACGGAAGTTAAAAGTCTTAATTCTTGACTCTTGATTCTTGACTCTTTTTCAAACATGGAAATACAAGAAATAAAACAACGCTTCGGTATCATTGGCAATTCGCCATTGCTTAACCGGGCCATAAATATAGCCAACCAGGTGGCGCCTACAGATATTTCGGTGCTGATTACCGGCGAAAGCGGGAGCGGTAAAGAAGTGTTTTCGCACATTATACACCAGATGAGTCCGCGTAAGCATGGGCCTTTCATCGCGGTGAACTGTGGGGCTATACCTGAAGGAACTATCGATTCGGAATTGTTTGGTCACGAAAAAGGCTCCTATACCGGTGCTGTTGGCGAACGTAAGGGTTACTTTGAAACCGTAAACGGAGGTACTATATTTTTGGATGAAATTGCCGAGATGCCTTTAGGTACCCAGGCCCGTTTGCTTAGGGTGCTGGAATCTGGCCAGTACATTAAAGTAGGATCATCAAAGGTAGAGAAAACCAATGTGCGCGTTATTGCCGCTACCAATGTTGATGTTTACGATGCCGTAAAAAGCGGTAAGTTCAGGGAAGATCTTTACTATCGTTTAAATACGGTGCCTTTAAAAATCCCGCCATTGCGAGACAGGAAGGAGGATGTTTACCTGTTGTTCAGAAAATTTACATCAGATTTTACCGATAAATACCGTACGCCGCCAATTCAATTGGATGAAGAGGCGCAGCAGGTGTTGATAAACTATAGCTGGCCGGGTAATGTACGTCAGCTTAAAAATATGGCCGAGCAGTTAGCTGTATTGGAGCGTGATCGCATTATTACGGGGCCAACCTTGTTAACATATATTCCACAGGAGGCTAACGGCCGCAATTTGCCCATGCGTGTAGGTAACCCGGGTAAAGAAGATTTTTCGGAACGCGATATATTGTACAAGGTACTGTTTGATATGAAACGCGATATGGTTGAACTGAAAAAGCTTGTGGCCGATATTATTGAACATGGCGGCGTATCAACCAATTACGCCAATCACTCACAAACGATTAACCAGTTGTACCGCGATATTGAAATTCCGGGCGGCCCCGAGGGACAATTTACTTTGCAGCAACCCGTTAATACAAATAATAATAGCAACAATATTGGCGGTAACGATGCGTATAACATAACCCACGAAGCCGAGGAGGTAGAAGAATCGCTATCGCTGATTGAAAAAGAATCAGACCTGATCCGTAAGGCTTTAAAGAAACATAAAGGGAAACGCAAACTGGCTGCCAATGAGCTGGGCATATCCGAGCGTACGTTGTACAGAAAAATAAAAGAGTTAAATTTATAGGTTGATGAAAAGAATAATCGGTTCTGTAATTATAGTTTTAAGTTTAGGTTTGCTTTCATCATGTTATACACTCCGTAATGAAGCTATTCCACCCGGTTTGAAAACACTGAACATCCAGTTTTTTGAAAATAACGCACCGCTGGTGGTAAACAACTTAAGCCAAACATTTACCGAGGCTTTAAAAGAACGTGTACGTACCCAAAGCCGGTTGAGCCTGGTACGTGGCGAGGCCGATGCAACCCTGTCCGGGAGTATAGTTGGTTACACCATCGCTCCTGTGTCGATAGAGGCTACTTCAACTAATACCGCACCTATTGCCGGTGCAAACAGGTTAAGCATAACCGTAAAGGTGAAATTTGTTTATGATAAGGACAAAAAGATTAACTTTGATGAAAGTATGACGAGGTTTGCCGATTATAAAGGTGACATAGGATCGCAGGAACAAAACCTGATCCAGAATATTACCAAGCAATTAACCGAAGATATTTATAACAAGGCCTTTTCTAATTGGTAGGCATTTCGTACTTTCAACCACGTGGATCAATATTTAAATAACAGGCAAAACGAGATATTATGGGAGTTGTTGGCCAATCCGGCCGATAATGGCCAGTTGCATAATTATGATTTGCAGCAGTTGGTTGATGAGTTTCCGCAAAGTGGCATATTAAGGGCCATGCTTGCCCACGCAGGTAACGGAACCGACTTAAAACACGCCGCTGTTTACTTTAATCCCCGGTTGCTGCACAAACTTATTAATGATCCTGAGAGCCTGCCTGTAGTTTCGGCCGGGCAAATTGCCGGTTTAAAAAACGGTGCTGCACCCGTTTATGCACCGCCCGCCGCTGAAAGCGAAAACTATTTTAATATAGGTACCGCCACCGAAATAACTGAGGAGCCGCAAGGCATCAACGAACCGGGAAATCAATTTGGAACATTGGTTGGGGAACCAGAGCCTGAATCTGTAATAAAAGATGAGGCCAATGCTATAACCGGGGGGGTGGAAGAGCCGGCTGTTGAAGAGTTATCTTTGGAAAATGATAAAACAGGGGGTGAAGCAGCGGTGACTGTTGAAGAAACTGCACCATCCGTTGTACAGCCAGAGATAGCTGAAGGCAAAAACGAAGAAGATATTGAAGACGAGATTTTTGACGAAATTGTAGGTATCGAAGATATCAGCTTTAGCGGCAACGCGTCGGACATCAAAGAGCAAGCTGTTGAAGAGATAGAAGCCGCGGAAGAAACGCCGGTCGCTGCTGATAAATTAACCGCTGCCGAGTCTAAAAGCAAGTCGGCCGATATTAATTTTGAAACAGAAAAATGGATCATTGGCAGTATTGCTGCTACCGATTATTTTATGTTTGATAATTCGATAGCCGATCAAAAAGGTGCCGGCAAGCCTGTACCTGTTGAAGCTGAGGAACTTCCGGTACTTGCCAAAACCGAAGATAGTGCCCAGGAAGCCGAAACGGTATCAAAGTATCATGATGAAAAGATGCCTTATTCTTTCATGTGGTGGCTTGATAAAACACGTAAAGAGTACGCGTCAACCTATCAGCCATATTTGCCGCCGATACAACAGCAGGTACCGCTGGGGATAACTAACGAAGAAAAAAAGGAACATGCTGCTGATGAATTGCAGCAGCAATATTTTGAAAATATATTTCATGATAAATCGCTTCTTGACCTTGAAAATGCCCCCATTCCAGATGCTCCCGAGATAAAGCGCAAAGAAGATATCATTATTGAAAAGTTTATTAAAGAAGAGCCACAAATAAGACCGCGATCAATAAACAAGATAGATAATGAGAATAAAGCCAAAAAAAGTTCGGAAGATAAAAACGAGCTGGTAAGCGAAACCCTGGCACAGATATATGCCGACCAGATGCTATATCACAAAGCGATTGCTACTTATAAAAAATTGATGTTGAAATTCCCGGAAAAAAGCCGTTACTTTGCCCACCAAATTGAACAATTAGAAAAGAAAACGAATTAATATAAATAAAGAAATGTACATTTTAATTATCCTTACTGTTATTGTATGTGCTCTGTTAGGGCTAATCGTATTGATCCAAAACCCTAAAGGCGGCGGTTTGTCATCTAATTTTTCAAGTTCATCGCAGCTGATGGGCGTTCAAAAAACAGGCGACTTTTTAGAAAAAGGCACCTGGGTATTGGCAATTACCGTAATGGTATTGGCATTAGCCATTAACGTGGTAGCCAAAGGTGGTTCGGCAAGTACTGCAAATCCTTTGCAAAACCAAATTGATAAAGCTTCAAAACCTTCATCAACCGCACCTGTATCGCAGCCGTTGAATATTCCTGCAGCGCAAACTCCCAATAAAACGAAATAAGCTTACACTTAATAAATAGTAAAAAAACGGCTTTGGATTGTTCCAAAGCCGTTTTTTTGTGGCCTGCTTAACTGACACGATGGCACGGGCAGGTTAAAATACTGTTAAGGGTAAAAAGTAAAAAAACGTTTTTGCTGCCATTACAACAGTTATGTATGTCAATATTTGCCATTGCCCGGCCTTGGCATAATTGATGAGGATTTGGTGGTTGAAAAACTTAAATAAACAAACAGTTATAACTATGTCATTAAACATTAAACCAATCGGCGACAGAGTGGTTGTAGAGGCTGCAGCAGCCGAAGAGAAAACCGCCTCGGGAATCATTATCCCTGATACCGCTAAAGAAAAACCTCAGCGTGGAACTATCGTTGCAGTAGGTAACGGTAAAGTAGATGAGCCTTTAACAGTAAAAGTTGGTGACCAGGTTTTATATGGTAAATATGCCGGTACCGAAATTACTTACGAAGGAAAAGAGTATTTAATTATGCGCGAATCTGACGTATACGCGGTACTGTAACTAATTATTGAATTATTGAAGGATTTATTTATTTATTGAATTATCCGGCACAAACAATAATTCTTCAACTCACAATCAAAAGTTAAAACGAAAATAGTTATTGGATGCTGAAAAAAAGATTAGGCGATCAGCCAGATCAATAATTCAGTAATTCAATAATTCAAAACTAAAATCATGGCAAAACAAGTTAAATACAATGTTGAAGCACGCGACGCCTTAAAACGCGGTGTTGATATTTTAGCTAATGCGGTTAAAGTAACATTAGGCCCTAAAGGCAGAAACGTAATTATTGATAAAAAATTCGGCTCACCATCAATCACTAAAGATGGTGTTACTGTTGCTAAAGAAATCGAACTGAAAGATGCTTTAGAAAACATGGGTGCCCAAATGGTTAAAGAAGTTGCATCAAAAACTGCTGATATTGCAGGTGATGGTACTACTACTGCTACCGTTTTAGCACAAGCTATTGTTACCGCAGGTATTAAAAACGTAGCTGCAGGTGCAAACCCTATGGATTTAAAACGTGGTATTGATAAAGCTGTTGCAGCTGTTGTTGAGGACTTAAAAGCTCAATCGCAAACTGTAGGCGAAGACAATAACAAAATCAAACAAGTTGCTGCAATTTCTGCAAATAACGACGAGATCATCGGTTCGTTAATTGCCGAGGCTATGGCTAAAGTTGGTAAAGATGGTGTTATCACTGTTGAAGAAGCAAAAGGAACTGAAACTGAAGTTAAAACTGTAGAAGGTATGCAGTTTGACCGCGGTTACCTTTCTCCGTACTTTGTTACCAATGCTGATAAAATGGAAGTTGAATTAGAAAATCCTTACATCCTGATCTACGATAAAAAGATCTCTTCGATGAAAGAATTACTTCCTATCCTTGAAAAACAAGTACAAACAGGCAAACCATTATTAATTATTGCCGAAGATCTTGATGGCGAAGCATTGGCTACTTTGGTAGTTAACAAAATTCGTGGTTCACTGAAAGTTGCTGCTGTTAAAGCACCAGGCTTTGGCGATCGCAGGAAAGCTATGTTAGAGGACATCGCTATCCTTACTGGTGGTACTTTGATCTCTGAAGAAAGAGGTTACAAATTAGAAAATGCTGACCTTACTTACTTAGGTACTGCCGAGAAAATCATTATCGACAAGGATAACACAACCATCATTAATGGTGCTGGTTCTGCCGATGAGATCAAAGGTCGTGTTGGCCAAATCAAATCTCAAATCGAATCAACTACATCTGATTACGATCGCGAAAAATTACAGGAGCGTTTAGCCAAATTATCTGGCGGTGTTGCTGTACTTTACGTAGGTGCTGCTACAGAAGTTGAAATGAAAGAGAAAAAAGACCGTGTTGACGATGCTTTACACGCAACACGTGCTGCTGTTGAAGAAGGTATTGTTGCTGGTGGTGGCGTTGCCTTCATCCGCGCGGTAGCTGCTTTAGCTGATCTTAAAGGCGATAACGAAGATGAGAACACTGGTATCCAGATCATCCGTCGCGCTATCGAAGAGCCATTACGTCAGATTTGCCAGAACGCTGGTATCGAAGGTTCAATTGTAGTACAAAAAGTTAAAGAAGGTACAGGTGATTTTGGTTACAATGCACGTACTGATAAATACGAAAACCTGATTGCAGCGGGCGTTATCGATCCAACTAAAGTTGGTCGTGTAGCTTTAGAGAACGCAGCTTCTATCGCAGCTATGTTGTTAACAACAGAAGTTGTATTGGCTGATGATCCTGAAGATGCTCCAGCCGGCCCACCAATGGGTGGCGGCGGCATGGGCGGCATGATGTAATAGCCCCCCGGCCCCCTGAAGGGGGTCTGAAAATATATACTATTTGAAACCCTGTATGCTTTTGTATACAGGGTTTCTGCTTTTTAAAGATCGCTTACGGTCATTTGAACGTAAACGGATGGTCATTAATTAATCATTTGATTAGTTTTTAAAATTATCTTAACAGCGAACCTGTATTTTTGCGTAACAATCCTGAAAGTTAGTTTCTTAGGCACAGGATTTGAATAGCGTAGGATGATATGAAAAATATAACACAAAAATCAAAACAAATACACAGCGCCATCGTAGATTGGTTGTTGTTTAAAGGCCCCGAATTATTTATAACCATTTACGGTAAGTAATTAATTTTTACTTTTGCCTCCATATATGGAGTTAAAAGATTTTTACATTGATACGCACAAATGGATAGTAGATAATTGGGTGCGTTACTCGTTCGGGTTAATAGTACTAATTGTCGGTCTTTGGTTCATCAAATTTTTAAGGTCGCGGCTACGCAACCGGATGCTTCAAAGGCAGGTACACTCATCGTTACAGCCTTTTCTTCTTAGTCTTACAATTACCAGTCTTTATATATTACTTATAATTTCGGTAATTAATATTTTTGGCTTCCAGCTTACTATTTTCACTACTATAATTGGCGCGTTTAGCGTTGCCGCTGGTTTGGCCCTTTCTGGTACGTTTCAAAATTTTGCAGGCGGGGTACTCATTTTGCTGTTAAAGCCATTTGAGGTTGACGATAGCATAATAGCCCAGGGACAGGATGGTAAAGTAGTATCTATCCAGATTTTTTACACCGTTTTAATTACTGCCGATAACAAGCAGGTAATTATTCCTAACGGGAAGCTTTTTAACGAAGTGATTGTAAACGTAACCCGCGAGGGTAAACGCCGGTTGGATTTTGAGATTAAGATTGCTTATGCCAATGACCTGGATAAAGTAAAGGCTATCATTAATGAAGCAATTAGCTTAAACCACGACCTGCTTACAGAGCCGGCCGCGAGAGTAGGCATCATCAGTATGGAGATAGATTCGGTACGCATAACCATAAATGTATGGGTAGAGCCAGCCAACTTTTTAACCGCCAAAATAGCCCTGCAGGAAAAGATATTTAAAGATTTTAGTGCTAATGGGGTTGCGTTTCCAAAGGCGGGATAAGAATAAGAGTCAAGATTTAAGACTTTTTTGTAAAGCATCGGTTTTAAACATGGCTGTGCAGGGGGCGATCAGCCAGACAGGAAAACGATTATGGTCTGATTGGTTGTAATGCTGCTTTTGTTGACGCAATCTCGCCTTGAAACCACAATCTGCCTGTAACCAGCATTCCTTTATGTATTTTATCCGTTTTTATATTATCGTTAGATACATACGCATTTATGATCAGATGCTTTCCTGGTATTTGGTTGTGTGCAAATTTTACAGCCATCACACAACCTATTGATAGAGAGTCAACAGCTGTTCCTTTTATTTCGAGAATTACGCCTTCAAATGAAAAATAGCTTTTGTTGCTAAAAGTCTCACTTGGCTTAAAACCTTTGGGTTGCTGGTCGATATCATTGTTGTTTCTGCCAGATTTATAAAGCGCTAATACAAAGGCCGAAAGCTGTACTTCAATCATACTTTGACTTTGGTAGCTTTGTTTATTAACCGCGTAATCTGTGGCAAAAAAGCATAACGGCGTATCTTTGTCCAGGCTGCCATCAATCTCAGCTTCTATAACAGGATGGCCATTGTTCCACTCTATAATTTGTTTGGGATAAAAATTGTATTTGATATCTGTTTGTAAATATGGATAAATAGCTTCTCGTTGGTCATTGATAGTTACTACCCGCAAAAAAGGATTATTTGCATTACCACCCCACCTGGCAAAAGTTGACTGCCTTATGGCCACATCTTCATTAAGTATAATGGGTGCACTCTTTAAAGCCTGGTTAGCAGCTGCATATAGCAGGTTTCTTCCATTTAGGTGATAGTATCGCTTATCATTTATTAAAGCACAAAAATGAAATGAGTGATCTTCTCCCGGCTCGAAAACTATGTCCACCAAGGGTTTTGCGATTGGTCGCGGACTTTGGGCTAATTGCTCATATATTTCAAAGGAGGTTAATGTTGGCCTGCTACGGGTTTCATTAAACCACTTTTCATAGTTACGTTGTGCCCGGTCTAAAACCACGTCGAGGTGATCTTCATGCAGGCCCATGTTAATTAATATGGTTTTAACTTCATCTTCTTTTTTTCCATCATTTATCATGGCATTGGTGGCAATATCAATGTATTGCAAAATACTTGTTGCCCGCCTGGTATATAAAGAAGGATCTAATTGGCGTTCGGGTTGGTGTTTTTGAGCCTGCTTGGCGGCAAATTCTACCCCATGAATAAGCAATTTGATTAATTCAAATATCGCCATAGCCTTAAATCTTTTGCTTGGCCTTCAACTCCAGGTACTTGTTTATGGTATTAATCGTAAGGTTTTGAGGTGCACTCAATATAGATTGGATACCATATTTGGCCAGCTCTTTTACAATCAGTTTTTTGTCATAAGCAAACTTTTCTGCTATGGTTTTTATATAGATGCCTTCCAGGTCGGTTGCCTGTTTTTCGCTTAGGGTTTTAAGTTCTGTGTTTTCAAAAAAGACAACCAGCAGCAGGTGAAATTTGGCTATTCGTTTCAGATAGGGTAACTGCCGGTTAAGGGCGTTCATGCTTTCGTAATTGGTAAAAAATACCACCAGGCTGCGTTGCTTTATTACCGTACGTACGGTGCTGTATAATAACTCCATATTGGTTTCCAGGTAGCGGGTACGCTCCTTATACAAAACCTCCAGTATCTTATTCAATTGCGACGATTTTCTATCAGCAGGAATAACAGCGCCAATTTTTTCCGATGCAGTAATTAAGCCGGCTTTGTCCTCCTTTATGAGCGCAACACTTGAGAGTACCAGGCTGGCGTTTATAGCATAATCCAACAGGCTTAAGCCTTCAAAAGGCATTTTCATTGCCCTCGATTTATCTATTACGCAATACACATGCTGCGATTTTTCATCGGTATAGGAGTTAACCATCAGGTTGCCTTGCCTGGCAGTGGCTTTCCAGTTAATGGTGCGGTAATCATCACCGGCAACATAATTTTTTACCTGTTCAAACTCCAGGCTGTGGCCAATACGGCGTATTTTTTTGATGCCGATATCTGTGAGTCGGTTGGAGATAGCCATTAACTCATATTTACGCATCTGGAGAAAGGACGGGTATACCGGCAATGTCTCGGCCTGCTGAAAAGTGTAACGCCGCCTGATGAGCCCTAATGGCGATTTGGCGTAAACCCGGATATCGCCAAATTCGTACTCGCCGCGTTTGGTGGGCCGCAAGCTATAGCTTATCAGTTTGCGTTCATGAGGTTTTAACGTTGTTTTAAACCAGATATCGCGTTTTTGAAACTGAAAGGGAATCTCGTCGATAATACCGATGCTAACATTAAACGGGTACCAGTTTTCAACATACACACCCAGTTCGTTTTCGTCGCTGTTGCTTAATCTTTCGGGGGCATGGCGCTTGGCAAACACGCCTTTGGCGGTTTTATAAAGCATAAGCACATCAATCAAAAACAGCAATACCAACGCCCAGAAAACCAATGCCGGTATAACACCAAGCCAAGGGAAAAAGAATGATAGCACAAACGCTACCACGCTTATTGCCAAGCCGGTAAACAGGCGGTTGGTTAAAAAAAGATCTTTATAAAACAGGCCGTAAATGTTTTTCACAAAAAATGGGTTATCGTGGTACCTCTATTTTTTGAATAATTTGCCCAATTACATCGTCGGGGCTCAGGCCTTCCATTTCCTTATCTGGCGTAAGCATTACCCGGTGCCTTAATACAGGCGCTGCAACGTAAATAATATCATCGGGCGTAACAAAATCGCGCCCTTTAATAGCTGCCAGTGCCTTAGCCGCGCTAATCATAGCCAGCGAAGCCCTTGGCGAACCACCCAGGTATAATGATTTATGGTTGCGGGTTTCAAAAACAATTTTAGCTGTAAATTCCAACAGCTTGCGCTCAACATGCAAAGCCCGTACCTGTTGCCTTAAAGATATAATTTCGCCAGCCGATAATACAGGAGTAATATTGTTTAACTGATCTGTATTTTTTTGCTGATGCTGTTGGGTAATTATAGCTATTTCCTCTTCCAGCGACGGGTATTTAATTTCTATTTTAAATAAAAACCTATCCAGTTGTGCTTCGGGCAGGCGGTAGGTACCTTCCTGCTCAACCGGGTTTTGGGTAGCTAATACAGTAAAGGGTTCCTGCATTTTATAGGTGTGCCCGTCAATTGTAACCTGCTTTTCTTCCATCACCTCAAACAAAGCCGATTGTGTTTTTGCAGGTGCGCGGTTAATTTCATCTATCAGGATGATATTGCCAAATATAGGACCCTGCTTAAATTCAAACTCTGTTGATTTAGGGTTGAATACAGAAGTACCTAATATATCTGATGGCATCAAATCCGGCGTAAACTGAATGCGGGAGTATTTGGCGTCAATTGCTTTTGAAATAAGTTTGGCGGTAAGCGTTTTAGCCACACCGGGTACTCCTTCAATCAAAATATGCCCATCGGCCAGTATACCGGCTATCAGCAAGTCGATAGACACGGTTTGCCCCACAATAATTTTACCCAGTGTAGCTTTTATCTGGTCAACAGCCAGGCTTAACCTGCTCATATCAGTTCGTTGTTCAAAAAAATCATTTTCCATTGTGTCCGGTTTGGCTGTAAAATTTCTCTATAAGTTTATTTAATCTGATTAATTCATGATCGGTAACGTGGTGTTGCGCACCTATAAAAATCACCGAATGCACCAGGTCGGTAATAAATTCGATGGCTACGCCCGTCTTTTTTGATAAAGTATCTATAAATTCGTTATCAAGTTTGTTGGTTTTAAGGCGGTAATAGTCTCTGAAATGCTCCAACAAATAAATCACTTTTTTATGGGCAATGTTGGCATTGTCGCGTTTTTCGTAATAAACCTGCCCCACAACAGTTACAAACTCCAGGGTCGAATTTTGTAAGGGCTCTACTACCGGTATAACCCGCTGGCGGCGTTTCATTTCGTAAAAAATGAAAACTAAAATACCGCAAAGGCTTAAATAGTATGCCCATTGCAAAGCTGGGTTAGCAAAAAACACCCTTAATGGCGAAAGATCTTCAGGTATATCGCCATTTTGAAATTGGTCCCAATACAAATGGTCGGCAGCAGGCATGTAGGAGAAAGCCTTTTCGACAAAATCGTTCCCTTGCCTGGTTAAAAGGCTGTAGTTAGTAAATAAGTCGGGTGTCGCGCATAAATACAGGTGCCCCTTGCCAAAACTGTAACTCATAAAAGTACAGTGATTAGCATAGTTTTGTGCCAAAACGGTTGCTTTGGCGGTATCAAGACTGCTAAAATATTGGTTTGCAATATCACGATTGAACAGGTAGCTACTTTGAGCCCGTAATTTGCCGTTAACAAAATTAAAGGATACGTTATGTTTAGCATACTCGGCCTGTGACTCAATTTTTAGCGAATCGGCAAGGTAGCCACTCCAGTTAAATGCCGACATAAACACCGAGTTACCCGCTTTGACGTATTTCATCATTTCGTCAAAATCAAATTTATTGAGCTTTATGCTTTTGGCTATAATGATGTAATTACCCTGCTGCAGGCTATCGTTGTGGAAAACGTTGTAAATGGATTTGTTGGTATTGGCAATTTCGGCGTCAGGAAAAAGCTTTTCAAGCTGGTTATGCAAAATATAAGTACCAAACGGAATTTTATCATTCTTGGCAAGTGTTGATTGCCAGTTAATAGCGTTGGGTTTATTGTATTGCGCAACAAGGTATACTATAAGCAGGATACTGGCAATTGAAATGTAGATTTTAAAATCCTTCATGATATCTCCTTTTTAAAATCTGTAAATAATGTACTGATGTTTTTAAAAACGGAGGCATCAATGCCAAACTCGCCATACCAAATATATTCAAACTGCAGGGTTAGAGTTTTAAATACCTGGCGCTGATTGGGGTTGGTTAATTCATTAATGTAGGCATTGTTTGTTTTATCTATCTGCCATTTAATAAGGTCGGCATCGCTAAGCTGTTTCAGGCATTTTAAGTACAGCAGCCGTACAGCCAGGCGGTAATTATGCTGCGCGATAGCCCGCTCCAGTTCGTCGTCAAAATTGATGTCGTGGATGTTTTCCAATGATTCCTGGTAGGGTAAATTTGCCCCCATTGATTTGCGCCTGAAAACATGCAGTAAATCGATACCAGCCAGCTTGAGAACCAGGAAAACCACAGCCGCCAACCCTGCGCCTATGAAAAGATACTGCAGTACATATAACAGCACCTGGAAAAACGGGTTCACTTTATTATCCGAAATTTTTGCTGGTTTAAACAGGTTTTTAAGCCAGGTCCAAAACCAATGCCAAAAGCGAGTCCACCATGAAGGGTCTTTTTGTATTTCTTCATCGTATTTAAACTCGGGGAGTTTGCTGAAGGCTTTAATAGCTGTGCTATCCAGGTGGCGCACATTTACCTGTTGAGTGTCCAGCTTCAGTACCAAAGGTTTAGTGCTCTTTTTAACAGGAACAACACCTTTAACTGAATGAACGGGAACAGCGAATGAAAAAAATATAAAGCAGAGCAGGCGCAGCATATTAATATTCTTCAAGCGGTAAATCATTGTCGGGCGTTATGGTGCCCACTTGGTTTATCCTGTTTAATAGGCTGGTGCCATCTTTACTTTCGGTTAAATTGAAATAGCAAAGGCAAAGGCTAACTATAGGGATGATGATGAATACCTGGCACACTTGCTGAAGTGCCGCTCCAATTACAGCGGCAACAATAGAAAAATGGGCACCTCCCTTAACATGTGTTACTAAACTGACAGCATTAACTATGGTAACCGGAATAACTATAATGGCGCGGCATACTGAAAATATTATCCAGGTAACTATCAATGCGCCAAAAGTTGCCCACCAGTTTTCCTTTATCAAAACAAAGCTGCGGTTAAAAGCGTAGCCAAAACTGGTGTTTTCCATGATCATAATGGGGGCCACTAATGCCAGGATAGGCGACATGTATATACCAGGGATTAAACAAAATACAAAACCAACCACCAGCAGGAGGTTGATCAATATTGAGCTGCCCAATATTTTCAGAAAATAAAATTTGATATAACCCCACATCTCTTCGGCTGCAGGCACCTGGTTGCCCTTTTCTTTATACAAAGCCATATAGCAAAAAACAGTAACTATTATGGCCGTAATACTTAATAGGGTAAACACCATAGTTAATACAAACTCGGTTCCCAAAAAATTAAAAAAGGATGGCGCGTACTGGTTAGTATAGGCCCCGCTGGAAAGGTTATTAAAATTAGTGGTCATTTTTAGCTGCATTAGGCAAGCGCTAATGGTTGCTGCTACTATAAAAATACCGCAAAACGTGAAAAAGTATTTAAGCAGGGGTTTTAGGTTTTGCTTAATAAAAAGAAATGTGTCGCTTATTATTTCGCCAAAATCGCGGGTTTTAGCTAATTCAATTTTTGGTTGCATTGTGGTTTAGGGTTTTATAAATTTTATTAGGGTATATAATTACATACCAAATGATAAACAATAATGACGATGTTAAAATGGTAACGCTAAGCCAAAGGGGCATTTCGGTATGGCGGGTTACAAAACCTTCAAAAAAGGCGGCCACAATTAAAATTGGTACTATGCCAATAGCTACTTTCATGCCATCTTTAGCCCCTCTTTTTAAGGATACCATGCGGGTATACGTTTTAGGGAACAAAAGACTGTTGCCTAAAATAATGCCTGCAGCACCGGCTATCATGATAGCCGAAATTTCCAAAGTGCCGTGTATCCACACCACCAGGATTGATTTTAAGCCCAATCCCTTGCTGAAAAAATAATATTGAAACGATCCCAGCATCAGCCCGTTACGGAACAGAAAGTATATTGATCCGACAGAAAATATAACACCACTTACAAAAGTAACCAGCGATACATAGATGTTGTTGGCTGCTATCGCCAGAAACATCAGGGTTTCGCCGCCTTGTTTGTATACACCAAACGGATCGCCTTTGGCAATGTTGGCATTGGTCATATCTACATATCCATCGCCCAGGATAAGGCGCACAAAGTTTTCATCATATTTTGCCGATAAGGCACCTATAGAACAAAAAATGATGAAAAATATAAATGAGTACAACAGCGGCCTTTGGTAGGTTTTAAACAAAATGGGCAATTCGTATTTCCAAAAGGTTAAGAAACGGTTGCTTTTTTCGCTTTTGTTTTTGTAGATGGATTGGTGTAAACCAGCTGCCAGCCCGTTAAGGTAAGCTGTGGTTTTTGATTTTGGGTAAAATGTTTTGGCGTAAGCAAGGTCGTCGGTTATTTGGATAAACCTTTCGGCAAGCTCATCAGGATCGTCTGTTGGCGATTGTTCAAAGCTGCTCCATTTGGCAGCGTTTTGTTTTACAAAAAGAGGTTCGCGCATCAGTTATCCAACATTGAAATATTTTGTTAAAATAATTACAAATGCGATATATAACAACTAAAAAAAACATAATTAGCGTTTATATTTGATGATATGCAAACTATAAGGATAACCACATCACAAAACATTGATATTGACTACGAAGTTGCCGGCCTGGGCRAACGTATTGTTGCTTACCTGATTGACATGGCCATGTTTATAGTGATATTCATTGCTGCAATGATCGTGATGTCGATGTTAAACATCCTAAATTCCGAAGGCGCACTAATTGGCGTTTTGGTGATTATATATGCATCACTATACGTGTTTTATGATTTGGCTTGCGAAATTGCCATGAACGGGCAAAGTGTTGGTAAGCGCATCATGAAAATAAAAGTGATAAGCCTTGACGGAGCCCGGCCAAGGTTTAGCCAATACTTGTTACGCTGGCTGTTCAGGATCATTGATTTTTTCCCCGGCACAATGCATTTGTGTGGGTTGATAAGTGTAGCCGTATCTGATAAATCGCAGCGCGTAGGCGATATGGTTGCCGGTACTACACTCATCCGCACCCAGGCACGTACAAAAATCAATAATATAGCTTTCAGCCCCTCTGCCGATGATTACCAGCCGGTTTTTGCTGCTGCTGCCAGCCTTAACGATAAAGATATTGAATTGATAAATGAGGTAATAAACAGCTACATTAAAAATCGCAACAGCGTGTTGGTGTTTAATATGGCACAGCGCATCAAAGATCTTTTAGGGATAACTCCGCCAGCCGAAATGAACGATATGTTGTTTTTGCAAACTATTATAAAAGATTACAGCCACATTGTAGCTCAGGCAGATGTGCTGTAATGTAGGTAAATGCCATACATTTTAATGCAGTAACTGATAAGTACTATACTGCCAACAATCATAAACAAGATTTTTTTTACCGCGAACTTTTTGGTGTCGAGTTTAAAATAACTATCGGCGATGCCGTAAGCAAAAAATAAAATGAGGGGAATGGCAGGAGGGTATAATACAAGGCTTTTATGTAAATCGCCTTGTACAAGGGCAACTACGGAACGCTGAAAGCCGCAGCCAGGGCAATCAATCCCCGTTAAATATTTAAATGGGCAGGGTATTAAATGATTTTGCAGCCAGTGGATAAAACCCAACTGACTGCAAAATAATGGTAATGTGCTATAATTAGGCAGCATTAAGCTTGCGGTGGCGTATTAGAATTAAACGGATCCTGATAATCTTTTGAAGGATCATATGGTTGGA
Organism: Mucilaginibacter sp. P4_C11; assembly: GCF_056402115.1. Classification (NCBI taxonomy): domain Bacteria; kingdom Pseudomonadati; phylum Bacteroidota; class Sphingobacteriia; order Sphingobacteriales; family Sphingobacteriaceae; genus Mucilaginibacter; species Mucilaginibacter sp. P4_C11. Next base: position 25,323 of record NZ_JBFUIA010000036.1, on the reverse strand, counting down.
AGCCCGCAAAACCAGCACCTGCGGGGCCTATGTATTGATACTTTCCGAAACCCAGAATCGGGAAGAATATGTAAGGTAACAGAATCATGCCAACGGTAAAGCCCTCACTTTGCCCAAAACTTTTACTCAATAAATTCAAAGCCCAAATAGCAAAGATGAAACTGGTACATGGAAAAAATATTACAATTAACCACCACATTGGTTTCCCGATAATTTCTAGTAAGACAATTAAATTGTAGATGGGAATTAATGAAGCCCAGCCAGGCTTGCCTGCTTTTTCAAATATCTTCCACATACCAATAGCGCAAATTACACCAGCTATAAGCCCGGGAATCATAAAGATACCCATAATAGCAAAAATAAAAGGCGCCCCGGGATTTGACGGATCGTAGTTTTCCATGTTTTTAAGGTTTGAGTGTTTTTATAAGTTTTAGTTGTTGCAAAATATAAATTTTTTAAACAAAAATTAAGCGCTCCATCATATTTATTACAAAGCTTGGTTAGCTTATTATTTTTAAATTTGACGCCAATGGTAAGGGAGCAAATTTCGGTATTTGATATGTTTAAGATAGGGATAGGGCCATCAAGCTCGCATACCCTTGGGCCCTGGCGTGCCGCCCAGCAGTTTGTACTATCGTTGCAACTACAGGAGGTGCTGCCGGTTGTTAACCAGGTGCAAATACTGCTTTATGGCTCTTTAGCAAAAACAGGCAGGGGGCATGGCACTGATATTGCCGTACTGCTGGGCCTAAGCGGAGATGATCCCGTAACTTTTGAGGTTGACCAGATTACCCCGAAAATTGACCATATTGCCTCTTCGCATAAATTGATATTGGGTGGGGTTAAAGAAATTGAATTTTCGGTAATTGACGACCTGCTGTTTTTGTTTAACGAAAGTTTGCCTTTTCACCCTAATGCTGTCACTTTTCAGGCGTTTTTGAGTAATGGCAAAGCTGTATCCGAAACGTATTACTCCATAGGCGGAGGGTTTGTGGTTAAGGACGGCGCATCAGCCCAGTCAAAACATGAGGTCGATCTGCCGTTCCCGATTGATACTGCTGCCGATTTATTGCATTGGTGTATAAAAACCGGCCTTCGCATTTCAGAAGTGGTTATGGAAAACGAACTGGCCTGGCGTAGCGAACATGAAACGCGTACCGGTGTACTCCATATTTTTAATGCGCTAAAAGAATGCATGTACCGTGGCTGTCATACTACCGGTCAGTTACCCGGGGGATTAAATGTTGCCCGCAGGGCTTTCAAACTAAATGCCAAACTACTGGGTAACCGGCCTTACAATAATTACGAAGAGTGGATTATCGCTATACGGCAAACGGGTGATAGTTTTAAAAATATATTGGATTGGGTAAGCTGCTTTGCGTTGGCGGTGAATGAGGAAAATGCTTCATTTGGCCGTGTAGTTACCGCACCTACAAACGGCGCTGCCGGTGTTATCCCGGCAGTGTTGCAATATTATATTGTTTTTTGTGAGGGTAATACCGATGAGAAGGTCATCCAGTTTTTACTAACTGCATCCGAGATTGGCAGCATCTTTAAAAAAGGGGCTACGATATCCGCAGCAATGGGCGGTTGCCAGGCCGAAATTGGCGTTTCGTCTGCCATGGCTGCTGCCGCGTTAACAGAATGCCTGGGCGGCACCCAGCGACAGGTACTCATGGCTGCCGAAATAGCCATGGAACATCACCTTGGCCTTACCTGCGACCCTATTGGCGGCCTGGTGCAAATCCCCTGCATCGAGCGCAATACCATGGGGGCCATAAAAGCCATTACGGCCTCACAGTTAGCGCTGCAAAGCAATCCCGAAAAGGCCAAAGTAAGCCTTGATGCCGTAGTAAGAACAATGTGGCAAACCGCGCTGGATATGAATTCTAAATATAAAGAAACATCAGATGGCGGGCTGGCCATTAATATACCTATCAGCTTGCCCGAGTGTTAGGTAATGATGTGCAAATGTGCAGATTTCAGATATGCAAATGATAGATAAAAAAGTATGTGGTCAAAAGGGTTGATTTCGGAGGCTTGAAGGAGCATCATTTACTCAACATTATATTTGTATACAACTCTGCCCATATTACCGTCGGCATCAATTCCTTCCACGGTTACGCGGTAAGTGCCCTTGGTGTCGGCGTTAAAATACTCAAAGTCGGTAGTGCCTTTGTCAACAATAACGGTTGGGTTCCAATAAATGGTTGTCCGCAAATCGGGCTTTGAGTTGCTTTCATTGATCTTATCATATTTGGGCGAATAAAACTCCCTTGCCTTGTATAATCCGTTTGATTGGTAGGTGATAACATCGGGAGTTGATGGTTTGATTACCGCGCCCGAATGTTTCCTTGAAATCAGGTAAAGTACTTCCCTTGCACCTGTTGTCATATCCATTTGCCCGGTTGTTCTTATCACTTCGGCACTTTCAATATCTGTTAGTAATACGGTGCTAAAAATGGCAGGGTCAATTATACTTCCGTCAAGCTTTACCATCATTGGTGGCGGGTTTGGGTAATATTTAGCTATAGATCGTGCAGTATAAAAGGAAGCGCCTTCTGCCGAGCTCCTCATCTCGATACCACGCAGGCGTACGCCCAAAAAAGTACTCAGGCTTTCTCCGGTCGGCTCTTTCGGAAAATCGTTTATCACCTGGTCGGGATGTTCTGCATGGCTAAAAATGTCTTTTGGCGTATCCTTTTTGTCTTTTATCACTACTTCTTTAAGCTGTATAGTGCGCTTATCTAAGCTTAGTTTGAGTTGTTGTTTAACCTGCTTTTGGTAGGTAGTTAGTTCTTTTATCGTATCCTTTTCGCCGGTTGCATTTCTAAATATCAATGATTTATAATCGGATAGCGTATCAAGCACAACCATTACATTTTTTTTATCCTTATCAGTGCGGGCCTGTATTACGTACCGGGCACTATCCTCAGGAAGCCTGTTAAAGCTGAATTTTCCGTTTTCATTGGTTACGGTATCCAACATAAAAATGCCCGCTTTGGTTGTTAACAGCTTTACTTTGCCGTTAGGTACCGGTTTGCCATCTAAGGTTTTTACGTATCCGGAAATCTGCAGTGATTTTTCGGCTTCAAATAGCGGTTGTTGATCTTTATTAGCTAAAACCTGTTTCCATTCAAAACGACGATAACCTTGCGTAAGCATCAAAATATCCAGGTCGGCCCGGGTTTTATCGGTTATATCAGTAAAGTAATAGTTGGGCTGCTCGATATACCCTTTAATATCCGAAGTAAGTAGCAAATTGTTCAGGATCGTGTTTTCTGACAATTCATCCACAGGTGTAAAATCTTCGTTGATCACAGATACCGAAAAGCTTCCGGTAATATTGCTACCATTGGCGGTTTTAGCATCTAAGCTAAGTTGTACCTTTTGCCTGGCTGTTAAGGGTTTGCTTACCGGTGTTATGTTGAGTTTGAGCGCATCGTTATTTTGGATAAAGACTACACGTTCGTTAAGCGGCTCGCCATTAGCAGCAAATAGCGTAAATCGTGTTATACCCGTCGGGAAACGTTTTTTATCGATAACAGTATTGAAGCTTTGTGCCGCCAGCCTGAAGGCGGCTGTATAAAAAATTTTACCACCCGATTGTGCAAGCAGGTAATAGCCTGTGCTTTTTTGAGTTTCAAATAATTTATTTGAGGCAACTATGCGCACACTTAAACTATCTGCCTGTGTATTATTAATGGCGATGGCAAAACCATCGTCACGTGCTTTTGGTAAATCAAAGCTATACCGGCTACCATTTTTACACGTTATTTTAACTTTATAAAGTTTGCCTGCTGTTGGTGTAATAGCAAATACCCCCATCCCCAAATGACGGGTTTTAAATTCCGCTACTTCATTGTCGTCATTATCTGTTACTAATCCTTCCAGGTCTTCGCCCAGTCCTTTTTCATCTACCGACTTTACAGCTACTTTTGATCGCAGGCCGTTAATGAGCAGGCCTCCCTCCGGGAAAAACTGCACATCGGGCTTAGCAGTTATATTTTGTTTTTTTGCCTTTACCGTTTGTAAATCGCCTATGCTTATCTGTTGGCTAAAGAAATATGCCGGATCATCGTTACGCATCCAATTAGTATACGCCCTTAATTGATATTTACCCGTTTTTAATAAGGCGGGCAAGGCAATATCGCCCCAGCCTATGCCCGAGCTTAAAGGCATGGCCATCCGGCTTATTACCGAATCTTTTGCCGTAAGTAATTCAACATGCACCACATTGCTGATTGCCGATAAGGAGTGGTTTTCGCCGGTTACTACATAAGCCTTAAACCAAATGGTATCGCCGGGCATATACCCTTGTTTATCAAAGTGCAGATGAACTTTCTCTACCGGATTTGCCAATAAATATTTTTCGAGCGAATTAACCGTGCGCGCCAAAAATGCCGAATCAGTTTGGGCAAGGCTGTTCAATGTGCAAAATAAAGTAAACAGGAAAATGAAGGTTAGGCCAAGTTTCATAAAAAAAACAATAAATTCAGTATTTGAGGGATACGCAATAAATTAGCTGCCATCACCCCGATTTACTCCACCCGATAATTAAAAACCTGCCGGCCAAGGTTACCCTCAACATCAATCCCTTCAATTAAAATGCGGTAAGTGGCTTTTGCATCGGCATTAAAGAACGAGAATGTGGCATTGCCATCTTTGTCCGTTATAATATTAGGTTTCCAGTATATCGTTGAGCGTAAATCCTGCATCTGTGTATTGGTTTTAGGATCGTCATATGCCGGCGAATAAAATTCGCGGGCTTTATAATATCCCTTTGGTGCATAGGTTACTACACCCGGCGCATAGCGGTTGTAAACAGAGCCATCGCCGCCCCGCCTGGTAGTGATAACCAAAACGCCACCGCCGCCACGGAAACCATAAATTGCCGTATTGCCTATCGTACGTAAAACTTCCACCCCTTCAACGTCACTTGTGGTTAAGTTATTTAAATAATCGCCTTCAACCTCAACGCCATCAACCATAATGGTCATGGGTTGGTTTTGGCTGCGGGTTGAGTAGGGCACCCCATTTTTGAAAATCACCCCAAATATTTTCATTTGTAAGGCATTGGTAAACGTGCCACCCATGTTTTGAAAGTCCTTGTAAGTAAGTACCTGGTCGGCATTGCCGGCACCATTTAAATTGTTAGAGTTTTTAATCAGGTCTTTTTTATCCTTCACGTCTTTTATAAACACTTCTTTTAAAACAATGGTATGGTTGCCAATGCCATATTTAATATCCTCATTAAACTTGCTTTTACTGTTTTTAAGGTACACTGACTGTCCATCGCTGATGTTTACCTGTACATCGGGTGCGTTTTTGTTTTTGCCAACGGCTTGCGGGGCAATATTATCAAGCTCAATTTCCAGGTTTTTGCGGTCTTTGGCCGTGCGTGCCTGTACTACAAAACGAATGCTGTCCCTGAACACCAGGTCTTTAAAAACAAAGTTTCCTTTGTCGTCAGATACCGTATCGAGAATAAAAATGCCTCCTGATGTGGTGAATAAAGTCACTTTACCACCCACAACCGCCTTGCCGCCAAAAGTTTTCAAATGGCCCGATACCTGTAAAGTTTTTTCGGGTTTGTAAACTATAGGGCTAAAACTGTCATTCAATATTTTTTTCCATTCAAAACGGCGATAGCCCTGGGTAAGGAGCAGGGCATCAAGGTCGGTTTGGGCGCTTGCGTTGTGAAAGTAGTAGCCTGGTTTTTCGATATAACCTTTTAAATCGGATGTAAGCAGGATGTTTGATAAAATGCTTTCTTCTGCCGTTTCATCAACCGAAATTTTCGACAGATCCACAATCGCGGCGGAGAAGCTGGCGCTTACAGGTTTATCCTCTACGTTTTTGGCGTTCAGGCTAATGGTCACTTTTTCACGTGGGGCATACTTCTTCTTATCGGCAGATAACGACAGTTTTAAATCGTCGTTATTTTTTACAAAAACCAGGCGCTCGTTTAGCGGCTCGCCCTTATCTGAAAATAAAGTGAATTGCACAATACCCGAAGGGAATTTGCTTTTGGGTACTTCGGCGGTAAAAGTCTTTCCGCCATCGGCACTGTTGCCTGCGTAATAAATCTCGCCGCCCACCTGCGCTACCAGCAAAAGCCCGGCTGTAGGTGTAGCACTATCTAACAAATCTTTGCCCGGCAGTATTTTAATCAAAATATTGTCGTCATATGAATTGTCAATAGCTAAGGAGTACGCGTTATCAACCGCCTTGGGCAAATCAAATATTCCTTCAGTTCCGTCGGGATAGGTAATGTGTGCCTTGTAAGTTTTTCCCGTTGTCGGCAGAAATTTGAAAACACCCATACCCAGGTGAGTACTATTAAAATTGGCAGTTAACTGGTTTTGCTCATCTACTATAGTACCCTTTACATCTACCCCCAAACCATCGGCGCCAATAGCCTTAAATGCTATTTTTGAATTTACCCCATTAATAAGGCTGCCGCCTTCGGGAAAAAACTGAACATCAATTTTGTTGGATACTGCCTTTATGGCAATGGCTTTCTCGGCCATTTTCTTCTCGGCATATTTAATGGTGGTTAGTATTTGGCCGGTGGCGGCTAAATTGTTAGTTGTATTTATAAAGCTTGCATCAATATTGCCTTTATCATCAGTAATCCCCTTGCCTTTAAAAACGGTTTTCCCGTTTAGTTGTATGTGATAGCTTACCTCTTTAGCCACATAAGGTTCGCCGTTAATGTTGCTATAGCTAATAAGTGCGCTTACCTTTTGTTTGCCGTTTTGAGTGGAATAAGTAAACGCAGTTTTAGTAAAAACGTTATTGCTGATGCTATTTGTAACGGTGATGGTTTTATCAAAAAAATAAGCATCGCTTTCGTTACGCATCCAGTTGGTATAAGCGCGAATGCGGTAGTTGCCTTCTTTCATCGAATCGGCAAGGGCAAAATCGCCGCTGGCCAGGCCGCTGATAAGCGGGAGTTTGATGCTTCGTTTTACAGAGTCGTTTTCGTCAATCAGGTCTACATTCAAAATCTCACTTAGTGCCGAGAGCTGGTGTTTGCTGCCGATAGTTACATAAGCTTTAAACCAGATGTCATCGCCAATGGCATAACCTGGTTTATCAAATTGCAGGTAAACTTTTTCCTGCGGATGCTCGGCCCGCCATTTATAAAGCTGGTCGACCATTTTGTGCAGCAGCTCTTCGCCCGGCCCTTTAAAACTCAATATAGCTGTAGCAATAACAGTTATCAATAAACCGGTAAAAAGACGTTTGTTTTTCATCAGGTAAATAATTTTCAATCTACGGAAAATATTATAATAATATTATAACAAGTGTGTTACGGGAAGGGAGGCAGGCGGTTTAGGTTTTACGTTATAAGTTTTACGTTGAAAGAACGGAGCTTAAAGTTATGGTTTTTGTTTTTCATGGGTAAAGGTTTTGGATAGTTGGCGGTTTGACTGTTGGTTTAGGTAAAGGTTTAATCGGTCAGAAAAAAAAGCGAACGTATTTCTTATAACTAAAGGTTAATTAGCCAAAAACACGTACAACGTACCGCGTCCAACTTACAACGTCCTAAAACTTATTCTTCCACATCATACTTTCAACCGGGCGGGTGGTAGGGTTGTTGTATTTGGCGTTGTTTTTGGTGTTATACAGGGTTTCAATTTCGCCTTCAACAACAAAATATATCAGCTGGCCAATGGGCATGCCGGCGTATACGCGCACGGGTTGGGCGCATGATATTTCAAGTGTCCAGGTGTTGCAAAAACCAACATCGCCTTTGCCGGCTGTGGCGTGTATATCAATACCCAAGCGGCCGGTGCTCGATTTTCCTTCCAAAAAGGGTACATGTTTATGGGTTTCGGTATATTCTACCGTTACGCCCAGGTAAAGGGTGTTGGGCTGCAGTACAAAGCCCTCTTTAGGTATCTCGAAGGCATCAATCTCGTTATGTTTTTTGGCATCAAGTACCCTATCGCGGTAAGTAGCCAGGTGTTTACTCAAATGCACATCGTAGGAGTTTGTGCCAAGTTGCTCACGCGCAAATGGTTCAATAATGATGGTCCCTTTTTCTATTTCTTCGAGGATGCGCTTATCAGATAATATCATAGCAAAATTTGATGAGGGGCGAAAATATGACTAATTACCGCAACAGGCAATAGTAAACAACCAAACATTGTTGAAATTGATTGTTGAATAGAATTTGGTATACAGTTAATTAAAAATCAATCGTTTATGAATATGATATGGCAATTATTATAATTAAATTTATTTGGCATAAGTTTGCGTCCGATTTTGCAATTTTACTTTTATGGCGATAGCGTACCGGCAGCGTATTGATGATGATACTGAGTTTGCACTCTGGAAAATAGAGGAGCAGGCTGATGACCTGTATAAACAATTGCAATTGGATGAAGCCGAGAAAGCGTATGTTGAAAAGCTAAGCCATAGTAAGCGTTACCTTCACTGGTTGGGTACCCGCGTATTGTTGCGTAAAATGCTGAGTACTGATGAGTATATTGATTGCAAAGTTGACGTACATGGCAAACCTTACCTGGTAAACCTGCCATACCATATCTCGCTGAGTCACTCGTTTGATTATGCCGCGGTGATGATCAGTAAAACTCATAAGGTAGGCATTGACATTGAACAGATAAAAGAAAAAGTTGAGCGTATAGCCCCTAAGTTTATGCGCCCAGATGAGCTTGCTTTTATTGGCGAGGATAAAAAAATAGAACACCTTTATGTTTGCTGGTGCGCCAAAGAAGCCGTTTATAAATGCAACGGGCAAAAAGAGGTATCATTTGCCGATAACATTTTTTTAGAGCCTTTTAACTTTGAACACCACGGCGTGCTAAATGCCAATTTGCATAAAAATGAACTTAATTTAGACTACACAGTTGGCTATATGCAATATTCTGATTATATGATTGGCTACGTAAAAGAAGATAAGTGATGAAGAATAAGAAAGTATTTTTCCAGGATTGGGGCCTGATAGATTACCAGCAGGCCTGGGACAGGCAGGAAGACCTGTTTGCTGCAACGGTAAAAACCAAGCTTGATAACCGTAATAACGAGCTGGCTTATGCCGAGGCAGCTAAAACATTGGTGCCTGCCGATGCATTTGACCCCTTTGAAGCCGACGAAACCTTCAATTACCTTGTTTTTTGCGAACACCCCCATGTATATACCTTAGGCAAAAGCGGCAAAGCCGAACATTTACTATTGGATGAAGCCGGCCTGGAAGAAAAACATGCGGTTTACTATACTATTAACCGCGGCGGTGATATTACCTATCATGGTCCGGGGCAGATAGTATCATACCCGATATTGGACCTGGATAATTTTTTTACCGATATTCACCTGTACCTGCGCACGCTGGAGGAGGCTGTGATATTGACCCTTGCCGATTATGGTTTAAAGGCCGGCCGTTACCCAGGTTACACCGGTGTTTGGTTTGATGCTGATAACAAAAAGGCCCGCAAAATTTGCGCTTTGGGCGTGCGGTGCAGCCGTTGGGTAACCATGCATGGGCTGGCATTTAACGTAAATCCTAACCTTGATTATTTTAAAAACATTGTGCCTTGCGGTATTGATGATAAAGCTGTAACCTCGATGCAGCAGGAACTTGGCTACGAGGTAAATATAAATGAAGTAAAAGAAATCCTTAAGCACCACATTTCCGTATTGTTTGATATGGAGATGTTGTCATGAAAGCACTATTTTTAATTTTATTTTCGATAAGCGCGCTAACAGCGTGCTCAAAAAAGACCGATCAGATGCAAAACAGTAATAGCGGGCCTATTCCGCCCTCAACAGGTACAGTACCGGTAACGGGCACTACCACTGATACCCTGAGCTACCTTGCACTTGGCGATTCATATACTATAGGGCAGTCTGTTACCGCGGCAGAGTCGTTCCCTTATCAGCTTGCAGCCGTTCTGCCAGGGTTTAAAGTAACCGAACCGACGATTATAGCCCGCACCGGATGGATAACCGACCAGCTAATAGCTGCGATTAAAAGCAGCACTATCAATGATAAAACTTATGATTTTGTAACCCTGCTTATTGGTGTTAACGACCAATACGGAGGCTATAGTAAAGATAACTACCGTGTGAAATTTGCGGAGGTTTTAAAAATAGCCATTAAGTTTGCAAGAGGCAATAAAAAGCATGTATTTGTTTTATCTATTCCGGATTACGGTGTAACGCCCTTTGCCAATGGCAATGATGCCGTTATCGGTCCCGAAATAGACCTGTTTAATGCCATCAACCTGGATGAAAGCAAAAAGGCAGGGGTTAATTATGTAGATATTACCCCTATATCAAAGCAGGCAGCGTTTGATCTTACCCTGCTGGCCAATGATGGCTTGCATCCATCTGCCAAAATGTACTACCAGTGGGTATTAAAATTGATACCGGAAATGCAGGAGCAGCTAAAAAAATAGGCCCGGGTTTAAGCCGGTATTGATCGGTTTAAACCCAGGCCCGGTAATAAATTGTTAATTTTTATTAAGAAAAAACTTAGTCCAAAAATCGGTTGATTTGGATAGTTCGCTGCGGCTGCCTTCGGCACCGCCGCCGCCAAAGCCGCCTCCGCGACCGCCTCTGCCTCCACGTCCGCCGCCACCTCCCATACCGCCGCCCCGTCCTCCGCGACCACCGCTGCCGGCCATGCTGCCACCTTGCCGTTCACCATTGTTTTCCGTTCCGTCGCCTTTTGGTTTTTGGATGCCGTTTATTTTAAAATTGAAAGCCCATTCGGTTTTAAATTGATCATCAGCATGAAAAAAACTCAGCGGTATGGCCATTTCATAAATGAGATTGCCTTCGGCATCATAATCAATGGCAGCTTTAATTCCGTAGGTATTTGAGGTAGTGATCATGTCGCCTTCAATATCTTTAAACCCAACCACCTTAATATCGCGCAGCTTGGTTATGCGTTCGCGCTGCAAATCGTCGCGGTCTTGCTGGGTAACTTCGGTATTGTCGTCGGGGCGCTTGCCAAAATCGGGTTTGCTGCCCGGTTCGGCTAAGGGGAAGGTGAGCGAGAAGCTTTCTTTCTTTTTACCTTTATTATCAATGCTTAGGGTGATGCCTGCATTCAGCGTGCGCATCTGATCCATTTTATCGGTTATTTTGATGGCGGCGTAAAGGGTTGCCTGGTCATTAGCCAAAGCGTAGTTTAGTTTCCGGTCTTCGTTAAAGTAGCGCAGGCTATCGCCCCAATCTTTGTCATCACCGTCTATTGTTATGGTTGGAGGTGGGGCTTGTAGCCTCGTCGGGCCGTTTTTTGATGCCTGTGCGTTTGCCGTGGCAATGGCAAAAACTTGTACTGCTAATGGGATGATAATGCAAACAGCGATTTTTTTCATGATGTTTAGATTGTCCGGTGTGTAGCAGGCACACCGTTGGGGTATGTTTTTAAGTGAATTGAACACGATTTTACTATTTTTATTATTGTTTTTGAGTAATTTTGTAGTTACGTATGCCAACTGAAACACAGGAAGAAACATTTACCCTCGAAGAATTACTGGCAGGACTTAAGGAAGTTCACCGCCTGATATTATGGAACGATGATTTCAACACGTTTGACCATGTGATCCATTGTATGATGAAGTACCTGGATTACTCCGAATCGCAGGCCGAGAAAATTGCCTGGAAGGTACACAACGAAGGCAAATGCGCAGTGTTGGAAGGCTCGTTTACCGAAATGGAGATATACCGTAAAATTCTTCAGCAAGAAGGATTGACCGTATCGGTTGATTAAATTTTTGACAGCACTTCAGGAATTGTATCTTGCCTTATATGAAAAGATACGCCATACTCCCCACCATAGTTTTATTGCTGTTGTGCCTGGTAACGTACAACGTTAAAGCACAAAACAAAAATCTTAAACTGATTTTTATACGGCATGCCGAGAAGCCTGCTGATGGTGATAACCTTTCCTGTATAGGCCTAAATCGTGCCCTTAAACTTCCTGAAGTTTTGAAAGCCAAATTTGGGTTGCCCGCTCAAATTTATGTACCTGCACTGCATCTAGGTAAAACAACCCCAAGAGCAAGAATGTTCCAGACTGCTTCGCCCTTTGCCAGCAAATATAACTTACCTGTTAATACCAAGTTTGAGGAGGAAGACGCCAAAGACCTGGCCGATGACCTGGAAGGCAAAAAAGGCACCATCCTGGTTGTTTGGGAACACAACTATATTAAACCGGTAATAAAAGCCCTGGGCGTTAAAGTTAAAGGGATGGATTGGCTCGATGACGATTACGATAGTATATGGATTGTAACCTTTAAAAATGGTGAACCAGTTTTAACAAAGGATAAAGAGGGGATAAAGCCGGTAGGGAATTGTAGTTTGTAGGTTAATAAAATCGTCATTGTGTGTGACCACCAGTCTACGCTGTAAAAAACAGTAATAACATATATGGGTATCACAGCTTTCTCGAGACCGTCATTGCGAGGTACGAAGCAATCTCCAAACTATGCAGCGAAAGCTATTTGGGTACTCCCAATAGATAGTTGTAACGACAGCATCGGCCCGCTCAATTGCCGCGGGAGGGCTGTTACTTTGTCTTGATACAAAGTAACCAAAAATCAAGTCATCAGAAATGCTTCTTTGCAGCACTGGCCTTTGCCCTGCAAAACGGCCAAAACCTGGGCTGGGATTATTTTGCCGCCGGTGCACTTAGCCCTACACTGCAAAAACTCCCTATGCTGTTCTGCTGACGATTTGAGGACGACGAAAGTCTTGGCAAAAAAAACGTATTTTTATAATCAATTATTCGCAATGAGGGGTGGTAATAGCACGATAACAAACAAAAAAGGTGCCTATCAGAGCACCTTTTTAACTTATAACAATATCCTGATTATCCAACCAAATAATTCCAGCTGTGAGTATCTTCGGCACGGCCGTATTTAATGGCATCAAGGGTGGCCAATACTTTTTGCGAAAACTCGCGTGTTTTTGGATCGCTCAGGAAATACTCCTCGCCATCAACACTGATAGAGCCTACTGATGCTATGGTTGCGGCTGTGCCTGCGCCAAAAGCATCAGTCAGTTTGCCGGTTTTGGCGCCTTCAATAATTTCGGCAACCGAAACTTTGCGGGTTTCAACCGGGATGCCCCACTCTTTGGCCAAAGCAATAACTGTATCGCGGGTTACGCCATCTAAAATGGTGTCTTTTGCTTCGGCGGTTATCAGTTTGCCATCCAGCATAAACATGGCGTTTGCGGCACCCATTTCTTCAACGTATTTATGTTCTTTGGCATCTGTCCATATCAATTGGTCAAAGCCTTCTTCTGCCGCTTTGCGTGCGGGCAGCATCGAACTTCCGTAGTTACCTGCAGCTTTTGCGTAGCCCATACCGCCTTCGGCAGCGCGGGTGTAATAGGTTTCAATTTTTACGCGCAGTGTTTTTGAAAAATACGGGCCAACCGGGCCGCACAATACCATGTATTTGTAAGTTGCCGATGGCGTTACGCCCAGGTAAGGGTCTGTAGCAAACATGAACGGGCGGATGTATAAAGCATGGTTTGGTTTTGATGGCACCCAGTCGCGGTCAAGGTCAACCACGGCGGCCATACTTTGTAAAAATATTTCTTCGGGCAGGGTAGGCATACAAAGCCTTTCTGCCGATTTGTTAAAACGGATAGCGTTTTTATCAGGGCGGAAAATGGTAACCTTTCCATCGGCATGTTTGTAGGCTTTTAAACCTTCAAAAAATGACTGGCCGTAATGTAAGGCCGAAATTGCCGGGCTTAAACCAATCTCGCCGTAGGGAACGACCTGCAGGTTTTTCCATTCACCATCAGCATAATCGGCCACAAACATGTGGTCAGAAAATGTTTTTCCGAAAGGTAAGTTGTCAAAATCCGTTTCTGCTAAACGGGAATGCGTGGTCTTGGTGATCTTGATGTCCAGCGTCTCTGTCATGGCCTTAAAGTATTATTTATTAGAAAACGGCAAGTTAGGGATTTTTTTAATGAGTTAAGTTAAGGAATTGATACTAAGTGTGTTTTTTTGACGGAGGGTTGAAGAGTTATTAATTCTTCTTTAAGAACTTTTGATTTTTTATAACATCATATCCAAGTAAACCTTTGTCGAGCGTGAGTATGACTATGTCAAGATTTTTAAGGTTTGAGGTGTCACATGAAAATACCAGATCTCTTTGCACCTCTTCATATTCAACTTTTATATTAAGGATATAACAGCCATTTCTATTACTATAGGAATGCTCTGAATGTAAAATAGGCAAGGTTACAGAATATATGTCTCCTTTTCCCCAGTAAAAATTGACGGCCATAAAAAGGGCGGCAACTACGCCTCCCCAGGAAATTGTATTAAACACATATTGCCAGAGTAATCCACTTCCGTCTAAAGTTTGCCGAAGGGTGTTAAGAAAAAACGGTGTTGAAAGTACCCCGCTAATAATATATAAGGAAACAGGGATGTATATTGGAATGAATGTTTTTTGATAAACATGTATTTCAAATATGGTTGACGCCAATCCAATAAAAAATAGTATAGTAAAAAATATTTTACTATGTTGATTGTCGACTTGTTTGAGAGGAGCAATGTGTTTTTTCACAAATAAGTACTGATTGAAGAGTTCTAATTTTAAGCGCAGGGACTTACTTTCTGTAGATAGCAAATCGAGATCAGCGCTAATCGTTCTTGATTTGCCCCGTGCCTACCTAATTGATGTAAGGTTATCTTTATAAACAATCTTCCCACCCGGCCCTAATTCTAAATTACCGCCATTTACCACCCAATCTTTTACATCATCAGATATTCTCCAGATGCTGTTCAATTTATCGAGCCTTTTATCAATTAAACGTGATACTCTTATGCCCCAATTTTTATGCTTCTGCCTTAGTGCTTCATGTTCTACCCATCCGGCCTTATAAAAAATACGACCGGGCGAGATCAATGTTGGTGTTCTTTTACAATCGGTAAATTGTATGATGGGGTCTTTGTAATAATCAAACATAAATCGATCTTTGTTATCGCCTTGATTTAATTTAAATCCTTTCGGTTCTCTAAATTCATTTTTTAGCCAGAGTATAAAGCGATTGGAATCTATTGAATCTGTAATTTGGGTAACGGGTTCCGGTTTTTCCGCCTCAAAAGATTCTCCGATAAAGATGTCAACTTCGCCTGTATCGATAAGGACGTTCAATATACTTATCGTTTCGTCACGGGTTATAAAAAAGTTTAATTGGCTCATTGATGTGTAAGGGATTCAGGTTTGGCTTGAAGACTTACGAAGTTTTTAAAACTTCGTAAGTCTGGGAATATTCGCTATGCAATTCAAAAGTCTCCCCCTTCAGGGGGAGATTTAGAGGGGGCTTCCTTACACCGTCAATTTCTTATACTTAATCCTCTTCGGCGCAACATCACCTAAGCGTTTCTTGCGGTTTTCTTCGTAGTCGGAGTAGTTACCTTCAAAGAAGTAAACCTGCGAGTTGCCTTCAAAAGCAAGGATGTGGGTGCAAATACGGTCGAGGAACCAGCGGTCGTGGCTGATCACTACGGCGCAGCCGCCAAAGTTTTCAAGGGCTTCTTCCAGCGCACGTAAGGTGTTTACGTCGATATCGTTGGTTGGCTCATCCAGCAGCAATACGTTCGACCCTTTTTTGAGGGTGATAGACAGGTGCACCCGGTTACGCTCACCGCCCGATAATACGCCTACTTTTTTCTGCTGATCGGCGCCGTTAAAGTTAAACTTGGATACGTATGCACGCGAGTTTAAGGGTTTGTTGCCCACCATAATGGTTTCCAGCCCGCCGGTTACGTTTTCCCAAACAGATTTGTTGGGGTCAAGGTCGTCGTGCATCTGGTCAACATAACCTAAGGCTACCGTCGGGCCTACACGGAAGGTACCTGCATCTGGCTGGTCCTGCCCGGTAATCAAGCGGAACAACGTGGTTTTACCCGCGCCGTTGGGGCCTATGATGCCCACAATACCTGCGGGAGGTAACGAGAAACTCAGGTTATCAAACAATAATTTATCGCCGTATGATTTACTTACACCATTGGCCTCAATCACAATATTACCCAAACGCGGGCCTGGGGGGATAAACAGTTCCAGTTTGTCTTCGCGTTCCTTGGTTTCTTCGGATGCCAGTTTTTCGTAATTGCCTAAACGTGCTTTTGATTTGGCGTGGCGGCCTTTTGGTCCCATGCGTACCCATTCCAGTTCGCGCTCCAGGGTTTTCTGGCGTTTGCTTTCGGTTTTATCTTCCTGGGCCAAACGTTTGGCTTTTTGATCCAACCATGAGGAATAATTTCCCTTCCATGGGATTCCTTCTCCACGGTCAAGCTCCAGGATCCATCCGGCAACGTTATCCAGGAAATATCTATCATGCGTCACGGCTATAACGGTACCTTTATATTGTTGTAAATGTTGCTCCAGCCAATCTATCGATTCGGCATCCAGGTGGTTGGTAGGCTCATCTAACAGTAACACATCCGGTTCCTTTAATAAAAGGCGGCACAAGGCCACGCGGCGGCGCTCACCTCCCGATAATACCGAAATTTTGGTATCCGGCTCCGGGCAGCGCAGGGCGTCCATGGCGCGTTCCAGTTTGGTGTCCAGTTCCCATGCGTTTACGGCGTCAATCTGGTCCTGCAATTCGCCCTGGCGGTTCATCAGCTTGTCCATTTTATCGGCATCGCCATAATACTCTTCCAGGCCAAATTTTTCGTTTATCTCTTCGTACTCCTTTAATAAGGCCGTGGTTTCGGCAACGCCTTCTTCCACAATTTCGCGTACGGTTTTCTCAGGATCAAGCTCGGGCTCCTGGCTCAGGTAACCAACGGTATAGCCCGGCGAAAAAACAACCTCGCCTATATTGGTTTTATCAATGCCTGCAATAATTTTTAATAACGATGATTTACCCGAACCATTTAAGCCGATAACGCCGATTTTGGCGCCATAAAAAAACGATAGGTAAATGTTTTTTAATACTGTTTTTTGCGGGGGATAAACTTTGCTAACCCCAGCCATTGAAAAAATGATCTTTTCGTCTGCCATTATAATTGATTTGAAATGCTGATGTTATGCTATCGTTTAAACAAAAATAAAAAGGTGTCATTTCGAACGAGCCTGGGGGCCTGGTGCTCAGGGGTGAGGAGAAATCTTGTACGCCATGCCTGCGAAATACAAAGCACACTTGGCAAGTTGTTTAAGATTTCTCCTCGTACCTCGTTCGAAATGACATTTTTCTTATCTTAAGGTTTGTCTTGCACGAATAGGATGAATATCGCAACAAATATGAGTAAAATTGATGGATTCGCTTAAAAAACCGGTGGCAGAAAAAATATTTACTGCCAAATACAAATCCATGTTACTTTATACATACTTGTAAGTATTTAATTGCGTTTAACACAGTAAAATGGCAACTGTTTTGCTTGTATTTGCGTACATATAGATGAACACAAGGTAAATATTATGTTAATGCCTTTATGGCATATGTTATGACGAAATGCCTGTTTTGTTGCTATCGTGATAATTTATTAACACAATGTTTAAACTATTTTGAATTTTTTGTATCAAAATGGTGAGTTTCGTTCGTATATTGTAAAAATATTAGGTGATTGTTGGATTTTTTGATAAAAATTATTGTTTAAACCCAAACTTTAATAGCTTGCGTATCATATCAATGTCTGTTTCTGCAAAGTGTTAAATGTTGGCAATATTGTTGATAAATGTTAAACCGTGCGTCGGGTTTGTAAAAACAAAATTTATAGATTGCGGCGTTCATAATAATTGAAAGGTATATATGGAAGCTAAATTTTCGCCGAGGGTTAAAGATGTCATTCAATACAGCAGAGAAGAGGCATTGCGCCTTGGGCACGACTATATAGGAACAGAGCATCTTTTACTGGGCCTCATCAGGGATGGTGATGGCGTAGCAATTAAATTGCTGAAAGGTTTGAACGTTGATACTGCAAAGCTTCGCCGTGCTGTGGAAGATGCCGTTAAAGGTACCATTGGAACCAATGTACACATAGGCAGCATCCCCCTGACCAAGCAAGCCGAAAAAGTATTAAAAATTACTTATCTGGAAGCCAAAATATTTAAAAGTGATGTAATTGGAACCGAGCACCTGCTGCTATCTATATTACGCGATGAGGATAATATCGCATCGCAGATATTGGTACAGTTTAACGTAAACTACGAGGTGTTTAAAGGTGAAGTGGAATCACATAAAAACGATGTAACCGACGAAATGCCCGGATCACCAACCGGCGGCGATGACGACTTTAAAGAAGAAGAATCATTCAGCCAGCCTAAAAAGGTATCTGACATTAAATCAAAAACACCGGTGTTGGACAACTTTGGCCGCGATTTAACCCGTGCCGCCGAAGATGGGAAACTTGACCCGATTGTAGGGCGCGAAAAAGAGATTGAGCGTGTATCGCAAATCCTGTCGCGCCGTAAAAAGAACAACCCTATACTAATAGGTGAGCCGGGTGTGGGTAAATCGGCTATTGCCGAAGGCCTTGCACTGCGCATTGTACAGCGTAAAGTATCGCGTGTATTGTTTAACAAACGCGTGGTAACGCTTGATTTAGCTTCATTGGTAGCAGGTACAAAATACCGTGGCCAGTTTGAAGAGCGTATGAAGGCGGTAATGAACGAACTGGAAAAATCTCCTGATGTAATTTTATTTATTGATGAAATTCATACTATAGTTGGTGCAGGTGGTGCCTCTGGCTCGCTTGATGCATCAAATATGTTTAAACCTGCTTTGGCAAGGGGCGAAATTCAATGCATTGGCGCAACCACTTTAGATGAGTACCGCCAGTACATCGAAAAAGATGGCGCTTTGGATCGTCGTTTCCAAAAAGTAATGGTTGAGCCAGCTACCCCTGTTGAAACTATCGAGATACTAAATCGCATTAAAGAGAAATACGAAGAGCACCATGGTGTAACTTACACCCCGGAAGCTATCAATGCCTGCGTTAACTTAACCACCCGTTACATTACCGATAGGTTTTTACCGGATAAGGCTATCGATGCTTTGGACGAATCGGGGTCGCGCGTTCACTTAACCAATATCCATGTGCCTCAAAATATACTGGATATTGAGCAAAAGATTGAGCAGATTAAGATTGAGAAAAACAAGGTTGTAAGAAGCCAAAAATACGAGGAAGCTGCCCAGTTACGCGATACCGAAAAGAATTTGATTGCCGAACTTGACCAGGCTAAAGCCATTTGGGAGGCCGAAACCAAATCAAAACGTTATACCGTAACCGAAGATAATGTTGCCGAAGTAGTATCTATGATGACCGGCATCCCTGTACAAAGGGTAGGCCAGGCAGATAGCCAGAAGCTATTGAATATGGCAGATACTGTTGCCAGCAAAATTATTGGCCAGGACGATGCTATCAAAAAGTTAACCCGTGCCATTCAACGTACACGTGCCGGCTTAAAAGATCCTAAAAAACCAATTGGCTCGTTCATTTTCTTAGGCCCAACAGGTGTAGGTAAAACCGAACTTGCAAAAGAGCTTGCCCGCTTTATGTTTGATACCGAAGACGCGCTGATACAAATTGATATGAGCGAGTACATGGAAAAATTTGCGGTATCACGTTTAGTAGGAGCGCCTCCGGGCTACGTAGGTTACGAAGAAGGTGGCCAACTGACCGAAAAAGTACGTCGTAAACCATATGCTGTAGTGTTGCTGGATGAGATTGAAAAAGCTCACCCGGATGTATTCAACATATTGTTACAGGTATTGGATGAAGGCCAGCTAACCGATTCATTGGGCCGCAAGGTTGATTTCAGGAACACCATTATCATCATGACATCGAACATCGGCGCCCGCCAGTTGAAAGACTTTGGGCAAGGTGTAGGTTTCAGCACCAATGCTAAAAACTTACAGGCCGATACACATTCAAGAGGTGTTATCGAGAACGCTTTGAAACGTGCTTTCGCCCCTGAGTTTTTGAACCGTATTGACGATGTTATCGTGTTTAACTCATTAGGTAAAGACGAGATATTCAAGATCATCGATATCGAACTGGCATTCCTGTTTAGCCGTGTAAATGGCCTGGGATACAAAATCGAGCTTACTGAAGCCGCTAAGGAATTCATTGCCGAAAAAGGTTACGATTCGCAATTTGGAGCACGTCCGTTAAAACGCGCTATCCAGAAATATTTGGAAGATCCAATTGCCGAAGAGATACTGAAAGGTGAATTGAGCGAAGGTGATATTATGAAAGTTGATTTCGACAAAGAAACCAGCCAGATCACCATCATCGACGAAAAAGGCGAAAGCAAAACCCCAACCGAAGAGGAAACCAAATAAGTAAAGCCTTATTTAAAAATACAACCCCGTTTGCACAAGCAGGCGGGGTTTTTTGATGGAGGAGGTTAATTAATATCGGCCTCGGGTGTATAATCAACCGGCAGCAATTCTGCAATACGCTTTACGCCAAAATCACCTTCATAGGTCACGCTGTGAGGATTTATGATAATGCCGTTGTTATCAAAAAAGGCATAGGGCTCATCAAACGTGACAACAGTTACAGGATTATCTGGAGGCACGCCATCAGGCAGGTAAACCAAATTATAACCGTATGTTATACGCTTTTTGGTATATATCACATAAAGACAATCCTTAAAACCTAAAGCAAATATGCCGGGCTTATCGGCAAGGTTCACAAAATTGTTTCTACTTAAAGGCTCTTTCAAAAATAAAGTTTGGATATACTTAATCCCTTTTTTTTGAAGATATTCAGGTGCAGTGCTCCTTTCTAATCTCAAAGTTTTAAAACCATCTTCGCTAAGTCTTCCGGCAATGGCAGCCCTCAAAAAATGCATGGATGAGCCGTTGTAAGCGTCAAGCCTGTTTTTTTTCCATTTAGTTTGATCGGCGTTGGTGCCTGTTAATGGTTCAAATACTGATATGCCTTCAAAATAGAGGATATTCTGCGCATCATAAGTGAATTTGGAGAGTTTATATTTTACCCTATATCCCAGGGCTTTATTTTCGATAATCAAAAAATCATCTGTAGATGCGGTTAGCGTTTTTGTCTTTTTATTATATTCTACATCTACAACCTCCGGATTTATAATGGTGCACTGTCTTGAATAATCAGATTGGCCTAAAAAGTAATATAAAAAGTCGCCAAGGTCCCGTTGCCTGTTAAGATTGGGCTTTACTGCTACCTCCTGTAGTAGTATTGTTTTGGGCGAGATGCTGATTTTAGGCAATACGATATGATGACTGTCAACTGATAACGGCTGGCTATGCGTTTCAAATCCCAGTATGGTTACTATCAGATCATATTGGCCTGGTTTAACGTTACTAAGGGTGTAAGAGCCATCGTCGGCTGTTTTATCACCCACTATAGCATTATTTAAAAAAACACTGACGTTTGATATCGGTTTTTTATCGTCGGCATTTATGATTCTGCCCGTGATTTTTATTTGCGAAAAACAAGCAAGCGGAAGAATCAGTAATAAGAGTAAAGGTTTTAGCATGAATAAAGCTAACCAATAACTTTTATTTTATACATAGCCCATGGTTACCATATATAGGATTTATTTAGCAACCATGGGCTCATAATCCACCGGTAACAACTCCGCAATCCGGCTTTTGGCCCAATCGCCTTCAAATACGATACTGTGCGGATTGGCGATAATGCCGTTGTTATCAAAAAAAGCATAAGGTCCATCAAATGCAAGGATGGTGACCGGGTGGTTTGGGATCTCGAGCGGATGATAAACAGATAGGTCGGTTTCTTCCCTTTTTTTGGTGTAGATGATATACAGGCAGTCGGGAAAGCCAATGGCAAATAACCCGGGCTGGTCGGTAGGGTGGGCAAAGTCTGGCGGGCCCAGCGGTGGTTTGGTGTATAGCGACTGGCTATATTTATAGTTGTTATTACCCAGCCGCCCTTCTTTATAATCGGGATTGGGCTTGCGCACAAGCCGTAAAACCTGGAAGCCTTCCTTATCTGTTTGGCTGCTGATAACCGAACGTAAAAAATGCATAGACGAGCCAAGATAAGCTGCCTGCCGCTGTTTTGCCCACTTACGCTGCTGCGATTTACTTCCTTTCATTTCCTGGAATACCGAGAGTCCCTCGTAATAAAAAAAGCCTTTGGCATCATAACTGAATTTTGAAAGTTTATACTTTATCAAATAACCCAGGGCCTTGTTTTCAACCTCGATAAAGTCGTCATTACTGGTGGCCGACAGGATCATCGTTTTGGTGTCGAAATCAACATCCACAACATCGGGGTTCAGGATTTTACACAGGGCGGCATTATCTGAAGTGCCCAGGAACAATCGTTTAAAATCGGCATAATTGCGTTGCCGGTTTGGGTCGGGCCGGATATTAACTTCCTGCAGCATGATTGTTTTTGGAGCCAGCGAAATATCAGCGAGCACAATATTAGCCGCGCCCGCCATCAGCGTAACGCTATGAGTTTCGAAACCAATGGCAGTAACAATAAATGTATACTGGCCGGGTTTTACATTGCTGAGCGTAAAAGTGCCATCGTCGGCAGTTTTATCGCCAACTATGGTGTTGTTTAAAAATACACTGGCATTGGCAATTGGCTTTTGGTCGGCAGTATTAATTACTTTGCCGGTAATTTTTATTTGCGCTACGCAAACTCCCGGTATCAGCAACAAGAGCAAGGCAAGGGTCTTTAGCATAGATAAATTAAACTAAAATTTTAGTTATTTCAAAATGCTTTTATTCGCGCCTCGTAAACGGCCGGTGATGATGTTAAATTGTATCTTTATAGCCTATAAATATGGGGGAATTCATTGTTTTATTTGGTAATGCCGGTAAATAAAAAGGTGATCTATAAGTGGCTGTTTGCGGTTTCGGTTATACTGAACCTGGTTACGGTGGGCTATTTTATAGATCGCAAAGTTTATTTTGGTTACATGCGCCGCCATCAGTTTGAAAAGCAAAAATGGAACGCGCTTTTTAGCACGCAAACAGATAAACAGGAAATTATATTTATTGGCACAAGCTTAACCGAGGGCTTCGCGTTAAGAAGCACCTTCGATAACATTCACCTGAAAAACATGGGCTTTGCCGGGTTGGAGACTGATGAAATTCTGAAAAACCTGGAAAGGATCATTGTACGCAAACCGCCAAAGATATTTTTAGAAGCCGGGATAAACGATGTACGCAACGGCAAGAGTATGAACGATGCCTACAACAACTTTGTGCAAATGTGCACGTTAGTTAAAGCTGTTTCGCCGGCAACAAGGCTGTACGTACAATCGGTATTACCTACTTTGAGTAGCCAGTTTAACCAAAAGATAAAAGTCTATAACCGCAGGGTGGCAAATTATTGTTTAGCCAACCATGTGGTTTATATAGGTATGTATGATTGTTTTTTAGTTGATAATAAGCTAAACGCGCTTGCTACTACCGATGGTATCCACCTTACTCCTTATGGCTATTATTTATGGAAAATGCAGCTGGAAAAATATATTACTGAATAGTTAATGCTGTTTTTGAAATAAATTATCTCAGATTCCGTTAAACCTTTTTTAATTATATTGTTCTTACAGTATATACAATCGAAACATTATGAAAAAAATCTTGACTTTAATTTGCTGCACAGTGATATTGGCAGCTACATCCTGCAAAAAAGAAACAATTATCGGCCCTGGTGCAACAACCATTTTTACATCAACAACTGGCTGGAGTTTTGACACTGGGATAAATGCTTATACTACCACTATCCCGATGCCCGAAATTGATAGCTATTATGATAAACACGGCGCTGTTTTAGTTTATTTGCAAGATACAGACAACGGAGGCACCACCTATGAACAACTCCCAGATGTATTTGATGGTGTCACTTACCGGGCTGTTTATACGGGGGGAAGCCTTTATATTGATGCGCAAAATGCTGATGGTAGTAAGCTTGCAGCTGCTCCCGGAAAGATTAATATTAAGGTGGTTTTAGTACAATAAGTTCAAAATCTTAACCGACAAAAAAGGAGCCTTGCATCGCAAGGCTCCTTTTTTATTATAGTAAAAGTTAATTATAGTAAATCGTATATCCTGTTCCCAAATTGAGAGTGAAGCCTAGGCTGGAGGCAGTAGGCACTGTTGTCGGTAAAGGTGGTGTAACTCGTTGAGCCAATGCAATTTGTCCAATGCTGAAATGTGTGCCACTGGCATTAACCGTAAAATCATGTACTCCCCTCCCATTTGCATCGTGATAATTAATAGGTAGATTACTGACATTAAGAGGCCCAGTCAAGTTAGAATATTGATAGAAATACACGGAAATATCGAATATGCCGCTATAGGGATCTGTATCTGTAGGGCTTTGCTTTACTTTAGTTGCTATAAGCCTTGCAAAAGTTCCTGGATGAGGCGTGCCTGGAACGGGTTGTATAGTAACTGTATATGATACATATACCGAGCCGGTAATCCCTCCTGTGCCATTAGTTTTTCCCCAGGCATATTGAGTTGGGATCTTAAATGTTACAGTAATTGGATCGTAATAAGTGTTCGTGGCATCAATTTTAAACGTAGTAGGAGTCTGATTTAAAGGATCAAAGTAATGTTGCACGCTGTTCAATGAAATATGAATATACTGCGCGGCATTACCTGGTGCAATTGGATAAGTTATCTGATCGCTGGGAATCGAAATAATATTTGTGAAGTAATAAAAATCAGCCGAGCGATTGTTGTTATACGACTCTCCTACGCCTGTTAATGTAAAAGTTGATCCTGATGCAACTGAGGTAGGTCCGGAAAATGACTGTGCGAAAGCAATTGTATTTAAAAGTACAATGCTAAATAATAAATAAATTTTTTTCATTTGATAGTTATATTTGATAAGTTATCAAATATAACTATTGTAAATATTAATTAATGATTGTGGTGTTATTTTTTTATTAAATTTCTTTTTTATATTAAATACTACATGGATTTGTAATTGTTTAAGCATTTCCAGTTTATTTCATATTATTGAAGTTGAAGCTAACTCCGAATATAAAATACCTCTTTATATTTGAAAAGCTTGTTGTTTCTGTGTATGATGCTCCTATTAGGTTATTGTTATATTTAAATGAATTAAACAAGTCGTATCCTTGAATCCAGATTCTGGCATAATTTTTAAAAATAGACCGCTTTATCAGGCCGTTCGTAGAAAATGAAGTTATGGTATTTATATTATGACTATAGCTTATGAAAGGGTACAAATCGATTTCGAATTTGGCAATGGAGAGCGATAGTTTATCAGAATAACTTAGACTGATTGAACTTGCGGATGACGATTGATAGTAGTACTTAACATAACCTACGGTTATTACAGGGGAAATAGTAATAGTA
>NZ_JBFUIA010000035.1:0-77298 GCF_056402115.1 Mucilaginibacter sp. P4_C11 | reverse complement strand
GGATTACTAAATTATTGAACTAACAATTTAGCAATCATTAGCCGGATTTTAGCCTCATTCCTCTGTTTTTGTTAAAAAAATAGGAACAGACCTCTTATTTGGGTTAAGATACGGTTAGCTACTGCTAAACAATAATATTTTTAATACCTAAATGATTGCCACATATTTATTTATTGCTCCACAAAAAAGCCCCTGCAATATGCAAGGGCCTGTTACTAAACAAAAGGATAAAAATTAATCAGGGTTTTGTTTTACTCAAAAGCGAAATACCGGCATCAATATACTGCCCGCCCACTGTTTGGTGGCAATGTATGGCTATGGTGTTTTTACCTTTCAGGTTTAGCGCGGCTTTGGCTTCTTTACTTATTGGCGCTACGGTATAGCCGGATGTGGCACCATCAATTGTTGCAGCTTTAACGCCGTTTATGTACACCTCGCAGGTTTCATCGTGATGAATGTACAACACCAGGTTGTCTTTGTTGATGGCCTTAATTTCATTAAGGGTAAAATACTGGCGTATCCATATGTCGCTGCTATTCCAAACTGTTTTCACATTTACACCTGGCGTAAAGCTTGTACCAAACCCGCCGGGGCCCAATTTCCACGCGGCATTGTTGTACTGCGCATTAAACCAGCCGTCTTCAGGTTTGGTGAAGGTATACTTCCAATCGCGGCTGTTGGTTTGCGACGATGGCAGTACATCGCTGATGTACATATGATCATTAATGATTTTTTTGTTGGATGCACTGATGTTTGCTACGCCCCCTTTATCTACCTCGCGATCATAAGTGAGCAAGCCATTTAACTCCACCTCAACATCGGTAATTTCGGTGTATACCGCGGCACTTAATCCTTTATTGGTTTTGTATAGTACCAGGTCGTTGGCATAGGTATCGTACAAATTGGTATAATCTTTTTTGTTGTCAATCATGATATACGTTGGGCCCGATTTCCAGATATGGCCCGGAATTATGTACCCGATACCGCCATACTCGCCACAGGCCAAAACCTGGGTTTTACTTTCGGGCACCGCTGGCGGCGGGTAGCTGTGGATATCCATAAAATCGCCAACACCAAAATGGTTACCGCCACTGGCCTGGTTAATAAGCCGCGAATCGTCGAGCTTGCGCACCATATTTACTAAACCGGCCGTGTTATGCTGCCCCTGTGCTTCGTTAAACACTACCCAGGTTACTATACTCGGCGTGTTCCAATGCGTTTTAATCATCCGGGTTAATTCAGATGCGTAGGCAACTGAATCAATAGGCGGCGTATGGTCTGTGTACGAGTTTTCAGACGGCATATCCTGCCAAACCATGAGGCCCAGTTTATCGGCCCAGTAGTACCACCGGTATGGCTCAACCTTAATGTGCTTCCGCACCATGTTAAAGCCATAGTTTTTAATCATCTGCAAATCGTTTTTGATGGCAGCATCAGTAGGCGCGGTATAAATACCATCGGGCCAGAAACCCTGGTCAAGCGGGCCTGTCTGGAAAAGGAATTTATTGTTCAGGAACAGTTTTTTGTAACCATCCTCATCGCCCACCGATATCTTCCGCATCCCGAAGTAGCTGGAAACCATATCGACGCTTTTGCCATCTTTTTGCAGGCTGATATCTAAATTATAAAGGAACGGCGAATCCGGCGACCATAATTTAGCATTCTTTACCGGCACACTTAATTCCTGGCCCGCTTTGCCGATGTAAGTTTGTACTACTTTAACACCATCCTTTACTTTAATGGCTACGGTGTATTCTGCTGCTTTTGCTGCCGTGCTTACAGTAAGTTTTACAACCGATTTATCAATATCCGGGGTTATCCTGATATCGTTAATATTTGTTACCGGCACGGGCTCCAGCCACACCGTTTGCCAGATACCGGTAGTTGGTGTATACATAATGCCCTGCGGGTGCAGGCTTTGCTTACCACGTGGTTCGCCGGCATCATCTGTAGCATCAAAAACCCTTACGGTAATTTCCTGCGGACCAGCGCCTGTTATGGCAGATGTAATATCGTAGCTAAATGGGTCGTATCCGCCCTTATGCACACCAAAACTTTTTCCGTTTACAAACACTTCCGATTCATAGTCAACCGCGCCAAAGTGCAACAGGATATGCTGACCTTTCCAAGCCGCAGGGACTGTAAACTTGCGACGATACCAAAGCCGGTCATGGTGTTCCATTACACCCGATAGCGCCGATTCCACCGGGAATGGTACCAGGATTGTTTTGCTGAGCTTGCCTTTTGGTAAAGCGTCGCCGGCAGCACCGGGCTGGTACTGCCAAATGCCGTTAAGGTTAAGCCATTTTACGCGGGCAAACTGCGGACGCGGATATTCAGGCAAAACACTGTTCGGGTTCACATCTTTAGCAAACCGGGTCATGAGTACCGCTTTTTTGGGTTGCCATTGTTGGGCAATCAGCAACGAGGGCATAGTCATTGCTGCTAAGCAAAGGATTTTTTTTAAGTTCATAATATAGGCGGAAAGCACACAGATCATTAATAGCCTGCATGATTAATACTGACGCTAAAATTATGCTAAAATGACAAGCCCGTTTACTCCCTAACTACATTTGATTGTTTTTGGCGAAAAGTTGATACGATTTGTGGGATTGTGTTTATTCCATCAACTCAATGTTGGGAAAGAGATTCCCTTAATTTTCCTGAACAACTCCACCGCATACAAATCTGTCATCCCAGAAACAAAATCAAGTACGGTTTGAATTTTAGAGTAATCATCCTGATTTTTGGTTAAAAACTGTTTGGGGATAAGCTCTACCAGTTTTTTGTGATACTTGGATGAATTTTGCAGGTAAGCCGGTATAAACTCTTCCAGTATGCCACCCATAACTTTATAACCGGCTACTTCTATCTGCACAACCGACGAGTAATTGTATATCTTTTTTACCGACAACGTTTCGATGTTTTTCATGATGGTACGATAGGGCTCTTCTATCATATCTATCAGCGATGTATTGAAATTGCCGGCAAGGATGTTTTGCTGCTGATTGTAAAACAGCTTGGAACATTGCTGTATCAGCGTGTTTATAGACCTTGCACGCAGGTAACCAACCTTTGCGTCGTCATCGTCAATATCATCAAGTCGCGCCTTCATTTTCGGGTCGTTACATAAAGGCAGCAACAGGGCTTCAATTTCATCATAGGATAATATCTTGAGGCGATGAGCATCCTCAATGTCAATAATATTATAGCAGATATCGTCGGCAGCTTCTACCAGGTAAACGAGTGGATGGCGCTTGTAAATAGGCGGATTGTCCTGCACTTTGTTTAGTCCCAGTTCGTCGGCTATTTTCCTAAATCCGGCCTGTTCCGACTGGAAGAACCCATATTTTTTAGTATGGATATTTGCTTTATTTCCGCCTACGATAGAAGCGCAGGGATATTTGGCAATAGCCGCTATGGTAGCATAAGTAAGCGCGAAGCTTCCGTTCCCCTTGCCCGAATAAGAATGGGTAAGGATGCGCAAAGCATTGGCGTTACCTTCAAAATTGATCAAATCGGCCCATTGCTCAGCAGGTATATTTTTTTGATAGCCTGCACCGTCACCCTCAATAAAATAATGTGATATTGCGGCTTCGCCCGAGTGGCCAAATGCCGGGTTGCCCAGGTCATGCGCAAGGCATGCCGCCGAAATAATGGTGTCGATATCACTCATCAGCGGCAGGCGGGCATCAATCCCAGTATCTTCTTCTTTAAGCTTGTTATAAAAGATGCGGCCTAATGATTTGCCAACACTGGCCACTTCTAAGCTATGGGTAAGCCTGTTGTGCACAAAAATACTCCCTGGTAAAGGAAATACCTGGGTTTTATTTTGCAGCCTCCTGAAAGGCGACGAAAATATAATACGGTCATAATCCCGCTGAAACTCCGACCGGGCATCAACCTGGCTTGCAACATATTTATCCTCGTATCCCCAGCGCTTGGCCGATAGTAAAGTTTCCCAATTCATCATAAGCGGTCAATACAAATCTTGTTTAGTATTTACCGGCAATATTATCCTATAAATTTCATAAACAGAAAAGAGATAAACATTTTATGGTAATAAGTAAAGCTGCATACCTATTTAAAAAGCCTTTTATGCAGAAAGGCTTTTATTTTCAATTTAAGTGGTTTTAACAATTAATGCACCGGATGATGATCTTGCTGGTTTGCAGGAATTGGCTCCAGGTAACCCTCGTTGTTAACCGCCAGGTTGCTGGTAGTTGCAACAGGTAAATTTTTCTTTGCTTTTGGGCCGGCCATTGGTATTACAATTACTGCAATAAAGGCTATTACTTCCAGTACGATATAAAATGATGTCATGACTTAATTTTTTAATGTGTTATCAATTACAGCCTATATACTATAGGCATGCCAAAAAACGCTTAAAATGCTTAATAGCAGCAAAACCACTTTAAACCGACTAATTTGACAGGGCTGATGCATTTGGGCATTTAAAAAACCTATCATTTTGAAAGGGTGGTAATATCAAAATGAAAAAACAGTGTGAATTAAAGCAGATTCCGTTTTACTTATAATAGGTGCGCCAAGCACTAAATAACATACTCAGCCATAACTCACGTTTTAAACACACTTGTGGCTGATTATACATTTTCATACTCAGCCATAACTATATAAACTTATAATCAATTGCTACCCGAAACTACTTTAATTTCTGTTCTCCTGTTTAGCTGATGATCGGTTTCCGAACATTTAACCTTGTCGGCGCATTGGTTTACCAGGTTACTTTCGCTGTAGCCTTTGGCTACCATGCGGGTTGGGGCTATGCCTTTTTTTACCAGGTAAGTTACGGCAGATTTGGCCCTGCGCTGAGATAACGCAAGGTTGTATAAATATGATGCCCTTGAATCGCAATAGGATGCCAATTCTATTTTTAGTGCTGGATATTGCTTTAAAATGCCTGCCACCTTATCCAGTTCGGCCGCTGCATCGGGCCGGATGAATGATTTATCCAAATCATAATAAATGGGCCGGATGTTGAAATCGGGACGGGATGCCCCTGAAAGTGGATCGGGTGAATCGGATGATCCTGGTTGCCTGGTGGCAACAATTAATTGCGGGCTACCGTTTATTGGTTTCACAAAAATCGAATCCTTTACGCGGGTAAAAGCATAAATATCATCGCTACCCTGGCCGTTATCGCGGTTTGACGACAGGTAGCCGCTTTGACCATCGCGTGTTATCAGGCTAAAATCGTCGCTGGTGGAGTTGATAGGATACTTAAGGTTTTTGGGGGTATCCCAATTGTTTTTTTGGCCATGGGCAACATAAATTTCGTACCCCCCCATACCGGGTAGCCCTTTGGAAGCATAGTATAACACACCGTTTTCATCTACAAACGGAAAGCTTTCTTCTTCTTTGGAGTTGATGGCTTTACCACAATTTACAGGTTTGCCCCAACTTCCGTCACTTTGTTTTTCGCAATACCAGATATCTGTTTTACCCAGCCCGCCCTGCATATCCGAACTGAAATAGATCAACCTGCCATCTTTTGACAATGCCGCGTTACCCACAGAATACTGCTGTACATTATTGTACGGAAAACTGCCCGAAATAACCCAGCCACCATCTTTTTTCACGGCGGTAACCAACTGCAGGCGGCGGGTATAAAGGCGGGTGTTATTTTTGCCGCTACGTTGGTCTATCGGTAAGTTTTTAGCAGCAACTTCGGTAGTAACGGTAATATAGGCGGTGTCTCCTTTATTGTTCAGCACCATGGGGCCTACATGGTAAGCATCTTTAAACTCGTTGCTTGTGCCTGGATCTAAAAACAGTTGTTTTGTTTCTTTAGTATTTAAATCGTAGGTATATAGTTTAAACCAGCCGTTGCCGGTGCGGTTATCTTTTTTGCCATCTTCGGTTTCGCGGTCGGATGTGAATATAATGGTTGTCTGGCCACCGTATGCGGCTCCCCAATCAGACGATGGGGTATTTACGCCCCCAACGTTATTCACCTTATATGGCGATGGCTGCTTCATCCACACCATAGCCGAATCCACATCGGCCAGCTTTAAGGCTAACGCGCCTGCATCATCTGTAAAATACAGTTGGTACTGTTGCCTGGCCATGTCAAACTTTTGGTTGCGAAACAATACTTCTGCATAAAAATAATGATCGAGTTTGGCGGCTTTAGGATCGTTCAGGGCTTTGGCATACCAATCTTCGGCATCCTGGTATTGGTTAATGTAACGGTAACAGGTAGCAATACGCTCAACAAGTTTTACATCCGGCTTATGGCCAAGCAGTTTAAGGTAAACTTTAAGGCTTTTGAAATATTCATACTGATCGAAAAGTTTATCGGCCCTTTGTTTTACCGACAGCTGTTCCTGCGCCAAAGTAACCTTTGCCAGCAAAGCCATCAACAAACCAATCAATATTAACTTTTTCATTTGCCTAAAAATATCTCGGACTAACCACCCTTGGGCTTTTGCCCGGAAAACTAATGCTCAACGACAATTCATGCGACCCACTTTGCGAACTTGCCAGCCTGCTTGTGGTAAAATCATATGAATAACCAATCCTAAAGTTTTCACTCACATAAAATTGCACCATCGCCGCCACAGCGTCTGTTTTATCAAGGCCGCTTTGCAGGTTACTTTTTTTCCACAGGTTTATCCCGGTGCGGTATGATGCGCCTATCCAAATGGTTTTGTTAAATACTATATAATTGCTTACATCCAGGTTGGTTGGGCCTTTAAAGTCCTCTTTTATCAGCAACGAGGGTTTAATATCCATGCCTTCATTTAACGGCACCATTGCACCGCCGGTTAAGTAAACTGTACGGGCCTGTTTATACTGCTGCAAATGATCAACAGTGTTACCCAAACCCGAAAGCAAGTTAAACACCGATGCGCCAACATATACCGTTGGCGAGTAATAATAAACCCCGAAACGAAAATCGGGCGTAACGTTGCTTTGCGTTCCGGCGGGTATATTGGCATCTCCATCATCAGTAGCGTTAAATTTAGTGCCATCCAGGCGATACTGTATAGCGCCAAAGCCAAGGCCAAAACTCAGCCGTTTTGTATCATCCTCATCAAGCCGTAGCCTATAGGCATAGTTTACATAAACCGATGATGTACTCTCGGGCCCAAGCTTGTCGAAAGTAGCTATCAAGCCTAAGCCCATATTCTGGTTGGTGCTGTTGGTAAGGCCATCAACAGATACTGTGCCTGTTTTAGGCGCGTCGTTAATACCCACCCACTGGATACGGCTGCTTAAGTTAAGGGTCCAGTCCTGTTTATAACCGGCATAGGCCGGGTTTACCGCCAGGCCATTGAACATATATTGGCTAAACTGTATGCTTTGCTGGGCCTGCAATTTTACGGTGAATAAAACCAGGCCTGCTACCAGGATATATAGTTTAAAGCCCTGCATCATTTACTCAGTTTTAAAAACACCCAGCCCTTAACCGGGGTAAATTCACCGGTATGCTCTTTCCGGTTCAATACATAAAAATAAGTAGCCTCGGCCAGGCCGGTGCCGCTCCAATCGTTTTTGTAATTATCAGAACGATAAACCTCGTTACCCCAGCGGTTATACACCGTTAGTTGCGAACCGGGGTAGCTCTCTAATCCAACAATTTTAAAAGTATCGTTTTTGCCATCATTGTTGGGTGTTATTACATTGGGGATCTGCAAATCGGCAGGGATCACCTTCAACACCACTGTATCGGCACAACCATTGGCGTTGGTAAAAACAAAATGATATACGCCAACTTTATCCAGTCCGGTTATTGTAGTTGTATTGCTTGCGGGGGTGGTAATAGTTGCCGGTAACGGATCGCCTGCCGCCTGTGTAAATACACCCGTACCCGTTGCTGCCATGGCAGCCGGAGCGTACTCAAATATAGTTTGATCGGCACCTGCATTTGGGCCCGGCGCAATGTTTACCGTGTTGGTTTTAACATTATTACAACCTACGCCGGAAGGGGAAGCGTCACATTCGCTATTCGGATCGGTAGGCACAGCTGCATCCGGGTTGGTGGCATCCGGGTCTGTTACATCAGCAGGCCTTAATACAGCAGCCTCAACAGTAAGGTTGCCGCTTGTTGCCAACGCTATATTCCCGGTAATGGTAAAAGTGCGTACAGCACCATTTGCTATATCCAGGTTAGCGAGGTATGCGTTTGCCACAACAGCACCGCCTGAGGTTGACGAACTGCCGGCGGTAGCAGCGCTTGTTACTACCAAGCCACTGATATCATTAGGAAAACTAAAGCTGAATCCGGCACCTGTAACATCATTAGGGCCGTTATTTTTTACCACAACTTTATATATTACCGGCTGGCCCGAACAGGCCGCCACGGCCGTTATACTTTCTACAGAAAGATCGGCTTCCTGCATTACAAAGCTTACCGAAGTTGTTACCGGTTTGCTTTTTATATAACTCCAGGTATCAATGGATTTATTGTTCCCAAAATCGGCATCATTGGTGGCTATACTGGTAGTGGTGCCCCATTTGTGCCCGTTTATAGCACTGCTTAAGCCCGTGAGGTTTTTTATAGGGTTTGATGGTGTGCCTACAATACTGATAGGTGTATCGTCCCAATACAAGGAATCATCGGGAGCAAAAGTGCCGTTTGTGCGCGTAAGTAAAAGGCCGTTAACATTGCGCTCCACATCAAAAAACGGAAAATGGACTTCGCCCGCGGTAGTGGCTATGGTGATATCTACCTGCAATGACAAAGTGCTGTTACCCGCTACTTTGGCGCCAAGGCCATCAAGCCCGTTCCAATATACCTGGTTACCGCCGGTGGTTGCCTGCCCGGTTAATTTACGGTCGATGGCATCGGTATACAAACCGTTATGGTTTATATCAATACCAATTACATAATTACCGTTCCCGGTTATGTTAAAGTTAAAGTTGCCGCCCAACGGATTGGTTCCGGCCTTGCCAATAGTTCCTTCGGCACCAGTGAAAGTAACGTTACTTATTGCCGGCACTACGGGCGTATTTAAAAGCCATGTTGTTGCCGATCCCGGCGTATTGGCTACGGCGGGCATATCGGTAGCCGGGATATTAAAAAATATTTTTTGGGTGATATCTGTTTGGGTATCGGCCACGCGCGGGTCTTGCACGTTAACGTTGGCGCTAAGGCCGTTGATGCTTTTGTACGACGCGTTTCCGTCGTCCCCCCTAAACCCTTTGTTATTTACAAAAAACGTAAAGCCGTTGCCGGCCTGGCCGTTGTTATTTAATATGTATTGATATCCGTCTTTGGTCAGGATGTGGAATATCGCGTTAAAGCCCACGTTAAACGTACCTAATATTCCCGAAAATACCTGGGTATACACCCTGCCATTTATAAAGCCCGAGTTTGAAGCATTGCGTACCGATACATCAAAGGCGGTAATATATTCGGCCTGCGGCTGTGTCCAGTTGGCATTGGCAGGTATGGTAGGCGGATTGCCGTTTAATACCGTTCCGGGGTTTTCGGCAACAAAATCAATTTCCCAAACCCCCTCCTGCCCCGCGCCTACCGTTTTTATAAATGGCGTAAATCCCCCGGTATTAGGCAATGGGCCAGCTACTTCCTGCGCTCGGCTATTGATATTACCTGTGCTGGCATCTGTGCCGCTGGTATAGTTGTTACCGTCGGGCGCGCGCAAGTTAATAGTACCACCGGCAATACCCTGGGCGCTTGAGCCCACATAAATACTTTCGCCGGGCTTTACGTAAACCTTAACTGTACCTAAAGTGGGGAACGGGAACGAAGTATTGGCAACCGTGCTGCTCGAAAACAGGTATGCGCGGTATCCCCCACTGGCGGCCAGCTCTTTACTGCCTTCGGCATATAAACCGGCAACAGGCAAAAAAAACAAAATTACAGCACAAAAAAAGCCCTTTATAATTAGCTTAAGGTATGGATAAGGTATGCCGCAAAAAGTTACTGCGCTGTTAAGCATTGAGGTTTATTTACAAAGCCGTAAGTTATAAAAAGCAGGCGAATTGGGTGCAAAAAATTTACAAGGGGTAGCAAAAAGCAGTTTCGGCCCCGTTAGTAACCTGTATTAAATTTTCTGGTACTCTTTACGATAAACGTGGGGATATTGTTTGCATCATGCCCGATTAGCTTTAAAACAATCCTTATAGTAAAGTAGTTGCCGGATTTGGAGCCAGGTTATAGTTTTTTGCCAGGTGTACCATCCCATACCAGGGTGTGTCACCCGTAGCGTATACACAGTGTATAAATCCTGTTCAAAAATCATAATTTTCTGAAATGAACAGCTTTTTCAATCTTTTCCGGGAAGCTTCCATCAGCCCATGTAAAATAGTTTTTCCTCAAGCGGCTTACTTCAGACAGCCTTTCGGCAGGGGCCTTATCTAACCAAAATAAAACGTCAAGAGCGTCCTCTTCTTCAACATTTACATGATTGACTACCAAAGCTATTTTCCTGCTATGCTTCATGCGCAATACTTGATTATTAAACTGATGGATGCGTTTATATAACAAAAATACAAAAAAAGCACCGGGTAATCATATCATGATTTTGCATATGAACAAATTCAACATTTGTTAACAATTTATTAAACCTTACGCCAGCGTTGCTATCTAAATCAAAAAACAACAGCGGTTTCTTTGCCTTTTTACTAATACATGATCTTAACTAATTTAAAAAAACGTATTTTTAAGGCGTCTTTTCAGATCATCATATTGGCAACAATAAACTATAATTGAATAAGGGTATGAATGCCATTCACAACAAGGATATAGGGACCAAGCAAAAGGCACTTGCTATTAACCTTGATCCTAAAATATACGGCTCATTTGCCGAAATTGGTGCAGGACAGGATGTTGCGGCTAATTTTTTTAAGGCCGGCGCATCATCTGGCACTATAGCCAAAACCATGTCGGCCTATGATATGGTTTTCTCCGACGCCATTTACGGCGTACAACAATCAAGGCGTTATGTGAGCGAAGCGCGCTTAATATCGATGCTTGACCATGAATACGGGCTGCTGATTGAACGTTTGGCCGTACAACGTGGCGACTCAACTACGTTTTTCGCTTTCTCTGATACGGTATCAGCTTTAAATTACAATAAAACCAACGATGGTCATGGCTGGATGGGCGTGCGTTTTCAGCTAACGCCAAACAGCGCGTTTAACGATGTGGTTATTCACGTAAAACTGCTGGATAACGATACCAACCTGCAACAGCAGGCTGTGGGCATTTTGGGTGTAAACCTGATGTATGCCTGCTTTTATTACAACGAAATACCACCGGTATTTTTGCTGTCGCTGATGGATAACCTATCGAGAGACAGGATACAGATTGACATGATTCGTTTTGAAGGGCCCGACTTTACCAAGGTTGACAACCGGCTGATGAGCCTGCACCTGGTAAAATATGGTTTTTCTGACGCTGCCGTTTTTGGGCCCGATGGCAAAAATATGCAGCCTACCGAAGCGTTGTATAAAAAACACATTGTGGTTATCCGCGGCCGTTTCCGCCCTATTATTAACGTGCATTTAGATATGCTTAACAATGGCGTTAAACAATTTTTGCAGGAACCCGATGTTGACAAATCAAAGGTAGTTGTAGTTACCGAACTTACGCTGCAGGCTTTAAAAGAGCGAAATGCCGACCTTAATGCCGATATTGATGAAAAAGATTTCCTGGACCGTGTAGATATCCTTTGCTCGCTTGGGCAAACGGTTATGATCAGTAATTTTCATGAGTATTATAAGCTGGTGGCCTACCTTTCAAAAATCACCAGGTTAAAAATTGGCATGGTGCTGGGCTTCCCTAACCTGGAATACATTTTTTCGGAAGAGCATTACAAAGATCTTCCGGGTGGCATCCTTGAATCGTTCGCCACGCTGTTTAGCCGTAAGGTAAAACTGTTTATATACCCTACCCTCCGCGACGGCGTAATATGGAATTGTCTTAAGTTTTATCCGCCACCACATCTTATCGATTTATACCGCTACCTGATTGCCAATAATAAGATTGAAGACATACGGCACTATAACGAGGGCAACCTGCATGTTGATACCGATAAAGTACTCCAACTGATAAAACAAGGCGCTGCCGGCTGGGAAGAGTATGTACCCAACGAGGTAGCCGCCATGATAAAAGACCGCTGCCTGTTTGGTTTCCATTGCGAAGTACCACCGGTTAACGTTGTTGCTGCTACTAATGGAAGCGACACCCAGACGCAAACAGCCACTGTTTAACATTTGCCGAATAATTATCATAAAAAAGCCGCTGCATTATTACATATGCAGCGGCTTTTCTTATTTGTTATAAACAATCTCTTATTTTATCAAAGCCTTCAGCTTATTAAAAATTTCGGTGTTGTTGAAAACGCCTCTAAAATCAAGCGAGTGCGGGCCGTAGGCAAATATGGGTACGGGTGTTCCGGTATGGTCATTAGTGCTAAAGTCGCCCAAAACGTATCCTTTGCCGATATTGCCGTCCAGCAGCGTTAAACCGCCTGTTTCATGATCGGCAGTAACAATAACCAGTGTTTCGCCATCTTCGTCGGCAAAGCGCAGGGCATCACCAACCATCCTGTCAAAATCGCTATTTTCGGTAATTACCTGTTTCAAATTATTGCTATGCCCGCCATGATCAATCTGCGATCCTTCGATCATCATAAAAAATCCGTTTGGCGCATTCTTAAAAGTTTGGGCTACTTTTTTAAATGCCAGTGGCAAATAGTTTCCCTGGCCATCCATTTTGGGCCTGGTTACACTATCGTCCATTAATGCCAGGATCTTTGTTGCAGGTGTATTTAAAAAATCGTCAAAATTTCGGATAACGGTATACCCGCGTTGTTTCATTTTGTCAATAGGCGTTTGTCCATTTACCGGCTGGGTAAAATCTTTATAAGCCGAGCCTAAAAATATATCAACGGGCGATGATACTATTTGATTGGCTATGGCCCCGGAGTGGCTTCGCTCAGCATCATGTGCGTAGAAGGCAGCGGGGGTTGCATCCGTTAGCTCGCAAACTGCAATATCGGCCGTCTTCTTTCCGGCATCGGCGCTATAGTCGGCCAGTGAGCGTAAAGGTTTACCGTCCGGATCAACGCCTATGGCCCGGTCGTTTGTTTTTTGGCCTGATGCAAACGCGGTAGCACCTGCAGCCGAATCGGTGATATAAGCATCAGCCGAATAAGTAACCGAAAAGCCCATGTTAAGCATTTGGAATATATTAAGCTGCCCCCTGTTGGCACTATAGGTAGCATATAATTGCGATAAGCCCATGCCATCGCCTATACATAAAATGATGTTTTTAACCTTTTTAACCTCGCCATCTGATTTATAGCTGGGGTGATAGATAACATAAGGCTCAGGAGCTGTGTATTCAGATTTCTCTTTCCTGTTTAAAAAATTGCCCAGTCCTTCTATGTCATCAGTACCTATAACATCAACGCCCAAACGTAACATGGCCAGCCAGCTGCTTTTGGTATCGGGAGTTTCGTAAAAACGAACTTTTTTGCCGGCATTATGAACACTGTCGATACCACCTCTTATTCTTTTAATTTCGTCGGCATTAAATACACCCTTGCCATTCCAATGCACATATTTGCTTAACGGGAAGCTCACCAATCCAATTTTTTTCCATTGCATAGGCGTAAATCCATCTAAATGGTCAACATCAAATGAAATCCAGTCGGGGTAGTTCGGCATAACAACTGGCGGAGGCACGGCTCCCGTCATCACAATAGATAACCTGCCAGGGTGCCCATCATAGGCAAAATATTTTTCTAATGGTTTAAGTTCGCTGATCACCAAGGGCAATATGGCTTTATAATCTTCTTTTATTTCGATAAGCAGCCTCAGGTGTCTTTGCGGATCGCGGTTAAATTTCTCTATTAGCGGATCGATATAAAGGATTTTTAATGAGCGTTTGGCGCTGATCTCCTTTTTATCGTGTGCTACCATCAGTTGGCCGTTTACCGCATAAACATCGGCCTCAATTGATCCAAAACCTTTTTCATAGGCCCTATAGAAGGGAATATTGTTTTTATAATCATTATGCGAGTGCGCATCGGCCACGGTATAAGCCTTAATTTGCGCGTGGGCAGTAATGCGTAAACCCGCAAGCAGCGCCAACATTGCTGCTGTCCTAATTATTTTTATCATGATGCTGTAAATATAAAAACCAAGCATTGCCCGGTTTTAAAGTTTGTATTATTAAATTACCAATCCGCATTTTGTTTTAGCTGACCCTGGCATACCCGGATACCTTTAGGTGAGATAAACTTTCACTGTTAATTAAGCTTAAGATTACCGCTATCATAAAACACGTTGTGACGATTAACCGCATTTTACAGGTGCTGTTCGCTATACTTTTTGGAGTTACTCCGTCGTCTGTATTATTTAAAGAAACCCGATTACCCACATAGGCGGCTGATATGAGTATCGCCCCTTCTGCCAGCGCTATGAGTACCTTCAACCAAACCTTCCCAGATGAATGCGCTAAACTTTCGGGAATGATCAGATCGTTATAATATGCATTCAAAACAACCAGCACCCAGCATATTATAACCTGGTAAATAACATTGATTATAATATAGAATGGTCGTTTCATTGTTGGGTTTGTACTTGTATGTTTGCTTTCCCTAATTATGATGTGGCCCGGCGGGTGCTACTTATTATCTTCAAATAATTGCAATGTAAAAAACCGGGCAATGCCCGGTTTTAAAGGTATAAATTTATTTACCAGCCGGCATTTTGTTTAAGCTGCCCCTGGCTTATCTGGATATCTTTAGGTGGGATAGGCCATACATTATCCMTTGCCGGGTCAAAGTTACGCGCTTTCCAAACTACCGATCCATTGGCACCATGCAATGGCTTGGCATAAGTGGCCTGTGCATCACCCCAGCGTACCAGGTCAAAATTGCGGTCGCTCCACTCGCCTGCCAGTTCAACACGGCGCTCATGTTTCAAATCGGCAATGGTAGCGCCCGATTTTGGTGCAAGGCCTGCACGTACACGTACCATGTTTAAAGCTGCATCGCCATTTTTACCCTGCATAATTTGCGCCTCGGCCTTAATCAGCAAAATTTCGGCATAGCGTAATAACGGTACGTTTAAGTCTGTCGATGGCTCATCGCCGTTAGGGCTTACGTGAATACCACCGGCATAGCTAAATGGCTCCATGTATTTATTAAACTGGTAACCGGTTAAGCTGTTGCTTTTGCCGCCAATTGGATAAGTATACGTTTGGCCAAAATACTGGAAAGTATCACCGTTTTTAAGAATGGTTGTTGCCAGCCTTTTATCGCCGGTTTCAAACTCGTCAACCAGTTCCTTTGTGGGTTGATAGTAACCAAAGCCGTTATATAATCCCCAGCCTTTATTCTCCAGCATGGCGCCCGGCAAAATACTTTGTCCGTTTAAATTACTGGCAACCGACCAAATGTACTCTGAACTATAGTTATTGGCTATTTTAAATACATCGGCGTAATTGGCCAACAAAGCATGTTTGCCGCTTAAAATAACCGAGTCGGCATATTTTTCGGCATTGGCATAATCTTTTGCATGCAGGTAAGTTTTAGCAAGGTAAGCCCATGCGGCTGTTTTATGCGCCCTGCCCTTATCGGTTGCCGCAAGCTGATCAAAGTAGGGTAACAATGAAGCAGCTTTCTTCAAATCAGCTTCAATGTACGCATAGTTATCTTTAACTGAAGCTAATTGTACAGGAAACGCGATTGGGTTAGCGCGGTTTTGTAGTGGTGCGCCTTGTTTATCAGTACCATATAAATCGGCAATCTCCAGGTGCATCACAGCGTGTACAAGGTAAGCCTGCCCTAATATAAAGTTCTTGGTAGCCTGATCCATGGTGATGCCGGGCACATTGGCTATTACATCATTTGCCCTTTTCATCACCACAAAATGTAACGACCATGGTGCATAAATACTGCTTTCGTTACCGGTACAAACAAAGTTTTTGATATTTTCCCTATCGGCAGATGTACGGCCAACCACCATGTCGTCGCTGGCATTTATAAACCAAAAGAAACCGCGGCCGTACATATCCTCGCTGTTGCTCTGTTTTTCGTAAAGACCATTAGCTGCCGCCTGGGCATCACTGGCGTTTTTCCAAAAATTGGTGCTTGTTGGTGTACCGGTAGGTTTAATATTATCTAACGTACTTTTATTACAGCTTTGCGCAAGTATAATTACCATTATACTTAACAAGCCTTTAACTATATTTTTAAATTTCATCTTAATTATCTCCTTAATTCTCTAAATACCTTGTTGTTATAAGCCTACGTTAATACCTATTAAAATGATCCGTGATTGTGGGTACAAACCTAAATCGACCCCATTTTGGTTGATACCAACTTCCGGATCAAGGCCCGAGTATTTGGTAAACGTGGCCAGGTTTTGCGCGTTGGCAAAAACCCTTGCGCTGCGAACGCCTATTTTGGTCATCAATGTTTTTGGCAGGGTGTAACCCAGCGTTACGTTTTTGATACGCATGTATGAGCCATTTTCGACATAAAAATCAGATACGTTACCAAAGTTGCCGTTAGCATCACTGGCCGAAAGCCTTGGTATGCTGGTGTTGGTATGTGTAGGACTCCAGGCGTTTTTAGCATCCGACAGCAGGTTGTAGTTTTGGATAGATGCATTTAAACCGGTGTACTTAACCGCATTGAAAATTTTGTTGCCGGCAATGCCCTGTAAAAATACGCTCAGATCAAAGTTGCCATAGCTAAAGTTGGCGGTAAAGCCGTAGTTGAATTTAGGAAAGGGTGTACCCATGTAGGTTTTATCGGCATCGGAAAGTTTTCCATCGCCATTCAAATCAAGAAACTTAATATCGCCCGGTTTTGCATTTGGCTGGAT
Source organism: Mucilaginibacter sp. P4_C11 (assembly GCF_056402115.1). Lineage (NCBI taxonomy): Bacteria > Pseudomonadati > Bacteroidota > Sphingobacteriia > Sphingobacteriales > Sphingobacteriaceae > Mucilaginibacter > Mucilaginibacter sp. P4_C11. Next base: position 60,462 of record NZ_JBFUIA010000035.1, on the reverse strand, counting down.
AAGCGCGCCCGATGCATTCTTGTAGTTGTTAACCTCATCCTGGGTTTGGAATAAACCCGCGGTTTTGTACCCGAAGAAAGAGTACAACGAATATCCCTGCTGCAATTGAACCGGAACCAGGTTATCCCTTACCGTTGGATTTGATAAAATTGTTTGCTGCCCTGGCAAAATATCCTGGATCTTGTTCTTTATATATGATCCGTTGGCAGCAAGGTTATAATGCAGCTGGCCAATACTGTTCTGGTACTTAACCGATAGCTCGATACCCTTATTCTGGATTTCGCCGCCGTTTACAAATGGCGGATTAGATACGCCAAAAACTGCCGCTACCGGTGGCTGAAATATAAACTGGGTGTTTTTTTTAATAAATGCATCACCGGTTATATTTAGCTGTCCATTTAGTAAACCTAAATCGAAACCGATATCTGTTTGGGTTGCTTTTTCCCAGCCTATACCTTTATTGGCTATACCATCAACCGCCGATCCGGTTATAACAGCGGCCGGGCTGCCCAGGTAACCAGAAGTTTTGGTTAACGATACTGATGTAGGGAAATTGGGTAAGCCCGCCAGGTTACCAGACTGACCATAACTTGCCCTCAACTTGGCAAATGAAACCAACCCATCAACTGGGAAAAACGGCTCTTTACTGATCAACCAGCCACCTGATACTCCAGGGTAATTTTGAGTTCGCTTTGCATTACCTATAATTGACGAAGCATCGCGGCGGATGATGGCATTAATAAAATACTTGCCCTTGTAATCATAACCAACCCTGCCTAAATACGATATCAGCGCGGCCTCATTCTTATTACCCTGCAAAGGAACACCTGTTGGATTTAAGGTACCATTTATAATGTACCTATATGCCGGATCTTCGCTCAGGTAATTATCGGTATTTACACTAAAAAATTCCTGGGTGTCATTCTGGTAGGTGTAGCCTGCCAAAGCGGTTACGTGGTGGTCGGTGCCAAATGTTCTGTCGAAGTTTAAGGTTTGCTCAGCAAGTATTGTTCTTGAATTATTTTGCTCCTGGAACAGGAAGTTATCAAAAAACTTTTTTCCGGGCTCCAATACCCTGGTGCTAAAGTTTTTAATAGTCTCCAGATTTTTGGTGATTCCAAGATTCGAGCGGAATTTTAATCCTTTAAACAAACTTACTTCTACGTAAGGATTTATAGTGAAGCTCGTAACCGCATCGCTGTTATCCAGGCGTTTTAAGTAAGCTACCGGGTTTATAACATCGCCGTATGAGCCTGCATAAGCAGCAGGCACACCGCCGAAGCTACCATCAGCATTATAAATGGAGGCATTGGGCGGATAAAATACGGCCGACAATATAGCACCTGTATAAGCGCTTGTGGTATTAGCCCCCTGGCCGTTATTATAGGAGAACGACATGCTTTCGCCCATTTTAAGCCAGTCTTTTACCTGGTGATCAGAATTTACCCTGAAGTTGTAACGCAGCGCGTTGGTATTTAAAAGGATAGCGTCGTTTTTACGATAACCACCCGATACATAAAACGTTGATTTATCGTTACCACCGCTAATGTTAAGGCTATAATCCTGCACATGGCCTGTCCTGAAAAGTGCATCAGTCCAGTTGGTACGGGTTATGCGCGAATCCGGGTTTACAGTGGCATCAAAAGCCGGCAGGCGGGTTTTGCCTGCATTATCATAGGCGTTATTGATAGCATCAGCATATTCGGCAGCGTTCAGGGCCTGCAATATCTTGAGCGCATTTTGATTCCCTCCTTTTACCGAAATATCTAAATTGGTTTTACCTTGTTTACCACGTTTGGTAGTTATCAATATTACACCGCCGGCAGCTTTGGCACCGTAAATAGCAGCATATGAATCTTTCAATACGTCGATTGATTCGATATCATTTGGGTCTATCGGGCCGCCGTTGTAGATAGTTCCGTCAACTACGGTTAACGGGCCTTCGTTGTTGAAAGAGCTCTGCCCGCGCAACCGGATGCTTGGGCCCGATGTGGGGTCGCCGCCCTCATTTAAAACGGTAACACCGGCTATTTGGCCTTGTAGCATCTCGGTTACCGAACCTACTGAACGATCTTTAACATTTGACACCTTTAATGAACCAATAGCACCTGTAACATCCGATTTTTTTTGGGTACCATATCCAACCACCACTACTGCCGACAAGCCGGTTATATCTGCACTTAAAATAACATCAAGCGGCGAATGATCGGCAACTACCTCCTGGTTTTTGTAACCGATAAACGAAAAAACCAGTACCTCGCCCTGCTCAACCGATATTTTAAAAGCACCGTTAACATCTGTTGAGGTGCCTGTCTGCGAGGTTTTACTGCGAATGGCAACGCCTGCAAGAGGGCCCTCTTTATCGCTCACGGTACCGGTTATCACTACTTTTGCCGGCACTTTTACCACTTTTTTACGCGAGATAATGATGGTGTTGTATTTTTCGCGGTACTCCAGCTGGGTGTTGCTGGTTAAAGCATTTAATACATCTTTTAAAGGCTTGCCTATAAAAGTGCTCGCTTTTACTTTTACTACCGCCACATCATCTAATTTGTAATTGAAGGCTACATTGTTCATCGCCTTTTTTAATTTTTCCAGCGATGCATCCATTGTTTCATCGGCAAACTTTACGGTTACCGGCTGGTCAATCAATGATGCTTTACGCTCGGCCAGGGATTGGCCCGGGACCAACGTTGCGAAAATTGTTAAGAGCAATAAAATTGCGGTCATTAACTTTCTTGAAATCTGGGATAAAGATTTTTCCATACATTTGTTTTTAAAAGTGATTAGTAACCGCCTGTCTGGTTTTAGTCTGGGCAGTTACACTTAATAAGCCAGTGCTTGTTAGTAGCAGGCATTGGTTTTCTTTTATATCTATTATTTAATATTTACTACATCCCCGTTAAGCCGGTATTTACGGCCATCAATAAACTGCAAAATATCAAGCACCTGGTTAATGGTTAACTTATTTGAAAACCTAACCGAATAGTGCTGCCTGCTCAGCCTTTTACCCGCGTATTTAAAATTGACGTTATACCTGTTTTGCAGGTAAACAGCTACCTCTTTAAATTCAACATTATCTAAAATAAGGTCGTCATGCATCCAGCTTAGCGCGTGGTCGCCTATAATGGTTTGTCTTGAAAAATTTTGGTTTTGTTTGTTATAAGTTACCTGCTGCTGCGGTGTGTACATACCCAAAGTATGCTGCCTGTCATGTACTTCAACCTTACCGCTGTTTACAAACACCTGTATGGTTGGCAGTTCGTGATAAAATTTAATATTAAATGAGGTACCTAACACCTGTGTGGTAACACCGGCCGTGTGTACCAGGAAAGGTTTTGTAGCATCGTGCTTTACATCAAAAAAGGCTTCGCCATTTAGCAAAGTTACCTCCCTTACGGCAGCGCCGAATTTAACCGGGCACCTGATGGCGCTGCCCGCGTTTAGTTGCACAAGGGTATTATCGGGCAATAATATTTTTTTCATCTGCCCTTTGGGCGCGGTAATTACCTGGTAGGCTATTACATCTGCTGGTTTAGGGCCTGTAAACATGCGGTAACCCAAAATACCGGCAAAAAGAGTAATTAAAACAACAGCGGCTACTTTTACCCAGGCGGTGTTTAAACGGGTTATGCGGGGCTGGTTAACGGTTTGCGCTTGTATTTTTTCCCAAAGGGCCTGCTTTAAATGCCCCACATGTTGCGGCGCATCCTGCCGGCGGTTTAAATCCTGCATCAGCATTTGCAAGTACGCTAACTCTTCGTCGGTGCATTTGCCTTCGTTAAATTTATCAAGTAGTTTTTTGATTTCCTTTTCTTTCACTTATAAGCCTTTATACTTACCAAGTGACAGCAGGAAGGACTGTGTACTATAACAACCGTAAAAAAATTATCAGCAGCAAAAATTCGCTCAGATTATCGGGCGGGATAACGTTATAATAATGGTGAACGGTCTTCTTTAACCGGCCCAGGGCACTGCTAATCTGGTTACGCACGGTTTGGTGCGATATACCTAATTCTGCAGCTATTTGTTGCCCGTTCATATCCTGTTCGCGGCTGCACAGGTAAACCTGGCGCATTTTTTCGGGCATGTCGGCAATTTCGCGGTTTATTAAAAAGCTTAGTTCGGCAAATGACAGTTTTTGGGCAGTACTATCCTCGGCCATATCCGGCAACTCCATAAAATCATTTAATGACTGAGGCTGTTTGCTTTGCTTTTTGAACCACTTGTAGGCCATGTAATTTACCGATACAACCAGGTAAGCCTCCAGTGGACCGTTTACCTGTATGGTGTAGCGGTTTTTCCATACCGAGAGGAAGAGTTCCTGCACCATATCCATCGCCTCATCTTCATGCTGCGTTTTTTTAAGGGCAAAGGCTATCAATTTATCAGCGTAACGCTCGTAAATTTCCTGAAATGCACTATCATTACCGCTTTGCAGTTCCAATAAAAGTTGAGCATCCGAATACTGTTTCACAAGCCTTTTTTATAGGGGTAAAGTAACGCCAATGATATTAATTTAAATTTAAGGATATATTAAGATACAAGAGTCAAGAATTAAGAGTCAAGATAAGCGCAAAATATCAAATAAAGACAAAAGTTGGCGATTTACTTGAAGTTTAATTGTTAAAATTAAGTATAAATTACGCTATTATTGTTTTCAATCTTAATTCTTGACTCTTCTTTTTTTGCTATGAACGATTTAAAACTTGAGGCGGCAAAAGCAGCCCTAAAATTTATTAAACCACACCAAACCATAGGTTTAGGGGCCGGCAGCACCATTGCTCACCTGGTTACCCTGGCAGCTGCCGATGATGAACTTGCAACATCGGTTACCTTCACGTCGTCATCTTTTAAAACTACCGCTATGCTTGCCAAAAACGGCTTAAGGGTAATGGCACCGGCACTGTTAAACCGCCTTGATATTTATTTTGACGGATGCGACCAGTTTGATAAACAACTGAACGCTCTTAAAAGTGGCGGCGGCATCCACACTACCGAAAAGATCCTGGCATCAATGGCCGATGAGTTTATGCTGATTGGTGATGCGGGAAAATATACTGATAAGCTGAATACTACCTACCCCCTGGTTATTGAAGTTTTGCCCGCCGCGTTGCAAATTGTATTAAAACGTCTGGCAGCAGATTTCCCGGGTGCCAAAATTAATCAGCGCATGAGCAGCCAGAAGGATGGCGCGGTAGTATCAGATAATGGTAATATGCTGGTTGATATATTTTTCGCGGAGCTTTTACAGCTGGATGAGTTAAACATCAAGGTAAAAATGATACCGGGTGTTGTTGAGCATTCTTTGTTTTATGGGATGGCTACCAAAGCTATTATTGCCGGTGAGGATGGGATTAGGGTGATTGAAGCTGTTTAAAAAGTCTCCCAGTGATTAAGCCGACAAGTTGTGCTAATCCACAACTCCCTCGCGACCATCATTGCAACGTACGAAGCAATCCCCGACATGCTTTACGGTTGCTTGGGTACTGAAAATATTTTTTATAAGCGAACACATCGGCCCRCTCAATTGCCGCGGGAGGGCTGTTACTTTGTCTTGATACAAAGTAACCAAAAATCAAGTCAGCAGAAATGCTTCTTTGCGCTCGTGGCCTCTGCCCTGCAAAACGGTCAAAACCTGGGCTGGAATTATTTTGCCCCTAAGCACTTTCCCCACGCACATGCAAAAACTGCCTATGCCCTGCCACCGCACAGCCCCGCATTGTTTTACCCGTTTTCGCCCGAAGCTGTTCTGCTGACGATTTGTAGACGACGAGAGCTTCAGTAAAAAATACTAATGATCAATAACTTAAGATTATATCACTGCAAGACAAGAAACAATGACGGTCTTTTTCTAATTTCAGAGCTTCCTACTTAAAAATTTATTATTGTTTTTTAATATCACAAACGGCGTGCGGGTATTCCAGCCGGGTTTTATACTATCATCGTTAATAAAACCCATCGAAAAATTGCCTAAAATAATATCCGGGCTGCCGTCGCCATTATAATCTTTAACATCCATACAAATCCATCGCCCCTGGTTATATATGGGCAGGTTGTGAGGTATAAAATGCATGGGGCTGTCCTGTTCAAAATAAGTAAAACCTTCGCCGGGATTTTTCTTCAGATCCGAAAAAAAGGCAATCAGCGCTATGTCCAGCTTGCCATCACCGTTAAAATCGGCGGCTATGGCTTTGGTGGCTCCGTTTACAGGGTAAAAATAGGCTTGCTTAAATTTAAAATTGCCCTGGTTAAGGTATATGTAAACGCCGTGGAAGGGCTTCAATATTTTTGAATAGTCGCTGTTATCGCCACTGGTGTATAAAACATCCGGCAGCCCGTCGTTATTAAAATCGACCAGCTGAAAACTGCTTGAGCCATACATAGGCGGAAACCTCAAAATGTTCCTGCTTGTAAAACCTCCTTTATGGTCATTCAAAAACAGCCACACACCTTCATCAGCCTGCGCAAATAAACACGCTACATCGGGCCAGCCATCGTGGTTAAAATCGCTAATAACGGCATGCTCGGCACCGGGCATGGTGCTGATGGTGTGTTTTTCAAACTGGTTGCCGGCCAATTGCTGATACCAGTACAAGCCACCCAAATTATGGCCAAACCCGCATACCACCCAATCCTGCAAACCGTCTTTATTAATATCGCCCGATACTGATTGTATTGGCCTTGGCAATTTATCGGCAATCTGAATTTCCCGTTGATAGTTTATGGATTTTAAATCCACTTGTTTTACAAAACCATTAGCTATATCAACAGCATCCATCGAACCGATGAATGTAAAAACACTTTGCCCGATACCCTTATCATCTTTACCAAATTGCACATCAACCGCTGGCGAAGGGTATTTAACGGTTGATAATAGCTTCAGTTGGTTTGACCATTGGAAAATACTGCTACTCATCCTGTCGCTGGTATAAATACGCTGTCCGGCGGTATCAAATGCCACCATGGTAGTTGTTGCCAAAGGCACATCGTGGGCAGGCTTTATTAAACTGAAATTGCCCCAGTCTTTTAACGGGGCAACAGGGACCCTTGCGGGCATCAATTTCTTTGGTGATGCTTTGGTATAGTAATCAACAATTTTTAACCAATCGTCATAGGATACTGCCGATTTTGCCGACAGGTCGTTTACATATTGGTCATCGGCATACACTTTTATGCCCAAACGCGGGGCCATTGCGGGTAGTACGTGTTTTGTCCAGGTTTCCTGGTCAAGCAGCCGTGGTTCGGGATATTGATGGCAGCTTTTACAATAGGTAACAGACAAGCTTTTTCCATCGGTTGCAACCACCTGCGGTTGGGGGCTTTTACAATTAACCGAGACGAAGCAAACAAATGCTGTAAATAAAAATAAGGTTGATGTTAAAATGTAATGTTTGCTAAACCTCATAACTGCCTGCTAAAGTTTGTTGATGAATGTGCCTGTATTTTTACATACAAAAAGAGGCAGCTAATGCCACCTCTTTCTGTTTTATCAAAAATAAACAATGTTAGTAACCTGGGTTTTGTTTCAAAGCAGAAGAAGATCCGGTTGATTCCAGGTCGATTTGTGCCTGCGGAATTGGATAAACCTCGTTTTTACCAACTGTGAAATGTGCGCCGGTAACGTCGGTTATATTTTTGCCATCGTAGCCAAAATAGGTAGCCAATGATTGCTGGGCTGTACCCCACCTAACGATATCAAAAAAGCGATGGCCTTCCATACCTAACTCCAGCTTCCGTTCAAAATAAATGGCTTTTAAGGCCAGGTCTTTACCCGTAAAATAACCTGCCGGGTATTGATTTACTACATATTTGGCAGCCGGTGTTGTAGTATAGCCGCCCATTGGGTTGGCCGCATCTTTATAAGTATATACTATACTTGCCGGTTTAGCTGCCCTTGCACGTACCAGGTTTACGTATGATAAACCCAAATCGCCGGTGCCTAATTGTGCTTTTGCCTCGGCCGCCATTAACAATACATCGGCAAAGCGAATAATGTTAACCTGGTTTGCATTACCCGGTGCCCAGGTATGGCTATCGCCCAGGGTACCCTTTGTGGCCTGGTAATAAACATTCTTTTTAGGCGAGTACGGGCCAGCTGAACTTTGCTCACGGATCCAGTTTTGACCAGGGTGATTGCCCCAATCCAGATACGGAATACCACGGCGGCCAACTGTCCAGTCTAAGCGTGGGTCAAGGTTGCCGGCATCAAGTGTAAAAGCGGCAGTTGATGCAACGCCCTGATCGTTAACTACAGCGTGGCTGTTGTAGTCATCTAAATAAGGTAAGCCGGTAGCATCGGTACGGAATGAGTTAGCCAGATCTTCGGTAGGCTGAAAAAACCCGCAGCATCCAAAAGGGCTGTTGTACGGGTAGTTCAGCATATCGCCGTTATTGGCCTCGCTAATAGTACCGGTACCATCATTTGCTGCCTGCTGAATAGCAAAAACAGTTTCTTTATTGTTTTTGGTTGCTGCGTTAAAGTTATCCTCGTAATTATCCGTTAAACCGTAAGCAACACCTGCCGAGTTTGTTCCGCCTGTAATAACCTCGGTAAATGTTTTATCGGCATTGGTATAATCTTTTTGGTACAGGTAGGTTTTAGCCAGGTAAGCGCCCGCTGCCCATTTGTTTACCCTGCCAACCTGTGTTTGGGTTGCAGGTAAGTTTGCGTAGGCAAATGCAAAATCGGCAACTATTTTTGGCCATATATCGGCGGTATTAGGTTGCACAAAATTGGCTGTGGTTTCGTCGATATAAGGCACATTGCCAAACATCTTTTTCAGGTCGAAATAATAATGACCGCGCAAAAACCTGGCCTGGCCAATAATATTTGCTTTATCGGCGGCAGATATGCTTGTAACAGCCGTTACTGCTTTTAACACGTTGTTTGCTCTTGTTACACCTTCATAATCGGCAATCCATTTGGTATTTAAAAAACCGTTACTAGCATCAACCGTAAATGTTGCTATAGAGTTGATGGCAGGCTGATCGATACCGGAACTGCCTTTGTGAGCGTCGCCACCGGCCACGCTGCCATATATCCAGTTATCGGGTGATGATTCCCAGGGATTACCGCCACCAAAAGCAACGTTGCCGCCTTTTTGGCCGTCAAGCGCCGAATATGCACCAATCAAAAGGCCATCTACACCTGCCGCGGTTGTTATTTGGGCTGTACTTAGCGCACCCAAAGCAGGTTGGTCAAGAGACGACTTTTTGCATGAACTTTGAACTATACCAGCTATAACTAAAGTACAAACTGATAAACGTATGATATTTTTCATAAAATCTTTAATTAAAATTTAACTTGTACACCTAATAAATAAGTACGGCTTGGCGAGTAGTTACCCCTATCAACACCAAAGTTGGTGCTGCTGTTGGTATTACTGGTGGTACCGCCACCCACAATCTCGGGGTCAACGCCAGAGTACTTGGTTATGGTAATTAAATTAGCTCCTGATAAGTAAATACGTGCGCTGCTTAAACCAATTGATTTGATCAGGTTAGGTGCAAACTTGTAACCTATTTGCAGGTTTTTTAAACGCAGGTATGAGCCGTTTTCTACATAATAAGAGTTGGGTACAGTGTTGGTACTAAATGAGCCATCAATTTCCTGTATAGGTGCTTTGGCATCCATATGGGTAGGCGTCCATGAATCATACAAAGCTGTTTTGCTTTTTGCGCCCGCAAAATTGGCGTAAAAATCTGTCCACCATCTTACATCATTCCAAATTTTGTTGCCGTATGAGCCATACCAGAACATATTCAGATCGAAGTTTTTATACGTAAAATCGAGGTTGAAACCGCCGGTGAATTTAGGGTTAGGGTTGCCCAGCAATGTACGGTCACTGGCATCTACTTTACCATCGCCATTTACATCGGCATATTTAAAGCGGCCAACAGCGGCATCGGTTTGATAAGTGCCCCCTGCTTTTGCATTGGCAGCATCAATTTCGGCCTGTGAATTCCAGAAACCATCAGTTTTGTAACCAAAGAAACCGCCCACAGGGCCACCTACCTGGTTGCGTATAATGGAGCTGCCATTAAAACGGCCTGAGTTTTGGTCGAAGTAAGGCTGCCCTACGGTAACGGCCTTAATAACGTTATGATAAGTAGTAAACGTTAATGAAGCATTCATTTTCAAATCATGACCCAGGGTTTGATGCGTGCCGATGGCAATATCCAAACCCGTATTATTCATAGCTCCAACGTTGCTGTATGGTGCTGTGGCCGAGCCTGCAGTACCCGGCAGGTTTGGATTGAATAACAAGCCGGTAATGATCTTTTTGTAATAATCGGCAGATATATCCCATTTCTGGTTAAAAAACGAACCATCAAAACCAATATTTAAGTTTTTATCAAGCTCCCATTTGGCATCGGGGTTACCTATCCTGGTTTGGGTAAAACCGGCAACTGTACTGGTTGATGTACCGGCAATATCATAGTATGAATTGGTTTTAATTGCGCCAAATGTGGTAAAGGCGTTAGATGGGTCGACATTGATCTGGTTACCCATTACACCGTATCCACCACGGATCTTCAAATCGCTTATCCATGTTGCTTTTTTCAGGAAACTCTCCTGCGATATACGCCAGCCGGCACTTACTGCCGGGAACCAGCCATATTGGTAAGTTAAAAACCTTGATGAACCATCACGACGGAGCGTGGCATTTAACAGGAACTCATCGTTAAAAGTATAATCTAAACGCGCAATCAACGATTGTAGCTTATCTCTTTGGATGGTGCTATAAGCAGTTGGCGTACCGGTACCTGTTGTTATAGTGGTATAATTTTTATCAAAGGTAAAGTAACCTGTATTTGTAGCACCCAGGGTTTCGTACCTGTTTTTATAATTCTCTGTACCTACCAATAATTTAATATCGTGCTTACGAATGGTTTGGTGATAGGTTAAAGTATTTGTCCAGGTATAATTGTACCCGTTAAATGAGTTCTCGGAGTATGAGTTTGTGGTATTGTTTTCAGAATTCTCATATTCCGGGTAAGTAAAGCTGTGGTTATAATCGGAATAATACTCGCCGCCAAACTGGGTGCGTAAGGTAAAGTATTTCAGGAAATCAACCTCGGCAAAGGCATTACCAAACAGCCTGTTGTACGCTCCGTAATTATTGCCTGTACGTTGCTGTATAGCCACCGGGTTACGGGCGTTACCTAAGTTTGCTGTATTTGAACCGGCATAGTTACCTGCAATATCATATACAGGAATTATAGGCTGCTCGCGAAAAGCCATACCAATACCAGAACCCTCGTCATTTTCATTGATCAGGGGATTTTCTGTTACCGAGTATGATAAGTTTTCGCCTACCCTGATGTGTTTAGATACATTAAAGCTGGTATTTGCCCTTACGGTATAACGCTTATCATAAGTATCTATCAGGGTACCCTTCTGGTTGTAATAGTTCATAGAGAACAAGTAAGTGGCCAGGTCTGAACTGCCGCTTAAAGCCAGGTTATGGCTTTGTATAGGGGCCGATTTAAATATTTCATGATACCAGTCGGTACCTGCTTTGTTGGCCTTTGTAATACGGTAAAAGCCAGATGGATCGCCGGAGGTATAAAACGGGTTAACGTTATACTTTGATGGATCGACAGCCGGGTCGCCTGCATGTACGCCATAAGGGCCCGTACTGCCCGCGCTAATATAATCGGGCAATACATTGCCATTGGGGCCATACAGGTTGCTGCTTAAATCAACCGGTATTCCTTTTAAAGCAGCGGTATTTTGTATGGCCAGCGTTCTGAGGCTGGTCATTTCCTGCGGATTTAACAGGTTAAACACATTGCCGCCTTTAGGTACCTGGGTACCGTAATAAGCATCATATGATACGCTTACCTTACCGGTACCTTTTTTGGTGGTAATAACAATTACACCATTAGCCGCGCGCGCCCCGTATATTGATGCCGAACTTGCATCTTTTAATACCTGCATACTGGCTACATCATTGGGGTTAATGTCGCTTACGTTTGTAGTAGGTACACCATCAACCACATACAGCGGCTGGTTGTTGCCAAACGTATTGGCACCGCGAATTTTTACTGAAGGGTTTTCGCCCGGTTGCCCCGATGCAATAACGGTAACACCCGCTGCCTGGCCCTGCAACTGGTTTTCTACCGATGATGTTGGCTGCCTGTTGGCGGCGGCTACATCAACTACGGCCACCGCACCTACCAGGTCTTTTTTTCGCTGGCTGCCGTAACCTGTTACCACCACCTCGTTTAAGGTATTGTTACCGGCAATTAGGGTAATGTTTAAATTAACGTCGGTACCAACGGTTACTTCTTTGGTAACATAACCTATATAGGATATGACCAGCGTGTTGCCCGGACTTAACGAGAGGGTAAAATCGCCATTAACATCGGTAATAGCACCGGTTGCGGCACCTTTTACCCGTACCGAGGCGCCAATAATAGGTAATTTGTCATCGCTGGCGATAACCTTTCCCTTGTACTTTGTTTGGGCAGTAACTACCACCGAAGATACCAGGCAGCATAACAGCACACCCAGGAACCTCCCTTTTAGGAGTAAACTTTTAAACATGAATTTGAGATTTAATTGATATATATTTGGTTATTTATTGATTGCAAACAGAACGCGTAATCATCTCTTAATCAGCTGTTAAATAATGCGTTCCGGATCTCACCCCGGAACGCAAATCCAATATCATTTCTCAAGTGATATTGATCAACTAATTCTCAAATGACACGTTTACTAAATCATTTAAGCTCTTCAGATACCGATGTTATCAACCTTGATGATTTGAAGTTTTAGCTGCGCAAAACCGTCAAATCAGTTTATCAATACACGTGTATCGCTAATTCCTTATCCCGATCATCAGGAGCACAAAAGGCTCCCCTTAAAAATGTTTACTTATGTAAAAGAGGCCACACGATTTGCGCGCCCCAGGTAAATGCCCCGGTTTATTATAATTGTTCACAAATAATAAAATAATAGAATTATAGATTTTAATAAAGCGACAAAACATACCTATTGTAAGACCAAACAGGTAAATAATGCGACAAAAATATTTTTGCTTTTTGGGGTGCTGGAATACCAGAACCTGCGGGGATGTTATATATTAGCAAGAGTTTAAAAAACTGCCACAAAACCGATTTAAAACCAGTTTCACGTATAAAGGCTGGACAATTTTAGCAATAACAGCTTTTGCGTGGATATTTCGCAATGAATTAGTATGTACCAGCCAGGCAATCACATGTTTAAACATCAACAATCGATTGTGTACTATTTGTATTGTAAAAATAATACTGCATTTATGTATATAATTTCATTAAACCTTTTATAAATGTACTTTAGCCATGCATGATAAAAACAATATAATAGGTTTGAATTTGTACAATAAAAAATTCAGGATTTGGGCGCATGTATGCGTTTGGCTTGTTCTGATGGCTTTACCATACATCATGCATTCAATTAACGTATTGCCATCCCGCACGTTTACAGGCAAAGAAATGAGCGGGTTTATTAAGCTTGATTACGCGGGATACGTGTATTGGATAGCGGCTTTTTATTTTAACAGCTTAATTCTTATACCTCATTTGTTCATGAAGGGTAAATACCCTTACTATGTGCTGGGCGTACTTTCAATTTATGCCATTTACCTGTTTGTATATCATTATATTTATAACTGGCTGGAGATAGACCTGCCTTATGGCCTGCTGCGCACCAGCTGGCTGCGCCTGCCCGCGTTTTTACTCACCATGGCGGCAAGCCTGGCCTACACTACTATAAACGGCTTGCTTGACTACCAGGAAAAACTGCGCGAAAAGGATAAAGAGAAATTAAAAACCGAGCTGTCCTTTTTACGGTCGCAAATAAGCCCGCATTTTATATTTAATGTACTTAACAACATTGTATCGCTGGTAAGGTTAAATAGCACCGAACTGGAACCTACGGTGATGAAACTTTCGGGCTTAATGAAATACATGCTTTACCATACCGATGAAGAGAAAGTGAATATTAAGGTAGAAGAGGAATACCTTAATCATTATATTGATTTGCAAAAGCAGCGGTTTGGTAAAAAAGTTAAGGTAGAAACTTCATTTACCATCCTGAATAAAAACCAGCTGATTGAACCGATGCTGTTAATCCCGTTTGTTGAAAATGCCTTTAAGCATGGGGTGGGTTCGATAGATGACCCGCGCATTATCATTGAGTTAGTTACCGATGAGCGTTTTTTAAATTTTACCGTTATCAATAAATATGACGCATTAAATACCGGGCAAAAAGACGAATCGTCGGGCATAGGCATAGCTAATGTGAGCCGCAGAATAAACCTGTTATATGAAAACAAACATCAGTTAAGCATCAAAAGMGAAAACAATTGCTTTGAGGTTAACCTGATACTAAAATTAGATGCATGATAAATTGTATTGCAATTGATGACGAGCCGCTTGCCTTAAGTTTACTTGCCGATAACATAAGTAAAATTCCGTTTTTAAACCTGCAGGCAGCCTGCGACGATGGATTTTCGGCCAATAAAGCCATGCAGGAAAACGACGTCGATTTAATATTTGTAGATATCCAGATGCCCGGCATGACGGGGCTTCAGTTTATAAACAGCTTAATAAAAAAGCCGTTGGTTATCATTGTATCGGCCTACAAGCAATATGCTTTAGATGGCTTTGCCTTAAACGTGGTTGATTACCTTACCAAACCAGTACCCCTGGACAGGTTTATGCAGGCCTGTAACAAGGCAAAAGAGCTTGCCGAGCTTAAGGCGTTAAAGTCCGCGCTAAACCCGCCCACCCTAAACTATACTTATATAAATGCCGGGTACACCGTTGTTAAAATTACTTTTGATGAAGTTTTGTACCTGGAAGGCTTACGGGATTATGTTAAAATATACTTTACAGGCCATAAAAAGCCCGCCATTGTGCGGCTCAGCTTTAAAAATGTAGAACAAAAATGGCCATCGCATTTTATGCGCATTCACAAGTCATTTTTTATTAATACCCAAAAAATTGAGGCTATTAATAAAACGGCCGTAATTATTGATGAAAAAGAGATTCCCATAGGCGAAGCTTACCGGGCGGCGGTAACGGCGTTGATACAGTCAAATAGTTAATTGGGGGTATCCCTTTGTTTCAATAAAAAGCCGAAAAACGTTGCCTGCAAATTAAATATTCAGTAAATTACTTACTAAATACACAAGGCAATCGCATTTTAAGTTTATAAGATTTATTTCACGCAATGACGCAAAGTGATTTGCTTATTTTTTCTTTGCGGCTTGGCGCCTTTTCATGAATATCTAATAACTTGATACCATTGATACCTATTTAATCTTAAATGCGATGTGCCTCACTAAATACAGGATTTAATGAATATCATGGACAACATTTATGATATCCTGGAGCACATGCAAAAGCGGACTGCGATGTTCCTGGGAAATGACTACACTTTTGAAACGCTAAATGGTTTTATCAAAGGCTACACCTTTGCTGCCAGGGCAGACCAGCTTCAGAAACAAGGCTGCCCGGATTTTACGTATTTTAATACATGGATATTGGGACACCTGGAAGAGCACTACGGACTGGCGGGTGGCTGGCACTGGCAAATCCACAACAGGAATTTAAACGACGATAAAAAAGCATTTGAAGAATTCTTTTATTACCTGGATATATTTAAAAAATCTGAAAGAGCAGGTAAATCAGTCATCATCGACAAGCAGGCTGTTGCTTACAGTACCGAAGGCGCAGGAAAACCGTATTGCTCGGGGAATGATCTCGAAACATTCAAAAAAATAGCAGACGTCGAAAGTCCGGGCAAGATTGATTGGATAACCATGACAAATTCCAGCACTGTTTGGATTGACTACAGAGATAATAACGGAGATTCGCTATTTGACGCCTGGTATGTTAATGGGCCTGAAGCCAAACGTAAGCTAAAGTTAAAATTCGGTTCATTTAAATTAAGGTAAATTATTTCTCCTAAAAACCATATTTCATAAAAAAGGGCCGAAAAACTCTCGCAGTTTTTTGATCGGCCCTACATCTACCTATGAAAAACAATCCTTTGAGAAGGATATTAATTTATACTCAATAACAGTACCAATGGTTACATCTTAATTAAAATAAATAAAACGGGACTTTATTTTTACTTTCTTAATAGTTTGTAGAAATACTTCTACTATGATTGTGTAATAACGACACGGTTGGGGAGTTACCGGTAAGCCGGTTAGCCGGTTTCAGATCAGCTGTATTTGTCGCGGCTTGCATATATGTCGATTTTTTTGCCGGAGATTTGCCAAATTTTCAGTATCTCGTATCCAAACAAAAAAATGGCCCGTTTTTCCGTTCCGGAAAATTTACACTAAAAAGCCAATCTCCAATAAAAACACATAGCAATCTTATCTACGATAGCTTACATGTAAAAACAGTTTTTATTACTATATCAAAAGTGATTAAAAGTATACCAAAAGTGTGTAAAAAGATAACAAAAGTGCGCGAAAGTATACCAATCGTGCATAAAATCAGGAGCCGCAGGATTACCTTATTATAGCGCCGGCGTATTCAATTAATTACCTGGCAGATAGCAAGATAAGCAGGCCCGTATTTTTTTTTACAAATTCATGAAATGTTTTGGCTCTCCGGTCGTCTTAAAGGACAGATAGCAGCGTTTGTTTTTTGATCGATATTCAGCAAACAACCTGTTGCCGGAAACCCGGGGTAACCTGTTTAAAACATTTTAAATGACCAAATCACTACTTGTTTTTCTATTTTCATTATTCGCCTTATCGGCTTTTGCTCAAAAAAGGCATATCATCAGCGGCACCATCAAAGATGCTGCAACCGGCGAAACACTTATTGGCGCATCTGTAAGGGTTAAAGAGCTTTCTTCGGTGGGTACAGCTACAAATAATTATGGCTTCTACTCCCTATCTGTACCCGATGGCTCATATACCTTGCTGTTTAGCTACATAGGTTATGAAACCATTTCAAAACAGGTTTCGCTTCAGCATGACCTGCCTATCAGCATTTCCCTGTCCCCCAAAAGCGAACTGCAGGAAGTAGTTATCAATGCCAACCGGCCCAATAACGATCAGATAGCTTCGCCACAAATGGGGGTTGAACGATTAAATATGACCCAGATTAACCAGGTGCCGGTAGTATTGGGCGAAAAGGACATTTTAAAAACAATAACCCTGATGCCGGGGGTAAAATCGGGCGGCGAGGGAAACTCCGGCTTCTATGTACGGGGCGGCGCTTCTGATCAAAACCTGATCATGCTTGATGAAGCCACGGTTTATAACGCATCGCATTTGTTTGGCTTCTTCTCCACCTTTAACTCCGATGCCATAAAAGATGTTAGCCTGTACAAAGGCGGCATGCCTGCCGAATACGGTGGCCGCCTGTCGTCGGTACTTGATATTAAGATGAATGATGGCAACAATAAGGATTTTACCATTCAGGGCGGCCTGGGTCTTATCGCGTCGAGGCTGAAAGTAGAAGGCCCCCTGGTTAAAGACAAAGGATCATTCATGATAAGCGCCAGGCGAACCTATATCGATTTCTTTTTAAAGGCCTCTAAAGATTCGACCATCAAAGGCAGTAAGCTTTACTTTTATGACCTTAACGCCAAGGTCAATTACCATTTTGACGATCATAATACCATTTTCCTGTCTGGTTATTTTGGTAAAGAYGTACTGGGGCTTAAGAACCTTTTTGGCACCAACTGGGGCAACGCCACAGGCACCGTAAGGTTTAACCATATTTTTACCAGTAAGCTATTTTCTAATACATCGGTAGTTTTTAGTAATTACAATTACGCCATACAGAGCTTTTTAAGCGATAACAGCTTTAAGGCCACCTCGCAAATCACCGATTTCAATTTAAAGGAAGACCTGCAATACGCGGTTAATAATGAGCACCGGCTTAAATTCGGCATCAACATATTGCACCACAGCATAGCTCCCGGCGATATCACTACCGATGCTTCGTCCAGTTTCAACGCCAAAAGCATCGAAAAGCGTTTTGGCTATGAAAACTCGGCCTACATCAGCGATGATTGGAAAGTTAGCGACAAACTAAGTGTATTGTATGGAGTAAGGCTTAGCTCCTTTTCCCTTATTGGCCCTGGTACCTTTAAATCGTATGATGCCACGGGCAAGGCTGCTGATTCTGCGAGATACGGTTCTGGTTCAACCGTTAAAAGCTACCTTAACCTGGAGCCGCGGCTATCTGCCGGTTACCAGTTAAATGATGCCAGTTCCGTTAAAGTGTCCTATAACCGCAATACGCAAAACATACACCTGCTCACTAACTCAACCACCAGTTCGCCAACTGACCTTTACGTGATGAGCAGCAACAATATCAAACCCGAAATTGCCGACCAGGTGTCAGCCGGATGGTTCCGCAATTTCAAAGATAACCTGTTTGAGTTTTCGGCCGAAGCCTATTACAAGTGGCTGCAAAACCAAATTGATTATAAAGACGGCGCGCAGCTAATAGCCAACCAGGATGTAGAATCGCTGCTCACCTACGGCTCGGGCCGGGCTTATGGTATTGAGTTATTTTTGAAGAAAAAATATGGTAGGTTTAACGGGTGGATAGGTTATACCCTATCACGTACCGAGAATAAATTTGCAGCTATCAACAACGGCCGTTATTACCCGTCAAGGCAAGACCGTACACATGACCTATCGGTGGTTGGCATTTACCAGCTTACCAAACGTTTATCTTTTTCAAGTTCATTTATTTACCAAACGGGGAGCGCCGTTACCTATCCAACAGGCAAATATAGTGTAGGCGGATTAACCACCTTCTCCTATTCGGAACGTAACGGCTACCGCAAGCCAAACAACAATAGACTAGATATTGGCGCTACGCTGGAGGGGAAACAACACAAGCGCTATCATTCAAGCTGGACGTTTAGCATCTACAACGTGTATGCACACAGGGATCCTTATAGCATCACTTTCCGCGACAGCAAAACCAGCCCCAACACAACCGAGGCTGCCGAAACCAGCATTTTTGCCACCCAGATACCATCAATTACCTGGAACTTTAAATTTTAATCCCCCATGAAAACATTCAAACTCTATATCATATTTTTATTTGCCTTACCGCTCCTTTACTCGTGTACCAAAGTTATTGACCTTAACCTGGGCAACAATACCGGCAAACTGGTTATTGAAGGCAACATTACCAATGCTACCGGCGCCCAAACTATCAAATTGAGCCAAAATGTGCCGTTTTCAAGCACCAATACCTATCCTCCGGTTACAGGGGCTACTGTTGCCGTAACCGACCAGGCCGGCAAAAACTACGTGTTTACAGAAGGCACGCCAGGCACCTATACGGCCAGTACTCTTTCTGGCATACCCGGAAGCACCTACGCCATGACGGTAACAACTGGTGCAAAAACTTATACCGCCACCTCGGCAATGCAGGCACCAATCGCGTTAGACTCGCTGACATCAAAAGACAATGAATTTAATACCAGCAAGCATAAAAAAGATATCACCGTTCATTACCGTGACCCAGTCGGGGTAGCAAATCAATACCGTTTTGTAATGTTTGTAAACAACGTACAGGTTAAACTAATTTATGCCTTTAATGACGATTTTAACGATGGCCGTACCGTTAGTATCGATTTGCGCACCGATAACAACAGCGACCGGGATTTTGGCATTTACGCCGGTGACACCGTAACCGTTGAAATGCAATGTATAGATAAACCTGTTTACACCTATTGGTTTACGCTGATGCAACAAGGCGATAACGGCCCTGGGGGTGGGGTTACCCCTGCCGATCCGCCAGGCAATATTACGCCAACAGTTTTAGGCTATTTTAGCGCGCATACTACCCAAAGCAAAACCATTGTGGTTAAATAGGGGTTAATTAAGCCGTTAATACTCAAAAAAGCGTATATCTTTGCGCACAAATTTTATAATTATATTTTCATGGCAAAGGCATCTGAAATTAAAGTAGGAAACATTTTACGCTACAACGGCGAATTGGTAACAGTTACCGAAGTACTGCATCGTACACCCGGTAAAGGCGGAGCTTTCTACTTAGATAAATTTCGCAACATAAAAACCGGAAAAATTGTAGAGGCCCGTTTGGCAACCGACGAACAGGTTGAAATTTGCCGTGTAGAAACCAATGATTACCAATACCTGTACGAAGAAGGCGATTATATGGTGATTATGGATAATACCACTTACGATCAGTTAAGTATCCCAAAATCGTTATTTGGCCCATCGGCAAGGTTTTTAAAAGAGGGGATGAATGTGATCGTTTCCATCGAGAGCGAAGAACCTATTATGGCACAGGCACCTAACTTTGTTGAGTTGGAGATTACCTACTCTGAACCAGCCGTTAAAGGCGATACATCATCGGGTGCGTTAAAAGCTGCAACTACCGAAAACGGTGTGGAAATAAAAGTACCATTATTCATCAACCAGGGCGATAAAGTAAAAGTTGACACCCGCACCGGCGAATATATCGAGCGCGTAAAATAATAAACGGCTTATACAGGTTGTCCCTTTTGGGCGAGCCTGATTGGGTGTTCGGGGAGGGGAAAATCAACTGCAAATCTCTTCCCCTAATACCCTTTTATTTTTTATTTTTCGATGCGGTAATGATGGTAAAAAAGCATCAAATTACTGCACAAAACAGGTAAAAAAGATCAATTTTTAACTTAGTTTTTTGCAAAAAAATTCAAAAAATTTACATTTTTTTCAAAGCGCCGTTTACTGGTCAAACCACATCAAAAAAAGCTATGGGCGTTTCCCCAACCGGTAGAGGTTGGGGCCAGGCCTTTCATTCATACGCGCACAAGGCCTTAGGCCCGGCCAACGCCCAGGCCCTCTCCCCCGGGCCGGTATCCATTGCAGTCCTTAACGCGAAAACGGTCATAACACAACATCGTGATAAATTATAGGATAAGCTAAAAATCGTTTTAGCAATCGGCAACATTCAAGGCACTGGCCATCATCGGCCAACGTAAAATTTTATCCCCCCTTTCTCTCCGTCGCCGAAATTATTTTACTAATTTTATTTCGCAGCATAGCCTAAACAATATTATGTCCGAAACGATAACCTATCAATATAGCCAGCCATCAACCCTAAAAAAGTCGACATTAACCGATGAGCTTTTTTTGGCCAAATACAGCGAGGTGCAAAAAAATAATGCCCCCTGCTTTTTCTGGGGGCAACTAACCGACCCGTATACCGTGGCCCGTTGCCTGCTTACACTATCCAACGTGGTAAAATCAAGCTTTAGCCTGTCGCCGTTTGAGTTGGCTATGCTTAAAGACCCTATTGTAACGGCCGGTAACGAGAAAATCCGCTTTGAGGGGTTTTCGCATTGCGCGGGGGTGTATGCCCGGGTTGATATTTTGGGCGATGGGCACGATGGCGAGTTTTTGGATAACGGCACCACCAATGTAGATTTTAACCAGCCCATGCTGGCGGCGCTGAGCAATATCCGCCGCAGCGAGAAGGTTTTGCTATCCGTAGGGCAAAAAGAAGTGGCCCTGCACCGCGAGGGCGAAAAGGTGGTGGAGCGCAAAGTGCCCTTGCCCACCAAATGGATCAAGGGCCTTACCTCGGTACAAATGTTTTTGGCCGAATCCGAGAAGGTGCACAGCTTTAACCGGCTGCAGGCCTTACAGCTGTTTAAAACCATCCCGCCGGGCAAACCCAAAACAGATTATTACTTGATAACCCGCGGCGGCAAACCCATGTTTTCGCCTGTAAAATCGGGTGATGCCATTACGGTTGGCGGTGTGCACCGCTTAAAACTGATAGAGCCTTTGCTGGCCATTGCCGATGAGTTAAGAGTGTTTCCGCATGCTACCATGCAATCAACCACCTGGCAAATTTATATTGGGGCGGTACGGTTTAGCCTGTCCATTTCACGGGATGCCTGGCGGGGCTTCTCGGGCGAGGGTGCGGCGCTGGAGTCATTGATAGAGGATGTGCCCGATAACTGGGTAGAATCACTGGATAATTACAGCTATGCCAACCAGGAGTTTAACCCTACCCTGCTGGCTGTAAACGAGGGGCTCGATCTGCAAAAGGTGGATAACATTACCGGCCGCCTCTCGGCCATTGGCTTGCTGGGGTACGATCTGGACGAGAACAACTTTTTTTACCGCCGCCTGCCCTTTAAGCTCAGCCGCATCATGAGCCTTAACCCGCGCTTAAAAGATGCCGAAAAGCTGTTGCAAGAAGGCAAGGTACAGATAACCAAACAGCAGGACGATAAGGTAGAGGCCCGTGTAGAGGGCAGCGGCGTGCACCACATGGTTGTATTAAACGGCGATAAAGCCCAGTGCACCTGTACCTGGTTTAGCAAAAATCAGGGCGAGCGGGGCATTTGCAAACATATTTTAGCAGTTAAAAAAAAGCTGGCCAACTAATACCACCATGAGCGTAGTTGAGGATTTTACCCGCATTTTAGAGAAAGGGCAGGAAGCCAAAATTATCCCCTTTTCGCAAACACTTGATAAAGCGCAAAAAAAGCAGCTGGTGCCCGAATTAAAAAAGCTGTATAAAACTTATTCGGAGTACAAGGAAGACCGCTCGGGCCACTACCGGGTTAAATGGACCGATCCGCAACGCGAAATACTGGGCATAGCGGGTTTTGTATGCCACAACCAAAAAGATTTTACGCAGATGCCCGGCGGGGCGCTCAATAAAAGAGTATTAGATGCCATACTGCCCTGGTACTGTCCCACCTGGTTCAGCGATTTTATAAACGGGCACGGTAATAACGGCTCTTTTTCCTGGTTTTTGGATTATGCCTGGTACGTGGAACTGGTGGAGCATCACTACATCAACCTTAGTCCTGCCATGATCGCAAAACTACTCCCAGAATATCTTTATAGCCTAAGAAGTGTGCATAAAAGAACCTATATGCCCGATAACCTTTTATCCAAAAAGATTATCCTGGCCGAACACATCTGGTATCTTTTTGAACATGAATCGGACGTGCACCTTGCCGACAAACCTTTCAACCTGCCCGGGGTACCCGCCGAAGGCATCTGGACATATGCTTTTAAAACCCAAAGCGATGCCGGCCGGATTGACAGGCAGCGCGTTTTAGGGGAGTCGTTAAAAGCAGCGAACAGCAACTTCGCCCAACATGCAGCCAACTGGTTCGTCTCCCTTTTTATGCACCTGGAGCCGTCAAAAACGGAGCTACTAACCTTGCAGGACGATTTGTTGCACCTCCTCAATTCGCCACACAGCAAACCCGTAAATACGGCCATAAAATATTTAAAGGATATTTGCGACGATGCCGGTTTTAACATCGACGCGTTTTTAGATCATGCGCCGCTGCTGCTCTCGTCCGAGTCAAAAGCCACCGTATCTACCACGCTGATGGCTTTGGATAAGCTGGCCAAAAAGTACAAAGACAAAGCCGAAACCATCATGGCCATCAGTTGCCAGGCATTTATTCACCAGGATAATAATCTGCAGGTTCGCGCGGCCAAACTGCTGCAAAAATACGGCGACCCTGCGTCTGAAGAGTTGAAAGCCGCCCTGGCCGCTTACCAGGATGCACTACTTTTTGACGCCCGCAGTTTGTTAACCGCCTTTTTGGATAACACCGAAGAAGTACCGGCAGAAGCAAACCATCCCCACGAACAACCCGAACCCCAACAGGCCCTTGTACAAATAGCCTCCCCTCAAACCTTTGACGAACTGGTATTTTTAGCCAGCCAGGCCTTTGATAACAATCAGCCTTATCATTTCGACCTGCTGCCTGCCGCCCTGCTGCATTTCCAGGGCGAAATGACGGCCAAAAACATCAGCAAGCTTATCCCCGCCTTCCAGCGGGCCTGCAAGGTGATCTCGTCCGATTTTACCAGTACCATGGGCTATCTGGATAATATGCTGGCCACCTTTTTTGCCGACTATAGCCGCCTGCTGGTTGAGCTTTACCCCTTACAAACAACCGAATTGAACCTGCTTCGCGAATCGTTTATGGAAACGTTTAAAAAGCACGAGATGTGGGGCAGGTACATCAGCCGGATAGATAACATCAAAAGCTGGAACCGTGGCTCAAGCTACAAAACACATAAACACTTGCTGTTGGCCGCCTTTTTTATGCTCGAGCGTAAACTGAGCCTGCCCATGCTGTCCACCCCAACGCACGAGCCTTGCTGGGTATCGCCCCTGGCGCTGGTGCAGCGGCTTATTAAATACAAGGTGGCCAATGTGGCGCCTGCCGATATCGATTTCCAGGTGGCAGTATCCCGCTGCTCAACCGAACATCACCAGGAAGCCCTTGACCTGGCCGCCCGCGAATTAACCGGCGAATACCGCCAGATCATCAGCTTTATGCTGGGTGGCGACTACTACCCGCAGGAAAACTATAAATATAAACCCGTGTGGCTGGTGGCCGCCCTTACCCGCGCCAAACAACCGCCAAACCCGCAATGGTTTGCCTACAGCAGCCTCCCGGCCGACTACCTTACCGGCAATTTTAACTGGACATCGGTTGTAGAGGCCTACACCTATAAAAAGTGGGACTACGCCACCAGCAAAAACATAGATACACCAGCCAAACGCAGCAAAATAATTATCGAATTTGGCGATACGCCAAAGAAAATAAGTGCCATTAAAAACCTGTTTGCCAAACTGCTGCCCGCAAAAATCATCGCTGAGCCATCGGTATATGATATAGCCATCATCAACGCCAAATACGCCTGGGGTGGGGATAATGATGTGATGCGCTTAATTAATTTAAACCCCAACCACCCCGAAGTATGGCTGGCAAGGGTCATCAGCACATCGTTGGATAGCCCGGATTTTGACAGCGAAAACGACAAACGCCTCGTCATCCACGCCCTCGAGGCCATGATGGCCCTCGGCACCGTTTACGGCCCCATGGCGCATCTGCTGGTAGCATCGGCCATGGTCAGCAGCGATAAAACCGTACGCGCTTACGCCGCCGAACTGTGGATACACGGCGTAACCCAAAACACCATCAGCAGCCAACAAATTGGCGACATCATTGGCCGCCACCAATCCATCGAGCTAACCCCCTTTAAACGCTTTACCGACCTCCTGCAAGCCAACCTGTTCCAGGCATCCAAACCCCACAACCAGGCCCTGCAAACCCTCCTGAACGCCTGCCTGGCCCGCTTAAGCGACAAGCCCGCCAACGGGTTAAAAAAGTTATTGGAAATTTATACGGAATTATTAGCGGCCACTAAACCGGCGGTTATCCAGGCTGAGGTATTGGCTAAGCTGGATGCTTGGGAAAAGGTGGAATCGATGGGGAAAGTTGTGGGGAAGGTGAAGGTGGTGGGGAAGGTGAGGTAGGTTTTTAATGCATTAGGGAATCAAAAAAGGAACTTGCCTTTGCTTAGTTGGATAGGATTCAACACGGCGACCTACAATTACCATAGAAGAAAGAGATACTGGCTTTACTTTGTCAAGAGGTTCCCATCCTAAACGTTCTCCTTTTGAAACTGGTCTTTTTGATTTCTGTGCCATGTTTTACGAATATACTAAACCCGTTCAAGGAATGATAAAATAGTTGTAACTACTTGTCTCGATTTTTGGCTTTAACTTCTTAAGTTTTTCCATTTGAAAACATTTAATTGAGCAGTTGTTATAAACAAAAAAATGATGCGTAAAACTGCATTTGGAACAAACTATACCCAAGCATTGTATTTAATTAAACATTGATGTTATGGATGATAGTCAATCAGTCATTAAAGTTCCAAAGTTCAGTAAGAGTAATGGGTTCTCAACAACAGAAGTTCGAAGTAAATTAATGTCTAAAGTTAAAAGTAAAAACACTAAACCCGAACTTCTAATGCGGAAAGCTTTGTGGAATTTAGGAATAAGATACCGAAAACATTACAATAAACTACCGGGCACGCCGGATATAGTGCTAACGAAATATAAGTTGGTTATATTTATTGACGGCGAATTTTGGCACGGTTACGACTGGGGAGTGAGGAAAAATCAAATAAAAAGTAACAGAGAATTTTGGATTCCTAAAATTGAGCGTAACATACAAAAAGATTTTGCCGATAATAAATTATTGGAAAGCATGGGTTACAAAGTTTTAAGATTTGGTGACCGACAGATAAAGAAAAACATTGACGAATGTTTGGGAACGGTAATTAAGTATGCTGAAAATTACACACTTGGAACGGCTTAGATAATAGCGTTTTTTCTTTGAAAGTATGATTATTTGAACTACTGATGTCAATTATAATCGTTTCAATTTTGTAACATTGTAATTGAGGAAAAAAGATGTTAGTATTAGAGAGTGAAAAAATTGAACAAGTACCATTAACTGACGATGTTAAAGTTTTATGTGATGTAAATTGGATACGTAGCACCGTATCAGAAGATCTTGATAATGCAGCACCGGCAATAAAAATCATCGATTTATATAGTGGTTGTGGCGGTATGACATTAGGAATTAAGGAAGCTCTAAAAGCTAACGGATACAATACCGCTATAAAATTAGCGGTTGACACGGACGCACCTGCTTTGGAAATTTATAAAACTAATTTTGGCGGCGATCGCGATGCGATAAAAAACATGGATATTAATGAATTGGTATCTATTAATATAGGACAAAAGCCTGACGAAAGGGAACGTAAAACCCAATCAACATACAAAGGTGTTCAAATATTGGTCGCGGGGCCACCTTGTCAAGGTCACTCTAATCTTAATAATCATACAAGGAGAAGTGATCCAAGAAATAATTTGTATTTAAATGCTATACGATTTGTCGAACTTATAAGGCCTAAAATTGCAATTATAGAAAATGTATCAACTGTCATTCATGACAAAGACGGTGTTGTACAAAAGGCAGATGAAGCATTAAAGAACTTGGGTTATACAATACACTCACAAATTTTAGACGCGTCTAAATATGGCCTTGCTCAATCCAGAAAACGACATTTTCAAATTGCGATTCTTAAAAAAGGAATAGATGTTGATTTAAGTGAATTGGTTCAGGAGTCGTCTAAATTATCGGATTATATTAAAGATATTGTTAATGAGCATACCATAAAAGAAGGTATTTTCCACTCTCCGTCAATAACGCAAAAAATAAATAAGGCACGTATTGAATTGCTTTTTGAAAATAATTTATATGACTTACCTGATGAGTTTAGACCTGATTGCCATAAGCTTAAAAGCCACAGCTACAAATCATGCTACGGCAGAATGCGTTGGGACAAACCTGCACAAACTATAACAAGCGGTTTTGGCTCAATGGGACAAGGACGCTATATCCATCCTTTGCAAAAAAGAGTAATTACGCCACACGAAGCCGCAAGAATACAAGGCTTTCCCGATTTTTTTAAATTTACCGATGTGGCAAAAAGAGGAGATCTACATACGATGATAGCAAATGCAGTTCCCCCGAAATTGGTTGCTATCATACTTGATTCATTAATCAAAAAAAATGCTTTATAATGCCTAAAAAACCTATCACACAGAAAGAGCAAGAAATTGCGGAAGAACAGATCCTCGCTCAACAAGTTTTTGCTGACTATGACACCAAAGAGTACCCAATTGAGGTTATAGTACAAAAATATGAAGACTTTATTGATGACGACTTAAACGAATTATTTATACCAACATATCAACGGGATTTCGTTTGGGATGAGAATAGACAATCTAAATTTATCGAGTCAATTTTAATAGGATTGCCGATACCTTATATCTTCACAGCTGATAGAGGTGAACGATTTGAAATTGTTGATGGTTCACAACGAATTAGAAGTCTTGCTGCTTATTTAAACGACACCCTCACGTTAAGAAACTTAGAAAAGCTCACTCATTTAAATGGTACGAACTTTAGCGACCTGATACTTTCACGGCAAAGACGATTTAAACGTAAAACTTTACGAATGATCGAGCTTACAGAGAAAGCTAATGCTGAAGTTACAAATGACCTATTTGAGAGGATTAATACAGGTAGTGACATTTTAAGAAAAATGGAGGTACGGAAAGGCGTATTTGCTGGACGATTTTATGACTTCGTCACAGAATGCTCCCAAAATGAACTCTTTACAAAATTGTGTCCTATTAGCGAAAAGGTTAGAAAAAGAGAAGAAGCCCAAGAGCTTGTACTCAGATTTTTTGCGTATTCAGACAACTACATGAAATTTAAACACCGGGTTGATGAGTTCCTGAATGATTATATTAAAGAAAATAAAGACAATTTTGATGAAGACAGACTTAGAAAAGAGTTTACTGACATGTTAGCCTTCGTAAACAGATATTTCCCAAATGGCTTTACAAAGGGTACTAATTCTAGAACGACACCAAGAGTTCGATTTGAAGCTTTATCTGTGGGGGTAAATTTGGCTTTAAGAGTAGTCCCAAATTTAGTTCCAACAAGCTTAGATTGGATGGACTCTGAGGAATTTAAGACACATACTCGTTCAGATGCAAGCAATTCAAGACCTAAGATTAAGGGTAGAATAGAATTCGTACGAGACAATTTGATGAAATAATATGAAAGATGTTATCAATCAATTTGAAAGTCGTGTCAAAGAAATTGACATATATTTTGACTTTATTTCGGATATTATAGTTAATCAAGCTGAATTACTTTTCCCCAAAAAAGCAAAAAATAAATATAAACCTATAGATAGCGAGTTGAGTAAAATCCTAAAGGCAAACGCTTTTTTACTCTTATATAATATTGTTGAATCTTCAATAAAACAATCCATTGAAGAAATTTATAATTCTTTAAACAAGGAAAATGTTAAGTACGGTAAGGTTAGCGACGAAATTAAAAAAAAGTGGATTGAACTAAATTATAAGAATTTTAAGTCACAGCCCTACGTAGCGGAAAAAATATTTGAAGCCATCGCTACGATGGAGGAAGATATTATTAATATGACTTTCAATTCAGCAAAAACCATAAGCGGTAATGTCGATTCAAGAAAGGTAAAGGAATTTTCAAAGACATATGGTTTTTCTGCAAAAACACATCATACAACTGATGATGGCAACAAATTATATCTTGTTAAAAACAAAAGAAATGATTTAGCACACGGTACTATTTCATTTTGTGACTGTGGTAAGGAATATACCATTGACGAAATTTTGACTATAAAAAAACAAGTGATTGCGTATGTTAGAAATATACTAAAAAATGTATCCAAATTTATTGACGAGAAAAAGTATATCAAAGCAATTGCATAAGCTTTAGAATACGTTAGTTGCCCTCAAATATTTTTTTAAAAACAAATGCGTTTATTAGCATCACCAATAAACTCATGAGAATATCCCTAACCTTACTATTCCTGCTTACTTTAACGCGTTGCTTTGGCCAGAGTTTGAGGGCTGTAGACAAGAAGCTGGCCGATGTTTACGAAAATGTGCCGGAACGGTACACTGATGACCAACAGGAAGCCAGGATGGAGCTTTTTGAAAGGCTGCTGATGAAATATACCCGGCAGCTGCCCAAAACGATCAGTTACCCGTTTAAAAATTTGAGCGAAACGAGCGCGGTATATATCTCGACCTCGGACGATGGCAACCTGCGCATTTACTCGTACGACAGGAACAGGAGGCGATCTATGCCCTGGTATAATAATGTGTACCAGTACAGGGCTAATGGCAAGGTGCTGGCCAGGCACGTGAAGCCTCCGTACCAATTGGTGCCCGACTACACCATTTACAAAATAAACACCCTGACAGCTGGCGGCAAAACCTATTACATTGCCCAACGCATAGCATTTGGCGGCCTGCTTACCGAGTACAGCCTCCGGTTTATGACGATAGAGAACGGCCGTGTTAACGATAACATCAAACTGGTGCAAACTGGCAAAACGCTTGAAAATGAGTTGGTATGTGGTAAGGTTGACGAGTTGAACGGCGAGCAGAAATTCAGCATAGATTATGATAAAGCCTCGGGCACCATTTCGATGCCTGCAGTATCGGATGATGGGAAGGTTGGCAGTAAACGGGTTGTTTATAAGTTTAACGGGAAGTGGTTTGTGAGGGTTTAGGGTGAGTTAGTCCTCCGTAGC
This sequence comes from Mucilaginibacter sp. P4_C11, assembly GCF_056402115.1. NCBI lineage: Bacteria > Pseudomonadati > Bacteroidota > Sphingobacteriia > Sphingobacteriales > Sphingobacteriaceae > Mucilaginibacter > Mucilaginibacter sp. P4_C11. Next base: position 30,448 of record NZ_JBFUIA010000035.1, on the reverse strand, counting down.
GCAAGTATTTGATTACCAATATCGAATACCCGTCAATGAGTACCCAGCAGCCGAACCGAAAAACAGTAATGACATGTTTGTTTACCGTAACTCCCTCATGATCGTCATTGCGAGGTACGAAGCAATCTCCGGACTATGCTTTACGATTGTTTGGGTAATGAAAATATTTTTTAAAAGCGACCACATCGGCCCGCTCAATTGCCGCGGGAGGGCTGTTACTTTGTCTTGATACAAAGTAACCAAGACCAAGCGTAGCGAGACAATGAGCACCAAAAAAGCCAACAACAAGCGAATAAATCAAGTCATCAGAAATGCTTCTTTGCCGCACTGGCCTTTGCACTGCAAAACGGTCAAAACCTGGGCTGGAATTATTTTGCCCCAAAGCACTTTCCCCACTCACATGCAAAAACTTCCTATGCCCTGCCACCTCACAGCCCCGCATTGTTTTGCCCGTTTTCGCCCGAAGCTGTTCTGCTGACGATTGGGGCACGACGAGAGCTTTGGTAAAAAATGATAATCAACAACTTGAAGACATGTCACTACAAGGTACATAAGTTACTGACTGTCAATATCAAATATCCGCCATTGCGAGGCACGAAGCAATGACGGTAGCTTTCTGTCTTACTACTTACTACCTACTACTTACTACTTACTACTCCAAAGCTATTACCCCTGTATCCGGGCTACTTCAAAGTGCATTCCGTCTTGTTTGGTAAAATGGCCTCCCCAATAAAAACCGTTGGCGTTGGCTATGGTCACCAGCTCGCGCACGCAGCCTTTTTGGCCCACCAATGCGGGTTGCGACCCGTAGGCATTCCATTTTGCATTAATATCAAACGCCGACCCAAAGGCATGGTTACTTAAAGTTTTGGTGCTGCCCCTCACAAACCTTGGGTTATATGATCCGTCCCAAATGAGGATGAGGTGGAGCAAACCTGCCGCATCCCAATCTGCCCAAAGTTTAATGAGCTGTTTGGCCGCCAGTTTATGAAATTCGATATGACTACCGCCGCTAATGTTTTTTAGCTGCGGCACCGGCACCGATATAATATTGTCCTTTGCCCAGTTATTAGTTACCCTGATATGTTCTTTATCGCCCGGCTGCGGATCGGCCACAAATGTAAATTCGCCAAAAACAGCCTGGCGCTGGGCATTGCTTACTAACGGACTAAAATCGGGCTTTGGCGGCCAGTCGGCGCCTTCCTTGCCTGTGCGGTCGTCGTGTACGCCGTTAAAACCTATTTGCATGGCGGCGCCATAGGTTTTATTACCAACCACGCCATCGGGCTGCAGGCCAGCCATTTTTTGAAACGCGATGGTAGCAGCCAAGGTTAAAGGGCCGAAATCTCCGTCGGAAGGTTCATCTAATAAATCCTGGCCTATTAAAAAATCCTGCCAGTTTTCTACAGCCTGGCCGTTGCTGTTCAGTTTGATAAGAGGTAATGCGGGCATGTTAATTAGTTTTAAGGTTATGATGGTATTTGTTAAATATTTTTAATAAAAATCGACAATAGATTTACGCATTATACCCGTTAAAATACGGTATTTACGTAGGTAGTTTTACGTATTTTTGAATGGCGAGGGCGGGGCTACCGGGTCAAAATACTTCCGCTGAAGACTACTTATAAAATTTTGCATTGAAATGATCATTTCTTAATCTATATCAAGTGCGGCTGAACCCAAAAAGCTGCACATTTGTATCACAAAACAAATACATTACTTAAAAATTGAAAAACATGAGCACTATCACCACAAAAGACGGAACCGAAATTTATTACAAAGACTGGGGTACAGGAAAACCGCTGGTATTTCATCATGGCTGGCCATTATCTGGCGATGACTGGGACGCACAGATGATGTTTTTCCTGAAAAARGGTTACCGGGTAATTGCCCATGACCGCCGCGGTCACGGCAGATCAAGCCAAACTGCCAACGGACACGATATGGACACCTATGCAGCCGATGTAGCCGCACTTACCGAAGCATTGGATTTGAAAGATGCCGTACACATAGGCCACTCAACTGGCGGTGGCGAAGCTATCCATTACGCTGCCAACCTTGGCAAAAGCCGTGTGGCCAAAGTTGTGCTCATCAGTGCAGTTACGCCCCTGATGGTTCAAACAGAAAACAATCCTGAAGGTGTGCCGATGGCTATATTTGACGAGATACGCCAGGGCACAGCATTTAACCGCGCCCAATATTTTAAAGATTTTACCGTACCCTTTTATGGCTATAACCGCGAAGGCGCAACCATAAAACCGGGCATACAAGACAATTGGTGGCGCCAGGGCATGATGGGCGGCGTAAAAGCACAGCACGACGGTATTAAAGCCTTCTCGGAAACTGATTTTACCGAAGACCTTAAAAGCGTAGATATCCCGGTTTTGGTTTTGCATGGCGAAGACGACCAGATTGTTCCATTCCCTATCTCGGGCGCGAAGGCTGCTAAACTATTAAAAAACGGTACCTTGATATCTTACCCGGGTTTCCCGCATGGCATGCCGGCTACCGAAGCCGACACCATTAATAAAGACCTTTTGGCTTTTATTGAAGCTTAAGCAAACATTTTTCAGGTATTAAAGCTGTCCTTTAAACGGGGGCGGCTTTTTTTTTGCCCTTAATTATTACCCGGGGATGGGTTACCCCAAAGGCTATTTCGATTTCGCCAAAGAACAACAATTATCTTTTTAAAACATATTACCTGATTAGGCGTTTAAAAATCCAATGGATAATATGGATACAACCCCCAAAATCATGGTTATTGATGATGGAGAGCTCGACAGCATTATTTTTAAACTGGTGGTAAAAAGGGTTTTACATAACTCCAATATTGAAAGTTGCAATAGCGGATTGACAGCTATAAACAGGCTGAAGTTTTTAGTAGACGAACACCCCAACGAACTGCCCGACTATATTTTCCTTGATATTATGATGCCTTTGATGGACGGTTGGCAGTTTTTAAATGAGTATAAAAAGCTAAATATCGACCCGCTTTATAAAAGTAAAATTTATATGTTATCGTCGTCTATTGATCGCGATAACATTTTAAAATCATTGAGTAACCCCTGGGTAGAGGCCTATTTGGCCAAGCCCATAGATGTACACACTTTAAAATCAATTTTTCAGGCCAACTAAGGCCGCAGTAATTTGCAATGGCTAAACAAATACTTATAATAGAAGATGACGACGATATCCGCAGCGTATTGGAAACTGCGTTGATTTTATACGATTTTGATGTTCAAGGCGTAGACAGGACGGATGATATTATCGAACTAATCAAAATTCACGGCCCCGACCTGGTATTAACCGATTATATGATGCCTGGGTTAAACGGCGGCCAGATTTGTAAATTGATTAAAAGCAATAAGGATACCAGTCATATCCCCGTTATTCTAATGTCGGCATACCACAAATCGGCAATTGATTTAGTCAATTTTAATTATGATGCTTATATGCCTAAGCCCTTCGACGTAAATAAGCTGGTGTTAACGATAAATAAATTATTAAACTGAAAATGATGCGGGCACCATTTAATGGTAGCTGACCTGTTTTATTAACAATTATTTTCATGGCAACCTTTATGTTATAACCACCGTATAAATTACGGTGTCTTATTATAACTGTACCATGAACAATAAAAAATTCGGCCTGTTACTATCAGTTGTTAATGTGCTAAGTGTAATTACACTTGAAAAATACTGGAAACGGGGTTTTAAAATTACGTTCAAAAAAAATCAGGCGCAAGCTGCTGCAACGGTAGTCCCCATGTCGTCACCATCTGCCGCCCCCCTTAAAAGCCCGCTTTCTGTAGTAGCATAACCTGTTGCTTTTGTTAGCAACTTTATTATCATAAATAAAGTTTTAAACGGCCTACACAAAAACATGAGGCAAAAAACAACCAACTTTTCCCGATAGGAGAATCATATACCCCCAAGAGAGAATATACGCCGGAAAACGAAATTGATTTACTTTCAGGATTTATATTTTAAATTAAAAGTTTGTTTAACCATACGGCGGGCCATAAGGTAACAAAAGGCAGGGTATGTTTTCATGGAGCGCGAAAAAAAGCCACCTTCCTTATAACTGCGATAGAAAAACCGTAAATTAAGCTTGCTTATAAAATTAGGGTAAAAATTAATTTCGTTTTTGCTTTGATGTAAAAAGCCACCGCAGGTATAAATAGCGCCGTCAAATCCCCTTGCTCGTAAATTCAACGCCATAGTTTCCTGCAAAATAACGCCCATCCCAACAAAAACAATATCTGGATTTAAGCTTACTATGTTATCAATAACACTCCACCTGTCGGCATAGGTATCAAAATACCCGTTTCGGTAGCCTGCTATGGGCAGCAAAGGGTATTCTTTTTTAAACGTTTTAACGGTGTCGGTAATGCTTTCCTCATCGGCGCCTAAAAAATATACACTTAGTTGATCTTTTACAGCTATATCAAAAACAAATGGTGCCACAGAAGTCATGTCGCACGAAAAACGTTTTATTTTAAAAGGCGTTGCTTTAAATAAATTTAAAATAAGCACTATTAATATCCCGTCGGGCGCTATCCAGTCAAACTTTTCGAACAATTCAGGGGCATTAAAGGCTAACTTATAGGAATGCGGGTTTAAAAAAGTTATCAACTTTTTCCCTCTCGGGTCAAACTCATCCATCGAATCGGGGATTTTCGAGGTAAAAATATTATATATATCCATTAATAAATTAATATTATTTAATAATGACTGGCAAAAACAGCGCCACAAATTAGTTATCATGAGTTGCCAGGGTCTGCGTTTAAAGCACCTCTATATACCCTTCTGTTCCGTTTACCCTAATGCGTTGCCCATCTTTGATGAGTTTGGTAGCCTGTTCCACCCCTACCACTGCGGGCAGGCCATACTCGCGTGCTATAACAGCGCCATGGGTCATCAGGCCACCAACTTCGGTTACAAGGCCTTTGATGGATACAAATAGCGGTGTCCAGCTGGGGTCGGTAAATGTGGTCACCAATATATCGCCATCTTCCAGGCTGGCGCTTTCCATCTCCAAAATAACGCGTGCGCGTCCTTCTATAATTCCCGAAGATACTGCCAGGCCGGCAATGGCGCCGGCCGGGAGGTTTTCCCTGTTGTACTTCCCTGTAATAATCTCGCCATCAGAAGTGATAACACGTGGCGGGCTTAGTTTTTCATTTATTTTATGCTCCTCTTTTCGTTTGCCAATTAGTTGGCAATCTAATTTATTGGTGCGTACCACTTCGCGCAGCTCCTGGAAAGTAAGATAGTAGATATCTTCTTTGTCATGAATTACCCCCGCTTGTACCAATTTTTCGGCCTCCTTCATTAAAGCCTGCTTATAAACAAAGGAACGGCTGATTATCCCGTATTTTGGATACTCGCGATAACCTGCAAAATTGYGGAGCAGGCTAATCATTTGTTTTGTCTCATAGGCTTTCTGGTCGCCATCCGGTAATTGCTTTAACCTCTCTAATATTTCTGCTTCTTTTTTTAAAGCCTCCTGCCGTCCCTGCTCAAACTTCCGGCTGCCTGCCCCTGGCTCAAAGTTTTTGATATTACCGAGCATTATAGGGATAAGTATGCCCGGTTTTTCGCTCCAGCGGGCTTTGGTAATATCAATTTCGCCGGCGCAGCGCATGCCATATTTGTCCAGGTAAGCATCAATAGCCTCCCGGGTTTCCCTTCCGCCATCAAACTTAATCAGTTCATCCAAAAAGTTATCATCCTTTGCCTGTTGTAAATATTCAATAACCTGGGGATAAGGCCGTATCACGTCTGCTACGTTCAATAGCTCCAGCCCCATTTCTGATGTAATATTGTTTGGTGCCGATTGGGCAAGCGTATCGGCCGCGTTTTTTTCGCCTAACCATTTTTTGATCTTCTCGTTAATCCACCATAAGGCATCCATAGAGGCCATAATTGCACCCCTATTTTGTGGGGCGAACAAATTCTTTTTTGCCTGCTGATCATCCTGCATAATAAAATCAAACAAGTCCGGTCCTGATATTGCCTGGATGTTCTGTTTTAGCTCTTTTACCGATAGCTGGTTATTTTTAATCAAATCAGCAACAATCGCCGGGTCATTTTTAACTTGTGCCTGGATATCTGCAAACGATTTGCCTGTACTGTTTATAATAGCAGCCGGTTCCTGTTTATCATTTGGCGACGATTTTATGAAATCGCCCCGCTCTACAATGGTAATCAGCGCGTCTTTAATCAGTGGATCGTGTGCGTCCATGGCATCTATTATCATTTTTTGGCCGGCGGGGGTGCCCAGGTTTTCCGTAATATCCACAAACAATCTTCCGGCGGCTTTAAACATCGGCCGAAAGGCTGTTAACTGCCATAGCGACAACCCTAGCGGTTTCATAGCATCCGTCATCATTTGCTGATGGCCGACAGATACATAGACGTGATTTTCCAGGTCATTCCCTTCGGGGATTGGGTATAGCGTGGTAATTGGCCGGCTTTGCACAATATAAAATCCATCCTCGGCCAAACACCATTCAATATCCTGCGGGCAGCCAAAATGCTCTTCTATCCTTCTGCCGACGCGTTCCAGTTGTAAAATTTGTTCATCTGTCAACGTCTGACTATTCTGTATTTCGGGTGCTATCTCCTGTTCCCGCGTACCGCCACCATTTAAGGCATACGTAGCCAGTTTCTTTGCCGGGATTTTTTTATCGATAATCCCGCCATTGCATACTTTGTAATTATCTGCATTTACCAGGCCGGCAACCATGGCCTCACCAAGGCCGAAACCGGCATCAATGGATAAAACCTTCCTATTACCGGTAATAGGGTCGGCGGTAAACATAATCCCTGCCGCCTGTGGAAAAACCATTTGCTGAACAACCACCGCCAGCTGCACTTTACGATGATCGAAACCGTTTTGGATACGGTAAATTACCGCCCTATCTGTAAACAGCGATGCCCAGCATTTGCTAATGTGCTTTAGGATTGCCTGCCCACCGGTAATATTCAAATACGTATCCTGCTGACCTGCAAAGGATGTTGTTGGCAGGTCTTCCGCAGTAGCGCTCGAGCGTACTGCAAAGGCATCCTTTTTGCCAAACTTTGACAGGTGCTCCGCAATTTCGTGTGCTATATCCCCGGGAATAGCTACCCCTTCTATAACCGCGCGGATCTTCGTGCACACAGTGCCGATACTTTCACGTTCATCCGCCTTAAAACGTGTTAATTCATCCAGCAAGCTGTTAAGCTCCGGATTATTCCCGGTTATTTTTTTATAAGCTTGGGTGGTAATGCAAAAACCGCCGGGCACCTGTATTTCCTCAATCCGCCAAAGTTCGCCCAGGTTGGCACCCTTGCCCCCCGCAAACATGAGCATCGACCTGTCCAACTCCCGGAAACTAAGTACATATCTGGATGATTTTTTTGCCGGGCTGAGTTTGTTTTCAGGCATCATATTGGATGTATTTTTGGTATATGCAGCCAAAAATAGAAGCTATAACCTATCAAAATGCCGTTTTTAAACTATATTTTTTCGAGCGCAATAATCATTAAAACAGGGCGTTATCCTTACAAACAATGGGATTGTGAGGCGTTAAAAAACACCCTGTATTTTAATTTTTACCGGCTGTTTTATAAACTATTCTCCCGATGTAAAAGCAAACAGGGACAAGCCATATTTTAGGCGAATTGCTGAACCTTTCTGTTTGAGATGTTTGCCCGTCTAAAAGTACATAAAGTCCACCTATCACCACCACGCTAACAAATACAATAAACGCAGGTTTTAAGTTTGACAGGATAAACCCTTGTTTCGGCCCGGCATGCTGCTGGTTTGAATATCTATCCAACGGTGTATGATCATCAGGAGTTATCTTTATATACTCAATTTGAGTTGCCTCGTTTGCATCGCCTTGGGCAGGCACATTTGACCAGCTTTCAGGATCATCAATAGAATATGCTTTGTAAGTGCCCAAAAAGTCCAATATCCTTACTTCTGCTTCGTGCTGGGCAGGCATCATAAATTTTTCGTCAAACTCGTCATCCAATTGATCGATTGAACCCCGTTCATACGAATCAAGAACCCGCCAGCTGTTAATCGTGTTCATGGTTTCTATGGCTTTCCGGGCATCTAAAAGGCGGTTATTTAGCTTGTGGAATAATAAACCTAACAAAACCCTCGCAGCAGATGCCTCTGGCGTAGGTTTAATTTTGCTGTCTATCAGATCGATTAGCTTAGCCATGGTAGTTGCTCCCGAAAGCTCAATAAAAAAATAGCTGGGATGGCTGGTTGTTATTCCATGGCCCCATTTAACAACATCTGCTACTGACACCAGGTTCAATGGCAGGCCACAATGAAATACAATTAGCTGAGGCTGATATGCTTTAAGCGAGGGCATTGTGAATGATTTTGGATTGTAATTTAGCAATATTTGAGATTGGATGGAGGTATGAGGAATCAACATTTTTTGGATAATCATGTCCCCAATACGCCCTGTTATTATTGAGTACAGATCCAAACCATAAATTGCAAGTTCACGGGCAAACTATCAACCTCAATACTCCGTAGCCCCAATATCAAAAGTTACACCTGAGGGCCGCTTGGCACCGTAATAATCAAAGCTTACGCCGTATGATGAAACGTTTGCCCCCGTATTGATAAGCGGCGACGACGACGACAGATGAAAATCGCCGCCGGTATAATTTACAAATTCGCACGCGCTTACATCAGTACCTATATAATTGTTTGAGGCTGTAAGCTTAACACTGCTGTTTTTTCTGATTATTGGCAACACCGATGCCGACTGTATAATCACGTTATTGATAACCGTGTTCATCGGGATAATTTCGGAGTTTAATTTGATTCCTCCCAACTCCGAAGCGATGATGGTATTATTAATAAATTGAAAATCAGGTCCCGGAGTATACCTGGAATCGGCAAAAATACCATACGATTTTGCGTTAAGAATGTAGTTATTAAAAACCACGTTGTCGCCAAGGCCCAAAACAATGATACCATTGCCGGGTGCATTTCTGATTACGTTATTATAACATTTCCCCCCGGTGCCTTCCCCTATCTGGATGCCGTTATTCTGATAAGCCGAAAATGGGCTCACCCCTGGATTTTTAACCGTGTTGCTATATATTTCACACCCTGCAATAGCGCTACCAACCTGTATACCTTCGCTACCGGTAGAATCGGTAAGGTTTTGGTACACCTTAAGGTTTACCACATCATGAGGCAAAACCTTACCACATGAAATTGAAACACCATTGGCGTAGAAGGAATTTCCTATATATAATCCCTCGCCACCCGTTTTATGAACATAATTGTCATGAATACTAACATTTTTCATAGTAAAGTGGCCACGCCAGGTGGCAGCATCGCACGATGGATCGGTTTTTGCCATAATACCCGCGAACCCGCTATTCCGTACTTCAACATTCGCTATCTCAAAATCGGTGCTCAAGCCATCCATAGTCATCCCAATGTTGCCGCCGTTTACATCAAACCCATAGGTAATACCGGGATCTCCGTTTCCAAGCACTTTAAAATACTGAGAATTTTGTGTTTTAAAAGCGTATGAAGCGGTAACAGCTGTAGAAAAGGTTACTTTACCACCTTTGTTGATAATGATAACAGGGGCCTCTGCCGTTCCTTTGATATTTTTAAGCAGTAAGGCGCCCCTTGTTCCAGCGGGTATATATATAGTAGCCCCCGCAGGTATTTTAGTGCCGTCAACCATCCATTCGTTAGGTTGCACCGTATACGTGTAATTAGAAACTACCTCCACTGCTGAACTTAACTTAATACTATCCTTGCCTGGAGGCGCCAAAACCGGTCTTTCTATGTTATTTATGATCTTGGTACACATCGTAAAAGACGATATAACCATTGCGACGGCTAAAAAGCGAATAGGGTAATTTTTATTTTTCATATGCAAACTGTAACCAGGCCACCAGGCATTTCTTGAAAACCAATGTTGTAAATCGTAATATTTTTCAAACTGTACGGGCCATAATTCCGGTTTTTATACGGCGCTTGTGATAAATTGGTTATCCAGGTTTTTTATGCTGAATGGCGGGCATCATGCATAACCATGCAAATGATATTTCATGGGGTATCAATTTCGTTGCTAAACTATTTTTTTATATTTTCGCCGCCCTTTAAATTTTTACTGCTTTACCTGTATTGCTATGAATAAGTTTTTATACGGAATTGATTTTGGAACAACCAATTCGGCTTTGGCTATTTATGATCAGGAAACCAAAAAAATTCATGATACCATCATCATCCCATCGCTCATTTATTTCTATAGCCAACCAGGTTTAGGGGATGTAAAAAACTACGTAGTAGGCGACGAAGCCATTACGGCTTACCTGAATGATGGAATGAAAGGGCGGTTCATCAAATCGGTTAAGCAAATCTTATCAAGGAGCAGCTTCACCGAAACCCGCATTCAAAACAAAAGGTTCAACGCATCTGACCTTGTGGCTATTATTTTAAAGGAACTGAAAGAACGGGCAGATGAACTGACCGGGGAGGATTGCCGCACAGCGGTAATTGGCCGACCGGTGTTTTTTGATGACGACGACGTGCAAAAAGACACCCTGGCGCAAACCAGGCTGAGCAAGGCCGCAGCAATTGCGGGTTTTACGAATGTCCGCTTTCAGTTTGAGCCGATAGGCGCTGCTTTTGCCTACGAGAAAACGCTGGCAAAAAAAGAAAATGTATTGGTGGCAGATTTGGGCGGGGGTACAACAGATTTTACCTATCTGGTGCTCGACCCGGAAAAAGTTGGCAGCAAAAACCGCAAGGACGATATGATAGCCAACGGTGGTATTTATGTTGGCGGCGATAGCCTGGATTCGGCTTTTATGTGGGATATAGGAACGCCATATTTTGGCAAGCATACGCAATATGAAGCCACACCCGGTAAAGTGTTAACCGTTCCCAATTCGCTTTTTGCAAACATTTGTTCATGGGAGCAGATGAACTTTTTTAATGGCCCCCGCATTAAAAAAGATATAGAAGATTACTACTATTTTTCGGGCAACAACCGGAAATTTAAAAACCTGATAACGCTTATAGACAATAACCTGGGTTACTCGGTATTTCAGGCTATCGAAAAAGCAAAAATTGAACTTTCAAACGCAGATACATCCGCGTTTAGTTACCATAACATGGATATTGATATTGATGAAGAAATATCACTTACTGATTACGAACAAATTATAGCCAAAGATGTGGATCGGATTGCCGGGTACCTGGATCTATTCATGCAACAAAACAACATCGATCCTGAAAATATTGATAGTTTGTTTTTAACAGGCGGCACATCGCTGGTAGGCAGTATTCAAAAGCTGTTTAAAAACAGGTTTCCGCATGTTAACCTCAACTCGGGCGATAATTTTAAGAGTGTAGCTACAGGTTTGGCGTATAGCGGTTATCTGTTTGGGGAGTAGGTTTAGTAAGCATAGCGCTGGTCATATATATTCTGTTTTCCTAGCTAAATCCGGGTAAATCATTATATTTAAAACCACATCCTATCCGGAGATGGAATATTGATTAAAATGCCCGTGAACTAACCTGCCATGAACAATTACGATATCCAATCAAAAGATTTTGCTTTATCCCCACAGGGCGTTCACCTGCTGCGCAACCGGTTCAATTACAAAACCATCAATTATTACGACATCCACAAAGCCACCTTCGCCAGGGCTGTCGAAACAAAAAACGTAGCGCTTACCTTAATCGTCGGGGTATTATTTATTGCTTTCGCAGTGTACAACACCATAGGCGTATACCAAAACTTTTATGATCCTACCGTACACCGCATCTATATAGAATCAATAGCACTGCCGGTTTTGCCGGTACTGCTGGGCATATATTGCATTTATATAGCTGTAAAAAAAGTTCCATCGCTAATTATTGAGCTTGAAAACCAAAAACATAAGCTAAGTATTCAAGATATTTACAAGGCCGGCCAAATGCAGGGCCTGGAAATTTATTTAAAAGATAAACTAAAAGCAAGGTTTTACGATAGCCCTACGCCGTAAAAAAGCCAATTCCAGGCTCCTGACGGTCATTTTCAGCATGTCCTCCCGGTTGGCTATTCTAAGTAATCTTCTTAGCGCAAAAAAAGGACAACGTTTTTTTTATTAAAATATTTTACCTATATTGATTTTTTGTGTAACTTTATCATTACCAATTAATTAATACCATTGATAACTCTGATTTTAACCCTGCTGCTGCTAAGTGCTATAGTGTGCATAATTTCTGTGCGGACGCTTCCAAAAGATGAATAAGGGAGGGCAATAACGTGCGTATTAGTAATTAGGGCGTATTTCCTGATTCTATACCATATAAGCCAACCGCACCTATAAATGTCACTTTTGATCCTAATCCGGGTAGTCGCTCCCGCTAACTAAGGCTCAGCATATTATTAAACACCAGCATGACCAGCGGCTTTTCAAGCCGCCGCCATTTTATTCCCATCAACTTTTGCCGGAATTAATTACTTTTGAATACCAGTGCAAACAGCAATCCGGCAAACACCTTGAACGACTATTTTTTATTTATCGATACAGAAGCCTCGGGCCTGCCACTTAAGTGGAACCTGCCCTACAGTTCCGATGAAAACTGGCCACACGCGTTACAGGTTTCCTGGCTTATTTACGATAAACATCAAAAGCTGATCAAACAACAGGACCATTATATCCAAAGCGAAGGAATCGCCATTACTCCCGCAGCCCTGGCCATCCATCACCTGACACCGGAATTTTTAAAACTAAGCGGCAAAACCCGAACCGAAGTGATACAACTACTGGCAGCAGATGTGCAGGAATACAACCCCATGCTGATAGGCCATTTTATCCGGCTGGATTATTACCTGCTTGGTGCGGCATATTACCGTTCGGGCATAGCAAACCCGCTCGGTAACCTTCCTGTTTTTTGCACCATGGTTGCCACTACTCAACTGGTGCACAGTTCGCTTACGCGCCATTTACGACTGGAAGAACTGTACTATATGCTGTTTAATACAGATTTGCAAAACCAGCATAATGCACTATATGATGCCCAGGCTACAGCCGCTTGTTTTTTTGAATTGCGTAATCGCGGCGAAATATCTGATAAAAGCATCAGTCAGCAAATCCAGGATTTTGAGCAGCAGCGCGATCCTGCCCAACAACGAAAGGGCTGTTTATTGCCCGCATTAATGCTTATATTGTTAATGGCCATCATCATTTACAGCTTATGAACAACCGACTGGAGTTTTTGGCATCCATTACGCCTTTTAACGCCCTGCCCACCGAGGTACTGCAAGGCGTAGCCGAACAGTTGCAGGAAATAAGCTATCAAAAAGATGTGGTGATTTACCAGCAGGATATTACAATGATGAAAGGTGTTGATATTATTGTACGGGGTAGTTATGAATCTTTTTTTTATGATAGCACAGGCAATAAGCGTTTGATAGAAAACCACGAGCCCGGCTTTTGCTACGGCGGCGTTTCGGTATTACTAAACAGGAGGCGATCGTTACGAACAGTTGTTGCCAAAAAGGGAACGCTGGTTTATTTTTTGCACCGTAAAGATTTTCGCCTGCTGTGCAAAACCTACGAAGATTTCTTTTTGCATTTTACTGCCGAGTTTGGTAAACGGATGCAAAATGAGGAGTTTGTCCATTTTTTTAAGCAACCGGCATCGTTTGCCGAAAGCTATATCGCATCTGAGCAATTATACTCGCGCCGTGTAGAAAGCATTGAATACAGGCCTGTAATAGCCTGCCAGGGGCACACACCCATATACAAAGCAGCCCAGCTGATGGCTGCCCAAAAAACCAGCTGCCTTTTTATTTTGAACGATGAGCAAAAGATTGTTGGCTACGTAACCGATATTACACTGCGCGATAAAGTGATAGCCAGGCAATATGACACCGCCTGTGCTGTAAACCTTGTGATGGATACGCCAATAGTGAGCATTAGCGCAGATGCCTTTGTTTATGAGGCCTTGCTGATGATGTTCCAAACCAAAACCCGGTATATACTGATCCAAAAGGCGGGCGGGTATGTTGGATTTATCAGCCGAAATAAGCTATTAAGCGAACAGGCACAGTCGCCGATGGTATTTATACAATCGGTTAAGCTGGCGCTATCAACAGATGAGTTAAAACGCAAGTGGCAAAGCGTACCCCAATTTGTAACCCAGCTGTTGGGCCGCGGCGTGAACGCCGAAATTGTGAACCAGATTATAACCACCGTTGCCGATACCATTGCCCAAAAAGTAATTGAAAGCGTAATTGCCCAAATTGGGCCACCACCCGCCAAATTTGTATTTATGGTACTGGGTAGCGAAGGCCGTAAAGAGCAAACCTTTAAAACCGACCAGGACAACGCCATTATTTACGAAGATAAGGCCAATGAGCACCGCGAAGAGGTGCGTGCTTATTTCCTTGACCTGGCCAGTCGTGTATCAAACGATTTGAATAACATTGGTTTTGTATATTGCACAGGCGATTTTATGGCGCAAAACCCCAAATGGACCCACTCGCTATCGCACTGGAAACGCAATTACGATTACTGGATGGACGAATCTATCCCCGAAACGGTGATCAACTTTTCTACCTTTTTTGATTGCCGCAGCATTTATGGCGACAGCACCATTATGGATGAACTGCACCAATTTTTAGACGAGCGATTACAGCAGCCTTTAGAGAAGCTATTCTTCCACATGGCTAAAAACGCCCTGCAATATGAGCCGCCGTTAACGTTTTTCAATACCATCCGCACGTTTAAAAAAGATAGCAGGGAAGTGTTTGATATTAAAAGAACAATGAGCCCCATTGTTGACCTGGTACGGGTTTACGCCCTTAAAAACCGCGTTTTTGAAGTAAATACCGGCGAACGTTTGAAAGCGCTGAAGACAAAAGGAGTTTTCTCGGAATCGGAATATCACGAGCTGATTCAATCCTACTACTTCCTGATGAACCTACGGCTAAAAAAACAAACCGAACAAATCATCCAGGACCATACCGAACCCGATAACTATATCGATATCTCGCAACTATCAAAAATTGAACGGGTTACATTAAAAGAGATTTTCAAGATCATTGAAAACTTTCAATCAAAGATCAAGGTGTCATTTACGGGCGGGTTATTGAGTTAATTTGTAGCCCGGGACAAGTTGAAAAATGCCAGACTTCCCAAGTTTTAAAAACTTCGGAAGTCTTTCGATAGCTTATCATTCTTTTTTCAGGGTTTCGCAAAGTTCTACATGTTTCGGTTCAAAATAGATACCGACTTTGAACGCGGGCCACGACTCACCCCGGCTACGCTGCGCTGGCCGACCCTCTCTCCGGCTTACGCCGCAAAGAGGGTTGAGGAAAGAAAAACAATTTTTTAGCCCCTCTATGCGACGCAGTCGGAGAGAGAGGCAGACGCCCCGATATCTATCGGGGTCGTCGGGGTGAGTCGTCTCCGCCATGCGATATACGTCATTCCCCAATAGCCTTAAAAATAACAACCAATTCCTGCTGCAAACTCACGCCCTTATCAGCATTGTACCATTGTTGCAAAGCTATCTTTTGCTGCTCCATAACAACATGGTCTTTCACCAGTTGCTCGTACAACAGCTGGCAACCGGCTGGTCGTGGGCCCCAAACGGCAAGGTTTGTATTTTCAGCATCGGCAATAATCAGTTTGGGTATTGATTTGCTGCCCCTGGTGAGGTAACTGTTTATTAAAAATGGCTCGCTATCCCTTAATTGATAGTCAACTTTTATTAACGGATTTAAAGCCGATAACCGCTGAATAAAAGGCAAACTGTGGGATGCATCGCCACACCATGGCTCGGTAATAATAGTCCAGTTTTGTTTGGTGCTGATACTTGTAATCAGTTCAACTAATTCTTCATTCAGCACACCCACCTTCAGCCACCGCTCCTGCCTCGACCAATTTAGCCGGGTATAATTCAGGTAATGCGGGTCATCATAAGGAAACCTGGGATTGGTATCCGTTAAAATATCCTGAAAAAGTTGCTGATAGGCTATAAAGTCCATAAGGTGATAGTTAAAAAAGCCAATAAAGCTAAGTTAAATAACATATCCCATTTTTCATCAGATACGACAGCTCATTAAAGACAGTTGTTAAAACTTTACTTAAAAAGGATCTGTAAAACTCATTTAAATCGACTTGCTTTCCGTTTAGTTTATTGACTGTTTATTTGCATCTTTAGCCACAGCATTCCAGTAAAGGCGTTAATGAGGCTTTAAATAATAATGAGAAATAACCGGGTAATTAGTTTGATCATATCGCAGGAAAAGAAGTTGGCAGCGTGGAAAGCTCAAAATGGCTTAAACATTTTACGGATATCATTAGGCCTGATATTTATATGGTTCGGCTTGCTTAAATTTTTTCCGGGAGTAAGCCCAGCCGAGGGCATTGCCGGCAAAACTATTTACACACTAACATTTGGGTTGGTTAAACCTCAAATTTCGTTACCATTACTGGCCATGTGGGAGTGTACTATTGGCTTTGGACTGGTATTTAAAAAATGGTTGCGCCTTACACTGTTATTGTTGTATTTTCAAATGGCAGGTACGTTTTTACCTTTATTTTTCTTCCCTCATGAAACCTTTGGCGCATCTGTATTTATACCCACTTTGCTGGGTCAATACATTATTAAAAATATTGTGCTGGTATCGGCCGCCATTGTAATTGGCGCGGCGGCAAAAGGCAGTCTCATAACTACGCAATATGAAAAAGCCGCCTTGCCGGCCCCACAAAAGCTAAACGCAGAATACCGCAAAAAGGCCAGGGAAACAGAACTGGTTTAAAACCAAGACTTATCACAGACACTTCGCCAAAACGCTTCCAATAGATAAAAACGGCTTACCTGATATTTTCAAGGTAAATATCATCAAACGACTTATTACGCTGTTTTTGAAACAGGCCGGAGAAACGGCGGTCAATCGGGCTAAGCAGCTGGATGCATAACCGCTTTTGCTCGTCGGTCAGTTCATTAACCATCATTCGGGCTACCTTCAGCACAACTTCTTTGGCAGTTAATAAAGTGGCCTCGCCTTTGGCGGTTAGTTTAAGGCGTTTTACCCGTTTATCCTGCTCATCGTCGTACTCGCTCACCAAACCCCGTTTTTTTAGCCTGATCAGCATATTACTGCCGCTGGATAATTCCATAATGTTATTGTATATGGCTTCTGATTTTATAGGGTTCTTTTGGTTATAAATAGTTACCAGTATCCCAAATTCTTCCATCTGGTCAAGCCCGGTACCCTCAAGCGCTTTGTTTGAATAAGCGATATGGAATTTACCAATCCGGCGCAACAGGATCACCAGCTGGCCGTTCAGGTCGGGGCGCAGGTCGCCCTTTGGCGTACTGTTGCTTTCGGGCTTAACATTTTGGGCCAGCTGGTACCGGCAAAAATCTTCAATACTGGCCCCGGGATGCTGCGCTTCGTAAGCGCCCCAGCGCTTCACTAATTCTACTGTTTGATTTACTACCATTTGGAAGCAAAATTATAAAAAAATGACAAAAGTTATTTGTTACATACTACCATATGGTATAATATTGTATATTATTTACTACCAAAAAGTTTAAAATATGCAAATCAGTTATCTTTTACCCACTTTCCTGGTGCTGCATTTAACAGCATTAGTATTAATGGCCGGTACTACATTGGTTGATTACCTGGCTTACTCATCGTTTTGGAAGTTTGCCGGCCAGGGCGACCGGCCCGATGCATTATTGAACATGATGGCCAGGCTGCCACGTGTGGCCGGTATTGGCGCTGCCCTGCTCATCACAAGCGGCATAGGTATGATGGCCCTAACCCACGGCGTTTTTGGCGAGCAGCTCTGGTTCAGGATCAAGTTTGCACTGGTGGTCCTGGTAATTCTCAATAGCCTGCTCATAGGGCGTCGGCAGAGCTTAAAGCTTCGCAAGTTACTGGAAGCTGGCGAATTGGTATTTACAACCGAAGTTGCCCGTATCAAAAGCAACATCAAAGCCTTTCACATGCTGCAGCTGCTGCTGTTTTTGCTGATTATTTTTTTAAGCGTTTTTAAATTTAACTGATATGACCATGAACATATTTATTGCAGGCGCAAATGGCGGCATTGGCCGCCAGGCGGTGGAGCAGGCTTTACAGGCCGGCCACCGGGTTACCGCGCTGGTACGTAATCCGGCTAACTTGCAGCTAATGCATCCCAATCTTAATATTATACAGGGCGACATCATGCGACCTGAAAGTTTTACAGCTGAAATGAAAGGCAAGCAAATTGTGCTATCGGCATTAGGTGTAAGCGGTGGTTTATTTAGCGATAAGCCTACCGCTCTTTACTCACAGGGCAACGCTAACCTTTTAAAAGCAATGGAGCAACATGGTGTTAAGCGCATCATTTGTATCTCGGCTTCGGCGCTGGAAATAAGCCCCGTGATTCCCTGGTATGTGCGCCTGGTTGCCCGGTATGTAATTCAAAAGCTACTTAAACATATGTATGCCGACCTGCATCGGATGGAAGCTATCGTAAAAGAAAGCAGCACCGACTGGACAATTATCCGCCCGCCACAGCTAACCGACAAACCTTTAACGGGTAATTATCGCACCGCTGTAAACCGGTTTTTAAAAAATTGCCTCCAGGTATCGCGTGCGGATGTAGGCCACTATATGGTAAACAACCTTGTTAACCAGGAAATTTACCGGGCAACCGTAGAGATAGCTTATTGAGCATGAATACCCAGGTTGAAATATTTAAAACCGATGTAATGCAGGGATGCGAAGCTGCCACGCTGATTAGCCTGTTATTGCAACATCTGCCCCATTGCCGCATCAATTTCGACCTGGAGGATTGCGACCGGATACTGCGTATTGAATCGGCGCAGCAGGAAATTAACCTGCCGCAGGTTATCCATATCATGAACAGGCAGGGTTATTCCTGTACTCTTTTAACATAATTAATAACACAAATCAAATGGAACAAATATTTATCGACCGCTTCATAATGCCCCAAAACGCAAAGGCGGAATTTACCGAACGCATGCATATCAATCGTTCATTTATCAAACAACTTCCCGGTTTTATTGGCGATGAAGCTTACGAACGTACCGACGATGAGGGCAACTTTATTTGCGTAACCATAGCTGTATGGGCCAGTGAAGAAGCACTAAAAAACGCGAAAGAATTGGTGCAGGCCGAATATCAGCAACAAGGGTTCAACTTACCGGCCATGCTGCAGCGCCTGGATATCAGGATGGAGCGCGGGCAATATAACAGGTTTAGTAATTAGGCAGCTAGACAGGGTTAACCTACATCCATATCACTACCGCGCACAATGCTACGGCGGCGGGCAGCATTTGCTTTATAAAAATAGCTTTACCAGCTGTAAAGCCACCGTACAAGCCCGCTACTACTACGCAGCCTAAAAAAAACATGGCCACATTTTTGGCCCATACTGCATCGCCAATCAGTAGCGCCCATATCAGCCCGGCGGCCAAAAAGCCATTATAAAGCCCCTGGTTGGCTGCAAGATTTTTGGTGGGCTCAAACAACTCGGCAGGGAAGCTTTTAAAGGTTGCACGGCCTTTGGTTGTCCAGGCAAACATTTCTATCCATAAAATATAAATGTGTTCAATGGCAACCAGGGCTATTAATATTGATGCTATGATTTTCATGATGGTATCAGGCTAATTGTATAAAACTACGCTAAATATTGTTTAATATTAAAAACATGGCCAATATTGCTTCAAAGCTATCAGCCGGGTACTTTAATACATTACCGCTGATAATCTTTTTTAATTTTTTCTGCTGTAAAAATACTATCAGCCTGTTGCCTGGAAATTAACCGGGTGCTATCACCCGGGTTAAAATAATAAAAAATGGAGTCTTTGGCTTTACCACGCGCGTATTCGATTCTTATCGACATATCCCTTGGCTGGCCATTAATGGGCTTAAGCTTATATTCATCATCCTCCAGTTCTATTTTCCAAACAGAATCTTCTATAATAATACGTTTCGATTGGTGTCCAATGGTAGTGTCCTTCGCCTGCCATTCTACAAACCTGTTCCACTTGTATTTTACATTCCAATCAATTGGAATTTCGGGTACGCCCAACCTCCGCCTGGTATCATTAAACACCAAGCCAAACTTAGTCAGATGGACATTATTGTTGTATTTGGATATATCTTTATACCCCATATATACCATCCAAAAAAGCACATTACTTATCCTTAAAATTTTATTCCATTTTGATTCTTTTTCACTAACCACGACAAAAACCAAAGCGATAAATATAACAGCCATACCTGCCAATTTGGTTAGTAACCAATCAAGCGATTCTAATTTATATTTAAATTCGATATACCAAATAACGCCCAGAAATAAAAAGGAAAAGCATATGATAATTATTGGCCATTTTTTCATCGGGTAAGGTTAGGACCCGCTTATGCGTTAAGGCAAACTATTAAGCGGGTATTGTGATAATGATTTATTAGCTGATAAATATATGGCAATTCCGGAATGATGTCAAAATATTTGATTTCAATAAACACCAGAAAATTATATGGATAGCAAACGGAAGAATTTATATCAAAAAATAAAGCCCGAATGTTTATCCATCCGGGCTTTATTTTTTCAAATAACTTACTACAACTTATTGTTTCAGCTTAGCCGCCATGCTTAGTGTAGTGTGGGGTACAGCCAATAAACGTTCGCGTTGGATAAGCTTGCCGGTTTCGCGGCAAATGCCGTAAGTACGGTTCTCTATGCGCACCAGGGCCGCTTCCAGCTGATCGATAAATTTCTTTTGGCGCGATGCCAGTTGGTTGATAGATTCTTTCTCCAGCGTTGCCGAGCCATCCTCCAAAGTGTTGTGCGAACTGGCCGTATCATCGGTACCATTGGCGTTGGGATTACTGATGGAAGAGGTCAGATCGAGCAGTTCTTCACGGGCCGATTTTATTTTTCCCTGTATCAGTGTTTTAAATTCCAGTAGTTCGGTTTCGTTATATCTTGTTTTTTCTTGTTCAGCGTTCATGAGTGCAGTTTACCTTTTATTATTGAACCAAACAACACATCAACCACGAATAAGTTTTGTTATTTTTTAATCTAAAAGTAAAGATGGTTTAATTATTTAATTATTATTTTAACATAGCACAAACATCGTTTTATTAGTTCATCTTTGATTACTACACACAGCCAGAAATACATCCGGCAGGTTATAAATCCCATACTACCATGAGCAAAGACAAAAAAAGCATGCCGAATCCGGTAGGTAAAAAAGCCCCGTCTGATTACCAGGCTGGTAAAACCAGCAAAGCCAAGCTGGACATTATAGTACCCAATAAAAAAGCTAAATAATGGCCGCCAAGTCTGCCGAGGCCCAGGCCAGGGATTTTTTATATGAACTAACCAATTGCGCCAGCGAATACGGGTTTGCTAAAGACGAGTTGTGGAATGTAAGCATAGCCGCCGATAAACAAAAAGCAGCTATCGAAAAGAAATACTACCCTGTAATATCGGCCTTGCTTGCACCTGATGTACTTGCCACCGTTCCCGGCCTTGTAGCTACCCGGTTAAACCAGGTAATTGCCGGTGCAGAACAAGGTGTACTTAAGGCGGGCCCTAAAGCCGAACCGCAATACCTGGTGGCGTATGTGGCTACAAGGAAGATGTAAAAAGTACTGTTAAAAAAAGCCACCGGTTGCAAATTCAACCGATGGCTTAAATAATTTAAAACAGCCCTAACTGGCCTTTATCGTCTATATCAATATCATCCGGGTTGGTAATCTCGAAATCAATTTTCTTGGTTTGAGTTTGCGCCGGTTTTGCAGGCGAATCCGATATTTCGTTTGAGGCTTCGCCCGCTTCAGGTTCCGGTGATTTTGCCGATTCTGTTTTGAGTGATTCTTCTTTCGGAGATTCAACCTGTTTTGGGGCCGATTTCGTTGCCGGTGTTTCCGGTTTTACCTGTTCTGTCTCAGGTTCTGCTTCGGCTGCCTCAATGTTTGTTTCAACCGATTCTTCTGCATCCCTATCTTCTTCTTCAACCGACTCCTCGGCAGCATCCTCAGTAGCTATCAGCTCGACAGATTTGATGGGTAATTGCGACAGGCGGTTGCCCATGGCTTTCATACCTTTTACATCTATCAGGTCGGCAAGGTTTACCTCAATGGTTTCGGGCGTTTGCTCTTTACCTTTAAGCTGTACAACTTTTACCAATTGGTTTGCTTTGGCGATGTAAAGCAGTTTTGATCCCGGCTCATCGCTGATGATGCTTACCTGTTTGCCTATAGCTATGGTTTCAAACACGAAGCGTTTAACCATATAGTTTTTAGATTTCCCATCGAGGTGAATTACCGAGAAAACCTTTTTAGGATCATATTTTTCAATCAGGATCATTTTATCATCAAAATGATTGTTCAGATCGAAATTAGTAAGCTCATACACGCCCGTACTTAGTACATTCAGGATACGGTCGTCGCCATCAAACTCGCCCAGGTATTTCCCCCGCCCATCGGCGTTAAGGCGTTTCAGGATCTCATCATACCAAATTTTTCTGCCGGCCAAGGTTGATATGCCCTTCGATTTCAGCACTATCTTTTTAACCGGGTACTTGGTAATGATATTCCCCATCGATCCGCGGCCTTTTATGGCTATCGAAGCAAAATCCTCATCAAACTGCAGTTTCTTAAGTTTTGAATGTGGTTTAAGCTGCACATTCACTATTTCGGCCTCGCCGTTGGAGTTGGCTGTAAAGTACAGCACTTTGGTGCCCTTTGTGCCCTTGGTAAGGTCGTATTCCTTATCGCGGGTTACCCCTACTACCGAGAAACGTTTGATATACGCAATGCCGCTTTCGCCATCTTTATATATCATGTTATACACGGTACGCTCGTCGTTCTTTTTAAATACGGCTACGTGAATGATATCTTTACCCACAAAAACCTTATCCTGCACTTTAGTGATCAGGCAGCGGCCATCGGCACGAAAAACGATGATCTCGTCGATATCCGAGCAATCGCCAACGTACTCAACCGCGTCATCCTTTTTAAGGCCCGAGCCCACAAAGCCATCGGTTTTATTAACGTACAATTTTATGTTGGCCAACGCCACCTGTGCAGCTTCCACTTTATCGAAGGTGCGCAGTTCGGTTTTACGGCCCCTGTCTTTCCCGTACTTTTCGCGCAGCTTTTCAAACCAGGCAATGGTATAATCGGTTAGGTGTTTCAGGTGATGTTTTACCTGCTTTATTTCGTTTTCCAGGGCCTTCATCTGCTCATCCGCTTTTTTAACGTCAAAGCGGGTGATGCTGCTCATAGGTTTATCTATCAGCTTTTTGTAATCCTCGGCTACTATGGTACGGTAAAACTGCGGGAAGAACGGCTCGAACAATCGGTTCAATACCTCCAGCACCGTTTCAAAATTACCCGATGTTTCATAGTCGGGGTGTTTGTACATCCCCTCCTGTATAAATATTTTAAGCAATGAGCTGAAGAAGATCTTCTCCATCAATTCCTTCAGCCTTATCTCCAGTTCCTGTTTTAATAGCTCTTTTGTAAAAAACGTGCTTTCGGTAAGCATATCGTTCACGCTCATAAAGCGCGGCTTATCTGATTGGATAACGCAGGTATTGGGCGATATAGATACCTCGCAGTCGGTAAATGCATATAACGCATCGATTGTTACGTCGGGGGATATACCAGGCGCAAGGTGCACCACAATTTCTACATCCCTTGATGTATTATCTTCAATCTTCTTAATCTTGATCTTGCCTTTTTCGTTGGCATTCACAATACTTTCCATCAGGCCACCGGTGGTGGTACTAAACGGAATTTCGGATATAACAAGTGTCTTTTTGTCTTTCTCGGCAATGCGGGCGCGTACCCTTACCTTGCCGCCGCGCTGGCCCTCGTTATAAGCAGATGCATCGGCCATACCCCCGGTAGGGAAATCGGGCAGCAAATTAGGCCTCACCCCTTTAAGGGCGGCTATTGATGCATCAATCAGCTCGATAAAATTATGCGGTAATATTTTGGTAGCCAAACCTACCGCTATACCTTCGGCACCCTGGGCAAGCAGCAGGGGGAATTTTACGGGCAGGGTAATAGGTTCTTTATTACGGCCATCATAGCTGGCCTGCCAAATAGTGGTATCGGCATTAAAAACCACATCCAACGCAAATTTGGATAAGCGGGCCTCGATATAACGCGGAGCCGCTGCCGAATCACCCGTAACCGGATCGCCCCAGTTGCCCTGGCAGTCAATCAGCAGGTTTTTTTGCCCTATTTGTACCATGGCATCACCTATGGATGCATCACCGTGGGGGTGATACTTCATGGTATTACCTATTACGTTGGCGGCCTTATTAAAACGCCCGTCGTCCATTTCCTTTAAGGAGTGCAGGATACGGCGCTGTACCGGCTTTAAACCATCATTAATGTGTGGTACGGCACGGTCAAGGATAACGTAAGAGGCATAATCAAGAAACCA
Organism: Mucilaginibacter sp. P4_C11; assembly: GCF_056402115.1. Classification (NCBI taxonomy): domain Bacteria; kingdom Pseudomonadati; phylum Bacteroidota; class Sphingobacteriia; order Sphingobacteriales; family Sphingobacteriaceae; genus Mucilaginibacter; species Mucilaginibacter sp. P4_C11. The sequence goes on along the minus strand of NZ_JBFUIA010000035.1, from coordinate 5,963 downwards.
GTTTTCGTATAACCCGTCGAGTGAGGTAACGTTATGTAATTTGTCGTCGTTATTGTCAGGTATCTCGTTTTGATTCAGATCTTCACTCATTATTCGCTAAAAACTTTTGGATGGGTAAAGATAAAAAATAATGCTGATGTGCAGGTTGGAGATAATTTGAAAATTTGAGGATTTGAAAATTTGAAAATTATTGTCAAATACTGATATGCAGATTTCAGATGTGCGGATGATTTTTTTAACACGAATGGTGCGAATTGATTCGAATTTCACGAATTTTTTGTTGTTAGTGATTTGACTGAACCAGAATTAAACAGATTCTTCAGATTACACAGATTTTAGAAATTTTGACCATTCGGCCTCCTGCAAATCAAATCAAAAAAATCTGAAGAATCTGCTTAATCCGAGTTCAGACCAATCATCTGCACATCTGAAATCTGCACACCTGCACATCAATAACCTACCCCAACCTAACATAATGGCCTATACGCAACTGAAGATATTGCGCCTTTACCAGTAAGGTTTTGGTTTGTATAAAACGCTCAATATCGTGCGGCGCACTCATTAAACTATTTTTGTAAACCTGGCCAAAATCAAAGTAGTTTAAATTAAACTTCCACTTGTTTTTTAAAAATTCAATAACCTGCTCGTCTTTCTCCAGCAATAGTTCGTAGTTAATAACCAGGTAATCATCCGCCGGTAACCTTTTTAAGGTCTTTAATATCTCTTCGTTATAGTTTATCCACACCTTTAAATAGGTTTCGGCATGCTCCATATAAAAGCTTTCCTCGCGGCGGCTGCGGCGCCAACACTTCCAAATCATCTGTTGAAGATAATTACGACCCTTATATTTTTTGTCGACGTTTGCAAACTCCCGTTTTATAAGCGAACTGATAACAGCATTGTAATCGCGCATGATTACCAGGTATTTGGCTTCGGGTAGCAGCTTACTGTAAGTATCCAGGAACAGGCAGGTACGCGGATCTTTCCACCCCCATTGTTCATACAGCTGCTGTTTTATGTTGATAACGCCTTGTAATTTAGCCAGCTGATAAGGTGATAGTTCTATCTTTTTGGCATCTACCAGCCCCGATATATCAAGGCTGTTGTTATTTAAAATCTCCTCATGCAGCTTCAAAAATTCTACATCCTCAAAATGCCCCTCAACATTGCCATTGCCGGCGGCTACCAGGCTTTCGCCAATTTGCAATCCACAGCGGTTAAGCCAGTTTGTTATCAACGACGTTCCGGAACGGTGCATCCCGGTGATGATTAAAGTTTGATGTTGCATGAGTATTAATTTATGAGTTTATATTTTTAAGATATTTAACAGGCGATGTACTGCCGGTTTAATAAATGACGCTCTTGCTGTATAAAAGCCAGCAGCATCACCGTACATTCTGTAATGTCATGGGCATAGGTGTTAATATAAAGGTGAGGCGTTGCCGGTGCTTCAAACGGATCATTCACGCCTGTTAAATTGCCTACCCGTTCCGGGTGGCCGGCAGGCAGCTGCGCTTTGTGATAAAGTCCTTTGGTATCTCTTGCTTTTAAAATGGGTAATGGGCAGTCAATATGAACTACTTTAACATCATCGTAATCGTTAATCAGTTGGCTCCGCATGGCCTCATAGGGCATTATGGCGCTAATGACAGTAACTATGCCCTGGTTGCTAAACTTGCTGGCTATAAAACCCAACCGCCTTATGTTTTCAAAGCGGTCTTCCCTTGAATATTTAAGATCGGGGAATAATTGCTGCCGGTATTCATCGGCATCTATTACCTCCGTTTGGATTTCCACCCGGTTAAGATTTTCCTTCATTTTTTTGGCGAGGGTTGTTTTCCCGGCACCCGACAGGCCACAAAGTAGTATGATCATAAATTAATAGTTTGTTAAACGTAAAACAGGCTGATGTTTAAACCTTTAATTAATTACCTGGTTAACGGTAAATTTTCAGCTTAAATTGCAGCTACCAAAGCGTGCATCGACATAGAGCACTTTTTTATCGACGAAGCTGTAAAACAAAGAGACGGCGACAGGGGCGCAGTTGCCATACCAGTTAGGCATACTATCGCTGTTTGCAGAAAAGATTACTTATTTATGAACGTTAAGTAGATATCTCAAATTAGATTTTCTTAATTTTAAACATAAACTTATACAACCTATTAATTATGGAAAACCACGCAGATAACAGCAAACTAAGCGATGTTAACAGCCCCAGCGCTGCAGCCAAATGCCCGTTTTTAAACGGAGCCCTAAAGCAAAGCGCCGGTAGCGGAACCAGGAACCGCGACTGGTGGCCTAACCAGCTAAAACTGAACATTCTTCGCCAAAATTCGCTCCTTTCAAACCCGATGGGCGAGGCATTCAATTATGCCGAAGAATTTAAAAGCCTGGACCTGGATGCTGTTAAACAAGATATTTTTGAGTTGATGACTACATCGCAGGATTGGTGGCCGGCCGATTATGGCCATTATGGTCCCTTCTTTATCCGCATGGCCTGGCACAGCGCCGGTACATACCGGGTTTCTGACGGGCGTGGCGGTGCAGGTTTTGGCACCCAGCGCTTTGCACCGCTCAACAGCTGGCCCGATAATGCTAATTTGGACAAAGCACGCTTACTACTTTGGCCGATAAAACAAAAATATGGCAAAAAATTGTCATGGGCCGATCTGATGATACTTACCGGCAACTGTGCCCTCGAGTCGATGGGGTTAAAACCTTTTGGTTTTGGCGGCGGCCGTGCCGATGTTTGGGAACCGGCCGAGGATGTTTACTGGGGATCTGAAAAAGAATGGCTGGGCGACGCCCGCTATACAGCCGATCGCGAACTGGAAAACCCGCTTGCTGCCGTACAAATGGGTTTAATTTATGTAAACCCCGAAGGCCCTAATGGAAACCCCGATCCGCTTGCATCTGCACGCGACATTCGCGAAACTTTTGGCCGTATGGCGATGAATGACGAAGAAACAGTTGCCCTTATAGCCGGCGGCCATACCTTTGGCAAAACGCATGGCGCTGCCGATCCGGGCCAATACGTAGGCAAAGAACCCGCAGGCGCTGCTATTGAAGAGCAGGGACTTGGCTGGAAAAATAGTTTTGGCAGCGGTAATGCAAGTTACACGATTACCAGCGGTTTAGAGGGAGCATGGACCACCACACCTACGCAATGGAGCAACAACTATTTTGAAAACCTGTTTGGCTACGAATGGGAGCTAACTAAAGGCTCGGGCGGTGCACACCAATGGAAACCTAAGGACGATGCAGGCGCGGGTTTAATACCCGATGCGCATGACCCGGCAAAACGCCACGCGCCATTTATGCTTACATCAGATATCGCTTTAAAAGTTGACCCTGCATATGAGAAAGTTTCAAGGCATTTTTACGAAAACCCCGGCGAGTTTGCCGATGCGTTTTCGCGCGCCTGGTTTAAGCTTACTCACCGCGATATGGGCCCGCGTGCCCGCTACCTTGGCCCGGATGTACCTGCCGAAGTATTGATATGGCAGGACCCTATCCCTGCAGTTACCCATCAGCTAATTGATGATAGTGACATAGCTGCGTTTAAAGGCAAAATTCTTGATTCGGGATTGCCTGTGTCGCAATTGGTATCAACCGCATGGGCATCGGCATCAACATTCCGCGGTTCTGATAAGCGTGGTGGTGCCAACGGTGCACGTGTTCGCCTTGCCCCACAAAAGGATTGGGAAGTAAATAACCCAGCGCAACTGGCGCAGGTTTTATCAACGCTTGAAGGTATCCAACGTGAATTTAACAGCGCGCAAACCAATGGTAAAAGTGTTTCTATTGCCGACCTGATTGTTTTAGCCGGATCCGCAGGTATCGAGAAAGCGGCTAAAACTGCTGGTTTTGATATCAACGTTCCTTTTACGCCGGGCCGGGCCGATGCATCACAAGAACAAACCGACGTAGAATCATTTGAATACCTTGAACCCGGTGCCGATGGTTTCCGCAACTATTTTAACCCGCAGCATTCCAGCGCCGCCGAAGCAATGCTGGTTGATAAGGCACAGCTGCTGACATTAACCGCGCCGGAACTAACGGTTTTGATTGGTGGTATGCGCGTGCTGGGCACCAATTTTAACGGATCTCAGCATGGCGTGTTAACCAACCGCACGGAAACACTTACCAACGATTTTTTTGTAAACCTGCTTGATTTATCGACAACATGGAAACCGACATCAGATGCCGGCCTGGTGTTTACCGGATCGGACAGGGCTACAGGAGAAATTAAATGGACCGGTACCCGTGTCGACCTGATCTTCGGTTCTAACTCCGAACTAAGGGCAATTGCCGAAGTTTATGCCTGTGCAGACGGCGGCGAAAAGTTTGTTAAGGATTTTATTGCCGCCTGGACCAAGATTATGAACCTTGATAGGTTTGATTTGGTTTGATTGCAGCTTTATATTAGTTAGCCTATAAAGAGGTGGCCGGTGATAAGGCCACCTTTTTTGTTAGCAATTGAAAATTGGTGATTTTATTATTCACCAGTCTCCCGTAAAACAGAATCGATCAGTGATTTTGCTATCCTAAAATTGGTTTGCTGTATTTGTTCAAAATAAGGCCTCAATGCAGGAATAAGGCCTTTACTTTTTGCGATTACCAATAAGCCAATAGTTCCTTTAACCAGCATTCCAAGCTTTTCCGCAAACCTCCGGGCATTGCCATCATCAATAATTAAAAAATCGAAGGTTATTTCGGATGCCAAAGCTATTGCACTTGCTTCTCCATAATCCACAAAATTTAGGAATTCATTTTGCAGAGCAACATTAACCACCGGCCTAATAATAACCCAATCGGGTAAGGGATATCTAAACTCGCTGGCTATTTGAGGCGTTGTTATTACAACCGGGAATAGCTGATGTAACAAATCGAGCGCATCCAACTTTTGCAATAAACTAAAGCAACTTGTATCAGTAATAATTACGCTATATCCCTTTGGCATCATTTATAGCATCCGCTGCACTTGCGTCAAAAAAATGCACACCATAATTCACCAAAATCTCGGCATAATCCCATTTCTGCATACCGCACATTTCTGCCGCCTGGCCTAAAGTTAATTTACCCGATTCATACAACTTGGCAGCAAGGAACCGTACGGTTTCGTCATGTTCTTTTTCAAGGGCATCGGGAACCTGTAATGTCATTGTAGTCATGATATAAAGATAGTGATTTAAAAAATAAAGGCAAAAACACTGTACCAGTTATGGAATTAAAAAAATTCTTATTTTATTCTACTAAATACATAGACAATATAGAATTAATTATATATTTGCGGCAGATAGTTTATAAAAGGGTGCTTTTAATAGCTACAACGCAGGCGCTGGCTGGCAGCAAGCGGATGGTTCGACCCCATCCCCTGCATCTCTTCTCTTCTCATATTTATGTTTTATAATTGGTTAGATCAGAGTTCCTGCCCATCAGGAGCTCTTTTCTTGTTTTATATTAACCTACAGGCAACATAAAAATAACTTATTAAAATAATTTAAAAAGTTCTTTTTATTGAAAATAAGTTTTATTATGTTTGTACCAGTAATGCACAACTTGTTATTAAATAGAATTCTTTTTAGCCTTATGTCGGTGAGGTTAAAACAGTTTTGTTAATTGGTTTGATAAAATCCTCGTTTCGGCGGGGATTTTTTTTAATACGCTTTTTTTAATTCAACATATATATAACAAAGGTTCTTTAGAAAATTATGGCCCGATTAAATTTATTGGAAGAGACCCGGTACGAGAAGCTGCCGGTAAGCGTTTATGGCAACCAGCAGGAGGCATCCATTGCCGTAGCAGGCAGGATAGCTAAACTTATCCGCGATAAGCAGGCAAAAGGCGAGCAGGCAGTGCTTGGCCTGGCAACAGGTGTTACCCCCATCCGTGTTTATGCCGAACTGGTACGCTTACACAAAGAAGAAGGCTTGTCGTTTAAAGATGTTATCACCTTTAAT
>NZ_JBFUIA010000034.1:0-77806 GCF_056402115.1 Mucilaginibacter sp. P4_C11 | reverse complement strand
AACCAAAACCAAAGGTGGTTTCACTTCCGATATGGCTCTGTTAAAACTGATCTATCTGGCTCATAACAACATTAAACAAAAATGGACGATGCCACTTGCTAATTGGGCGACAACGGCCCAGAAGCTGGCCATTTGGTTTCCTGGGAGAATGATATTAGATTTGATGTAGCAATCAGGCCCTGCCGGCCCATGGGCCGGCAGGGCCTGACACAGTTTATTTTACAGACCCGTGAAAGGTGAACAACCAAGGCAAAACCCAATGCTTCATTTTTAAGTTTTACCTTATTGAATGGAGCTGCCCGCCTTTGGGCTTTTATCTTTCAGCTATAAAAGAAACCTTTTACTTTTCGCCTTTAGCCCTTCACCTAAAAAATCTTTCAGCTATAAAGAAACCTTTGACCTTTCACCTTTTGCCTTTCACCTAAAAATTCTTTCGCTTTCAGCTAAAAAAAACTAATTTCGTTGGTAATGAACGAGCACCTTGATCCGGCACCGGAACGCCTCAGCAATACCGAGCGTGATATCGAAAAAGTTTTACGTCCGCAGCAGTTTGAGGATTTTACCGGTCAGCATAAAATATTAGCTAACTTAAAAATATTTGTACAGGCAGCCCGCCAGCGTGGCGAAGCGCTTGACCACGTATTGCTGCACGGCCCTCCTGGACTGGGCAAAACCACGCTCTCGCACATCATCGCCAACGAAATGAGTGTTGGCATCAAGATAACATCGGGCCCGGTACTGGATAAACCCGGCGATTTGGCGGGCCTGCTTACCAACCTGGAAACAGGCGATATTCTTTTTATTGACGAAATACACCGTTTAAGTCCGCTGGTTGAAGAGTATTTATACTCGGCAATGGAAGACTTTAAGATAGACATTATGCTGGAGAGCGGCCCCAACGCCCGGTCTGTACAAATATCACTTAACCCATTCACCCTGGTAGGGGCCACCACCCGTTCGGGCCTGCTTACCGCACCTTTAAGGGCCCGGTTTGGTATTAATGCCCGGCTGGAGTATTATGACGCCAAATTGCTTACCACCATTGTACTGCGCTCGTCATCTATCCTAAAAACACCTATTACCGATGAGGGGGCTTATGAAATTGCCCGCCGCAGCCGTGGTACGCCCCGTATAGCCAATGCGCTATTGCGCCGCACACGTGATTTTGCCCAGATAAAAGGTGATGGCAATATTGATACCGCCATAGCCAAATATGCCCTAAACGCCCTTAATGTTGATGAGCATGGCCTGGACGAAATGGATAACAAAATATTGAGCACCATTATTGATAAATTTAAAGGCGGCCCCGTTGGGCTAAAAACCATAGCCACCGCCGTTGGCGAAGATGAGGGTACCATTGAAGAAGTTTACGAACCATTTTTAATACAGGAAGGCTTTTTGATGCGCACGGCCCGTGGCCGCGAGTGCACCGAGAGCGCTTATAAACATTTGGGCAAAATAAAACTTGGGGGCAACCCTTCGTTATTTTAATTTCAGATGTTCACCTTCGCAGTTTAATTGAAGGTGAAGTTAAAGTGTTCCCTTCCGGGGGAGTATTTACAATGCTATTAAGTGACGGAAAATATTAAAATTTCAGTTTCGCGCGAAGACGCCCGGGCGCTAAGGAAAAATTAGCAAATCACTCTCCGGCTCTGCCTCTTTGCGCGAAAAAACTCTTAAACTAAAAGCATTGGGAAGATTTAGAGTGGGCTTTTTAGTAAGTTTGCGAACAATTATCTACCGATATTACTATGAAAACAATGTTCAACCATGGGGTTAAATTCTTTTTTACCCTGCTTTTTTTTAGCTGCGCAGCTTTTGCCATGGCGCAAACAACCATCCCTACCCCTACTACACCGATGGTGCCCAATAAGCCGGAGGCGTTGCCGCCAGATACAGCAAAGAAGCTTGGAAAGGATACCGCTTTAACAAAGAAGGACACCATCCCGGTGAAAAAAATACCCACCGGGCCAAAAGTAGGCATAGCCGGCCTAAACCATGACCATATACACCTGATACTAAACGAATACCGCAACGGCAACGTTAATATTGTTGGCATTGCCGAGCCGGATAAAAACCTTTGGGCCAAGTATGGTAAAATGTATGGCGTACCCGATTCATTGTTTTTTGAAGATTTAAAAACCATGTGCCTGGCCCGCAAACCTGTAATTGTTTTAGGTTACAACGCCGTTGGCAAACATATAGATGTGGTAGAAACCTGTGCACCGCTACACATTTCGGTAATGGTTGAGAAACCTTTGGCTGCCACGCTTGAACAAGCCCGGCGCATGGAATTCCTGGCGCTTAAATATTACATCAACCTGCTTACCAATTATGAAACTACCTGGTACCCATCGGTACAAAGCGCTTATAATACCGTTAAAACAGATAGCGTAGGCATCATCCGCAAAATGGTGTTCCACGATGGTCACCAGGGCCCGCGCGAGATTGGTTGCAGCGAAGATTTTTTGAGCTGGTTAACAGACCCCATACTTAACGGCGCAGGTGCACTAAATGACTTTGGCTGCTATGGCGCCAATATGATGACCTGGCTAATGCAGGGGCAACGGCCAATAGCGGTTACAGCGGTAGCCAGGCATTACAAGCCATCGGTATACCCCAAGGTTGAAGACGATGCTACCATTATTGTTGAATACCCTAACGCCACCGGCATGATAGAAGCATCATGGAACTGGCCTTACGGCATCAAAGACATGGAGATATTTGGCGCCAAAGGCTATATCCACACCTTTGATAAGGATAGCGTTGAAGTAAGAGTTAACAACAGCGTACGCAGCTTTAGAGCACAGGCTTTACCCGCACCGGCCGACGCACCGGTACCCTATTTTACCGCAGCACTTAAAAACCCCATTAAATCGCATAACGACCGGTCGTCATTAAGGTATAACATGATAGTTATGCAGATTTTGGATGCAGCCAAAAGATCGATAAAAGAAGGTAAACGGATAGTGCTTTAAAATAGAGTCAAGAGGTTAGCATCAAGAGATAAGACAAAAATGTGTTAATGCCGAATTTTATGATTAACTATTTTCAATTATTTTACTGGCTGTTTTAATTTAGCCCCCAGACATAAGGATGGAGTTGTGGCGAACCCGGTAGTTTTTAACGATTTAGGCACCCGGTTTTTCAGGCTGCTTTCTCCGATTTTTTGCGCAAAAAACTTCCTTTTATTTTTGTGTAAATAAATGCACCATTTGTATTAATAAATAGTGCATTTATTGCTGAAAAGTTGGGATTTATTACTTGTTCTTACGTATTTATGTATGAATAAAGGGCTGTTTTGAAATATAAAATGGAGCGCGTAAATTTGTACTGTTTACCCATAAATAAAAAGGGGGGCTATGCTGTTTTAGCCCCAGGTCTTAAGTTCTGAGCCAAAAAAGAAAAAATTCAACTTTATACTTACGACTTGGTATTATTGACTAAACGCTACAGGTAAAACACTTCGTTATCCGTCTCTAAAAACCCCAGATCGGGCGTGTGGTCAAATATTCCGAATACCGAGGCTCCGCTCCCGCTCATACTGGCATAAATAGCACCAGCCTGGTATAACGCAGCTTTAACGCCGCGGATCTCGATATGATTTTTAAAAATAGACGTTTCAAAATCGTTTTTGATATGCTTTTTCCATTCGGTGATGGGTTCGGTGATCAATTCCAGCAAGGAATCTTTAACCGGGGTTGGTTTTATGCCGCTGAAGGCTTCTGAAGTAGAAATATGAATATCGGGCATTATCAGTACAATTTTGTAAGCCGATAAGTCGAGTTTTATGGTTTCAAATTCGTCCCCCCGCTCAAACGCGAATACGGGTTTATTTTCGATAAAAAAGGCACAATCGGCCCCCAGGCGGCGGGCATAGCCTGTCATTTCATCTACCGAAAGGCAAAGGTTAAACTGCTCATTCATTAGCCTGATAAAAAAAGCCGCGTCAGCTGATCCTCCGCCCAACCCTGCGCCTATCGGAATGTTTTTATGCAAATGAATGCTTACCGGCGGCAAGTCGAAGTCTTTTTTAAGCATGTGGTAGCCCTTTACGCAAAGGTTATCCTCGGCCCTGCCCGGGATATCAAGCCCGGATGAAGTAAAAGTAAGCTCATCACTCTCAACCACTTCCAGCGCATCTTTTATGGCAATAGGATAAAAAATGGTTTCCAGGTTATGATAACCATCCGGGCGGCGTTCGGTAATATTCAGGCCTATGTTAATTTTTGCGTTGGGAAAAAGGATCATATTTTTAGTGAATGGTTGATTGGGTTGAGTGGTTATTAACTTTTGATAAATCCCCGGCCTACCCTGTCTCGTCTTAAATTAAAAAGGACATAATTGTCGCGCCGTAAAGTTATCATCTTCCTATTGATTAGGAATGATTAACAAACCTGTATTTTTACACATATTTAGGATAGTTAGTCTTATTTATTTTCCTTTGTGGTTGGTTCATTGGTTCACTGGTTCATTAGTTCATTGGTAGGATAGCGTTGAATTTGCATGTTTGATTTTTACAAGGCTGATTTTAAACGCGATATCGCAACTAATGCTAATACGGGCAAACCGACAGAAAAGACCAATGAACTAATGAACCACTGAACTAATGAACTAAAAAATGAAACAGTATCTCGATTTGATGAAGCATGTATTGGAAACCGGCGCGCAAAAGCATGACAGGACGGGTACTGGTACAGTAAGTGTGTTTGGCTACCAGATGCGTTTCAACCTTAAAGATGGTTTCCCGATGGTGACCACCAAAAAGCTGCACCTTAAATCAATCATCCATGAGTTGATATGGTTTTTAAGCGGCGATAGCAATATCCGTTACCTGAAAGAAAATGGCGTACGCATTTGGGACGAATGGGCCGATGCCGACGGTAACCTTGGCCCGGTATACGGCGTTCAATGGCGAAGCTGGCCAACACCTGATGGTGGCCATATTGACCAGATAGCCCAGGTAATTAACCAGATAAAAAACAACCCGGATTCGCGCCGCATGATTGTTTCGGCCTGGAACGTAGCAGAAGTAAACCAGATGGCATTGCCACCTTGCCATAGCCTGTTCCAGTTTTACGTGGAGCCCCCTAACCCCCTGAAGGGGGAATTAAAAGGCAAGCTGTCGTGCCAGTTGTACCAACGCAGCGCCGATATATTTTTAGGTGTGCCTTTCAACATTGCATCATACGCTCTGCTTACCATGATGGTGGCACAAGTTTGTGACCTGGATTATGGCTATTTCATCCATACGCTTGGCGATGCCCACCTGTATAACAATCACCTGGAACAGGTTAACCTTCAATTGAGCCGCGAGCCCCGCCCGCTGCCAACTATGAAGATTAACCCGGACGTGAAGGATATCTTCGGCTTTAAATTTGAAGACTTTACGTTGGAAAATTATGATCCGCATCCGCATATTAAGGGTGTGGTGGCAGTTTAGTAGTCATTGGCCATTGGTCATTGGTCATTGGTCATTGGTCATTGGTCATTGGTCATTGGTGAGAATTTTTGAGACGTGGGATTGTTTGGATGGATTGGGAAATTAAAAATTTGTAGATTTGGCTATGACTGCGGTTCAGATAAAAGAAGAAATACAAAAAGCATTGAATGATATGCCAGAAACGGCATTGGCCGATGTATTAAACTTTGTAAAACAATTTCAAACACATCCGTTTGAACAATCCACCCTCGATAATAATTTAAAAAAGATCATGAGCGAGGATAAAGGTTTATTGGAGCGCTTAGCCAAATGATCTCTATACAATCAGTTTTATATATTCACTCCCAATTAATTAAAAATTTTGGCGGTGGCGAAGGTGTGAGAGACCAGGGAGGCCTGGAAGCCGCAATTGCCCGGCCATATGCTACTTTTGACGGCATTGACTTGTACCCAGAACCTATTGACAAAGCTGCCGCTATTTTTGAGAGCTTAATTATTAACCATCCTTTTATCGATGGTAACAAAAGAACTGCCTACACGCTACTTAGGCTAATGTTATTGAGTTTTGATTGGGATATCGAGGCATCGGAGGACGAAAAATACGATATGACAATAGCGGCAAGTACAGGACAGTTAAAGTTCGACGAAATAAAATTGTGGCTATCAACAAAAACCATTACCCAGAAAAACAAATGACTGTTTCTATTATAGTGGCTATAGCCAAAAATCACGCTATCGGCAAAGAGAATAAATTACTTTGGTACCTACCCAATGATTTAAAGCATTTTAAAGATGTTACCACGGGGCATACCGTTATCATGGGCCGCAAAACTTTCGATTCGGTGGGTAAACCGCTACCAAGGCGCAGGAATATTGTGATTACCCGCCAGGATATCAGCATTGAGGGTTGCGAAGTTGTAAAATCAATTGAAGCGGCATTGGCGCTTTGTGCAGGCGAGGATGAAGTATTTATTGTAGGTGGTGCCGAAATTTACAGACAGGCCATCCCGCTCACAAACCGCATATATCTCACCATAATTGACCAGGAATTTGATGGTGATACCTTTTTCCCTGAGTTAAACACAGAAGACTGGCAGGAAACGCAAAGAGAAAATTTTGAGCCTGATGACAAAAACAAGTATAGCTATTCGTTTATCACACTGGAGCGTCGCTAACATTTTTTGTCATCAATTTGTTTTAATTTAAAATTTTCTGCTTGCGAAATTTTATTAGATTTGCCGTCTTATTAAAAATAGCTTATAAACTAATTAATTACATATTACAAATTCGATGCAAGGTAAAGGGGTTATTAAATTTTTCGCCATTCTGCTGGCAGTTGTGTGTATCTACCAGCTGTCTTTTACATGGGTGGCCCAAAAAGTTGAGAGTGATGCCAAGGCATACGCAAAGGGGAATGCTGAAAAAGAGAAGGCTTACCTGGACTCAATGTCTACACAACCGGTATATCCGATATTCAAACACACTTACGCTTTCGTATTGCAAAGGGAACTTGCATTAGGTTTGGACCTTAAAGGTGGTATGAACGTTACGATGCAGATACAGCTTGATGAGCTGGTACGCAAAATTGCGAACAACAACCCCGATGCAACATTCAACCAGGCTTTGGCAAACGCCGATAAACTTCAGGCTGACGCTAAAACCAGCCAGAAAGATTATATCGCGCTGTTTGTAAGCGAGTATGAGAAATTGAATCCGGATGGCAAGCTGGCCGCTATCTTTTCAACAAAAGATAACCAGGATCACTTAAAGTTTAACGCATCAAACAGCGAAGTTGAAGCTTATCTGAGAGATTTGGCCAGCACCGCAGTAAAACAATCGTTCACGGTTTTAAATACCCGTATCAACCAGTTTGGTGTAACCCAGCCTAACATCCAGTTAGAGGCAAGTTCAAACCGCATCCTGATTGAGCTGCCTGGTGTTAAAGAACCAGACCGCGTTCGTAAACTGTTATCAGGAACGGCAAAGCTGGAGTTTTATCAAACATTTGATAACAGCGAAGCCTACCAAACCATTATAGCTGTTGATAACCTGTTTGGCGCAAAAAACAAAACCGCCGCTAAAACAACCGATACTGCCAAAACAACCGCAACCGCGGCTGCTAAAAACGATACTGCTAAAAAAGCAGGATCGTTATTAAGCAAGGTTCAAAAAAGTGCTGAGAAAGACACTTCAGCAAGCGCTTTAGCAGGCAAATCGCAATTGGCTGCGCAACATCCGTTATTGTCTGTAATGTCGCTAAACTTATATCCAGGTCAAAACGGTCAGCAGCAATTAGGTACCGGTCCTGTTGTTGGCTATGCTTTATTAAAAGATACCGCCAAGGTTAACAGCTACCTGCATAGCAAACTTGCGCAATCGGCTATCCCACGCAATATGAAATTCCTTTGGGATGTAAAACCCATGAAGGATGCCAAACAAAAAGCATTTGCTTTATACGCCATTAAATTAAGCGGCGCCGAAAACGGCCCGGTACTTTCGGGTAGTGTAATTACCGATGCAAGAGCCGATGTTAACCAAAAAGGCAGCCCCGAGGTTGTAATGATCATGAACTCGGAAGGTGCCCAAAAATGGCGTGCTGTTACTGCCGAGGCTGCTGCTGCAACCACCAAGCGTGCTATCGCCATTGTGTTGGATGACAACGTATACTCGGCTCCTAACGTTCAAAACGAAATTTCGGGTGGTGTATCATCAATTGAAGGAAGCTTTACACAGGAAGATACAAGGGATTTGGCCAACGTATTAAAGGCTGGTCGTTTACCGGCTCCTGCGCACATCGTATCTGAAGATGTTGTAGGCCCGTCGTTAGGTAAACAAGCTATCGCCGCCAGTTTGCTGTCATGCGTACTGGGTTTGGTAGTAGTACTTGTTTTCATGATTGCTTACTATAACCGTGCAGGTACTGTTGCGGTGGTTGCGGTTATCATCAACATATTTTTCCTGATGGGTGTACTTACCAGCTTAGGTGCGGTGTTAACCGTACCGGGTGTAGCAGGTATCGTACTTACTTTAGGTATAGCGGTAGATGCCAACGTGTTGGTGTACGAGCGTGTACGTGAAGAGCTTGCCTTAGGCAAATCACTAAAAATAGCGGTTGCCGATGGTTTCAAACACGCCCTGCCATCTATCCTCGATTCGCAAATCAGTACATTCCTTACCGGTTTAATCCTGTTCATCTTCGGTTCGGGCCCTATCCAAGGCTTTGCAACTACATTGATGATCGGTATTATCACTTCATTATTCTGTTCGCTGTTAATCTCAAGGGTTATATTTGAGTGGATGCTTGATAAAGGCTGGGATATTAAATTCAGCAACCCATGGAGTTCACATACCTTCAAAAATGCTAACTACGCGTTTGTTAAAAACCGTTTCAAGTTTTACATTTTCTCGGGTACGTTTATCATTGCCGGTATTATCTCAATATTTGTGCGTGGCTTTAGCTACGGTGTTGATTTTGAGGGCGGCCGTAACTTTATAATTACGTTCCCTAATAAAAACATAACAACTGAGCAAATACACAGTGTTGTTGACCCATCTTTATTAGGCCGCGGTACCGAGGTTAAAACTGTAAATGCCGATAAAATCAGCATCACTACAAATTACCTTATTCAGCAAAACACCCCTGCGATTGATGTACAGGTAAGAAAAACGTTAATTGAAGCGCTGGCAACCAAACCAGAAACCAAAATAAGCGATAGCGATATTCAGGGTCAATCGAAGGTAAGCGCTACCATAGCCGAAGAACTGAAAACATCGGCTGTTTACACGGTATTGATTGCCATATTTGTGATCTCGGCATACATCTTTATCCGTTTCCGTAAATGGCAGTTTAGTTTGGGTGCGATGATTGCAACCGCGCATGATGCCTTGCTGGTATTATCGTTCTTCTCGTTATTCAACGGCATATTACCGTTCTCGCTGGATATTGACCAGGCTTTCATTGCGGCTATCTTAACAGTAATCGGTTACTCTATTAACGATACCGTGGTGGTATTCGATAGGATTCGCGAGTTCCTTGACCATAAATCAAAAGAGGAACAAACGGAAGATGTTATTAACCGCGCTATCAACAGTACATTAAGCCGTACCATTATTACTGCATTAACGGTAATATTCGTATTGATTGTGTTGTTCATATTTGGTGGCGATGTTATCAAAGGCTTCTCCTTCGCATTATTAATCGGGGTTATTTTCGGTACATACTCGTCTATCTGCGTGGCAACACCGGTGATAGTTGACTTTGGAAAAAAAGACCTGAAATAAAATAATCTGAAATTATTTAAAAGGCTCCAAAGAACATTTGGGGCCTTTTTTTTAGCCCAACCTCAACCAAAAATGACCGACGGATGGGGTTGCAGATTGGTTACAATGAGGTATAATTGCGTCATAAAACAATAACAAACATTGCCATCGGCATGGGTATTGTGCTGTTGGCTATGAAATAGGCGGATGCCCCTTTGCGTCTGCCAAAACAGACAGGAGTGTAAAACTTGCACTTTAAAACAGGAACACAAATAACCCCTCACATGAACACATCAGATAGTTCAAAATTCCCTTTAGTAGTAATAGTTGGTGGTGGCTTTGGCGGCCTACAGGTAGCCAAAAAACTGGCAGATAAGCCTGTTGACGTACTGATGCTTGATAAGCATAATTACCACACCTTTCAACCATTGTTGTACCAGGTGGCCATGGGCGGTCTCGAATCCGAATCAATCGCCTTCTCTCTGCGTAAAAATTTTTCGGAGCAAAAAAATTTCCGTTTCAGAATAGCCGAGGTATTAAAGGTTAACGCCGTCAATAATACCATTGATACTACTATCGGCCCTATAGCTTATGATTACCTGGTAATTGCTACCGGATCAACCACCAACTTTTTTGGCAATCACGATATCGAAAAGTTTTCGATGCCGATGAAATCAATCCCGGAGGCATTAAATTTACGGTACTCCGTACTACAAAACATTGAAGAAGCGCTGCTTAAAACATCCAAAGACGAGCGCGAAGCGCTACTCACGTTTGTGCTGGTTGGCGCCGGCCCAACCGGAGTTGAGCTTTCGGGCTCATTAGCCGAACTGCGTAACCACGTACTGACCAAAGATTATCCCGAACTTAAAAAAGAGGATATGAAGGTTTACCTGGTAGATTTTTTACCGAAGGTACTGGGCCCATTCTCTGATCAGGCATCAAATGCGGCTAAAGATTTCCTTACCAAAATGGGTGTGGAAGTATTGTTAGGTGTTAAGGTAGAAAGCTATGATGGCAAAGAAATAAAATTTGAAGGCGGCAAAACCATCCGCACCAAAAACGTGATATGGAGCGCCGGCGTTATGGGCGTGGTACCCGAAGGCATAGAAAAAGGTAATATTGAACGTGGTAACAGGATAAGGGTTGACAGCATTTGCCGCATGGTGGGTACCGAAAACATCTTCGCCATTGGCGATGTGGCAGCCATGATAACCGACGAAACCCCTAAGGGCCACCCCGGTGTGGCACAGGTAGCTATACAAATGGGCGCGCACGTGGGTAAAACCATTATGCAGCTCATTAACCATGAGCCCACCACTCCCTTCAAATATTTCGACAAAGGATCGTTAGCCACCATTGGCCGCAACAAGGCTGTCGCCGATTTAGGTAAGATCAGGTTCCAGGGATTTTTTGCCTGGCTGGTATGGATGTTTGTACACTTAATATCGCTTTTAGGCGGCCGTAACAAGGTAATTGTATTCATCAACTGGGTATCCAGTTATATTAACTACAATGGCGGTACCAGGCTCATCATCCGCAAGTTTGAACGTGAAGGACTAACCGAGGATGAGCATTTGCCGAAGACGGTAGACTAGTTTTGAGCGGTGAGTTTTGAGTAATGAGTTATAAAGAAAAAGGCTGATTTGGGGTTAGGATAAATTATCCTGAACTTTGATTTGGAGGTTTGGGACCTAAGCTCAAAACTCACCACTCAAAACTCATGACTATAAAGATAACCGAGTGCCCGCGCGATGCCATGCAGGGTATTGTGCATTTTATTCCTACGGATATCAAGGCCGCTTATATTAACCTGCTTTTACAGGTGGGCTTTGATACTATTGATTTCGGGAGTTTTGTATCGGCTAAGGCGATACCGCAGTTACAGGATACAGCGGAGGTATTGAGTAAATTAGATTTGAGCAATACACAGTCAAAACTGTTGGCTATTATTGCCAATTACCGTGGCGCCGAAGAAGCCGTGAAGCATCCGGAAATTACTTACCTGGGCTATCCTTTTTCAATTTCCGAAACATTTCAGCTGCGCAATACCAATACTACCCTACCCCAGGCCTTTGACAATGTAAAGCGGATGCAGGAATTAGCAGTTGCCAATAATAAAAAGCTACTTGTTTACCTATCTATGGGTTTTGGTAATCCGTATGGCGATGAATGGAATACCGGAATAATTCATGAATGGACAGACAAACTGATAAAAGAAGGAATTAATAACATAGCCCTGGCCGATACTATCGGCATTTCGGAGCCTGACCAGATCAGCAGCATTTATCCCGACCTCTGCCTGGCATTTCCAAATGCCGAATTCGGCATCCACCTGCACAGTACGCCCGATACCTGGCAACCCAAAATAAAAGCTGCTTACCAAAGCGGCTGCAAAAGATTTGATACTGCCATTAAAGGTTACGGTGGCTGCCCCATGGCCGCAGATGACCTTACGGGCAACATTGCAACCGAAAATCTAATTGGGTACCTCGAAAGTCAAAAGGAGCCCACAGGGCTTAATATAGACAAATTCCGGGAAGCGATGGGATATTCAGGAAAGGTGTTCCTATAGAAGGATTTGAGGATTTGAAGATTTGAAAATGATATTTTAAACAACTTAGCCCTATTTTCAAACTCTCAATTTTCAAATCCTCAAATTATAATCAGGCGATAGTCTTCGCAGCCTTCGCTACCTTCGCTTTCACCGTTTTATCAAAATTTTCCATTACCAACACCGCGGCGCCAACAAGTTCGGCATCAAAACCCAGTTCCGATACTAACAATTCGGTACCGGCAGATAAACGCGGGATACAGTATTTGTGCAAAGCCTGTTGTATAGGTGCCATTAATATTTTGGCAACTTTTGCTCCACGGCCGCTCAACACGATAATAGCCGGGTTCATGATATGGATAAGGATAGCCAGGGCCTTGCCTATTTTGTAGCCGGCATCTGATAGTAATTCAATAGCAAACTGGTCGCCGTTGTTGGCGGCATCCAACAGGGCATCGCCCATAAGTTTGGAGTGATCGTTGGTATTGTGTTTTAAACTGGTTATACGGCCTTGCTGAATACCTTCTATGGCTTTACGGGCTACTACCAGCATCGATGCTTCGGCCTCCAGGCAACCACGTTTACCGCACTCGCACAATGAGCCATCTTCCGATAACGGGATATGGCTTAACTCACCTGCAAAACCGTTATGGCCGCGGAATAATTTCCCATTTACAATCATACCTAAACCAATACCCCAGCCCAGGTTAATTACCATTACTTCGGTTTGCGCCTTGGCAATACCAAACTTTTGCTCGGCCAGCGCTATCAGGCTCGAATCGTTATCGATATAGGTAGTAATACCGGTATGTTCGGTAAGGTAGGCAGTAAGGCTGCCGTTGGCATCAAGATAAGTATAATTAATGCCCTGGGTTACATTGATAAACCCAGGCATGCCGATACCAATGCCTGCAATTTTGCCTTTGGCTACTCCCGATGTTTTGATGTAGCTATTAATCTGGTTGGTAAGTATAGTCAGCGCATTGGGGTTATTGAGCAGTTTAAGCTCAAAAGTAAGCATATCGGCCACGGGGCTGTTTTGCAAATCGAACAACTGGATACGCGCGGTTAGTTGATCGAGCGCCACGGCCAATATATACATGGCGTTGGCCTTAACAGAGTACATGAGCGGGCGGCGGCCACCACTTGAAGGGGCGTACCCATGCTCAACCACGAAGCCTTCGTGCATCAGCTCATTAATGGCCTTGGCTATTGACGGAATGCTTTTATCAAACAAGTCGCTCAATCCGGCACATGACATCGCTTTATTAAAATAAAGCCGTTTGATGATCATATTTTTGAGCTGACTGCCCTTCACACCTTTATTTTCGAGTTCCATTCAACAATATAAGAGTTAAAGTTTTTAAAAGGCTATGCCTAAGTAATTAAAGTTTATAAAATTATAAATAAAGTACAATATAACAACTGTATTTATTACGGTTTTTAACGGCTTGGTTAATTGGGTAAAAGTAATGAATTGATAATAAATAAATTAATCCATGTGATTTACAGGGATCACCGGTTTAAATGTGCGGTAAATAATGGTGTCATTGTTAAAACGTTTAACCTGTATAAAAGTTCGCAGGTTTACATCGTATTCTATCTTGAGTTGTCTGTCAGATATCCAAATCAACCTTATAGCATTTGGGTTAAGCCAGGCCTTACCATGATCGTTATCAACGGTAAAAATATTTCCCACTTCTTCTTTATCCAAATCGTCGCCGACATCTTTAACAGATACCTGTAATGAATTACCTGATGTGGCGTTGCCACCTTTCCAAAACAAGATGGCCTGCGTAGTTTTCGAGGGATTAATTGTTTTTTTGATAAATGCGGCCGACCCGGGCCCAAAGATTTGGAAACAACCTGATATGGTAACAACCGCACCGGCCCCAAAAATGAATCTTATTTTTTTAAAATGTAGTTTAAAACGCATAACGAATTTATTGACTTCTTGATTGATTAAATCGTGACCTTATACCTGGCTTAAGGTAATACCCAAAAACGCCATCCGCTCCAGTAATCGTGGTATTGTTGCTCAAATCCAAGAAATTGGCTGGTTAGCGGTAAATCATGGTCTTCTGCATATGCATTGTATTGCTCATCACTGTTAAAATCTTTTAACTGTTTGGTGTTAAGATTGTACACCAATACGCCGCTATCGGTGGTGGCGCACAATTTTTCGCGCCTCACCAGGTAATTTTTCACAGCCACCTGATTTTTTCCCTTCGGATAAAAATAAGGCAGCAAATCGCCGGCCTGCATAGTTTCGCCATATCCAAGCGGAATATTATAGTCATCGCCCAGGCCGTGATTGCCATAATAGGTAAATGAAAATACAAACAGCGATGCATAAACAATCTTAAACAGCCTGTTAAATGTTCGTTTATTAAACACGGGCTTAATTCCTTTTGCAGTCAAAAAAACCAAGTGCACCACGCCCAGCAAAACGCTGTAAATAATACTCAGGATAGCTATTTTAAATAACTCGAAAATAAAGTGACCCGCTGCTGCCATAACAATTGAATATTTATGCAATAATATTAAAAGTACTTTTAATTACAAAGTTAATTACACAGTAGGCCTTAATTGGACTAATTGACTCAGGCACTCTATTTATCTACCAAAGTATTTTTTGTATTCCGCTTCCACATCCAGTATATCTACATTATGGGGTTGTTTTTGGGGATTGAAGAAGTAAAGGTTTGATATAAAAGCAACGGTATCTAATTTAATTCTGTGAACTACACCGTTGACCTGTTTAAACTCAAGGTATTTATAGGCAGCATCAAGCTCTATAATTTTGATAGACTGTTTTTTAAGAAAAGTTCTTGCTTCGGAGGTGTAAAACATTTGATCGTCGGCGCCGGAATAAAACTCCTCGTCGGTTGATGCTTTGTGGCGTTTTTGAATTTCGGTGGTATCTAAAATTGTAAAAACGGCTGCGGTAGAATCGACGATGAACGTATTGCATTTAACTGACGATGCGTTTTGCGTGGGCTGACGCTTGGTGGATATTTTTTTATCCGTTGTTAAAACCCGTTTGTCGGTTTTTTCTCTATGACTTTTTTTTATTGGTGACGTACATCCAACAAACACAGATAACGCGATTATCAGTACGTTAATTTGACATTTCATATAAAAGAGGTTAGGCTATTTTTCCTGTTTCTGCATAAACATCCACCGCTGCCCTTCCAAATCGGCAGCGCGGTAACGGGTACCGGGGTAACCTTCTTCCAGTACAGATAATATGGTGGCACCGTTGCTTTTAGCGTGTTCATAATGCAGGGTTACATCATCCACATAAACCAAAACCCCGTTGATAACATAGGGCACCTCGTAAGCTTTGGCAACTATTGTACAATTTTGCGCGTGGTGCTTGGGGCTTTGATAATCTGGCGTGGGCTCGGCCAGCATTACCAGGCTTTCGCCCATGGCTATTTCGCCATGGCCCAGGCGGCCTTGCTCATCAGTCATACGGGTTACCTCGGTAAAACCAAAAACCTTGCAAAGCCATTCCATTGCCGCTATGCCGTCCTCATAGGCCAGCATAGGTATAATTTGTTGGTTTGATGTACTCATAGCTCGCTGTTTATTGTTTAACAAATAATCTTGCAATGGCAAAATACCCAATATCACAAACTACAATGATAACGTAAGCCCAAAGTAGTTCGCGTTTATACAATCGCAACTGTTTATGAAAAAAGACCAGCAATACAGCTGTTAACACCAATAAATGGTACACAAGCAGGTAGTAGCTTTCTATAAACAATGCCCAATAAGCAATGCCGGTCATATCTGCCTGTACCTTATTTTTTGTCGCGAAATGCGAATTGTAGTGGTTACGCAAATAGACCCTTAAAAAAAACAGCACTACCCTATCTAAAATATAGGTGCCACTTATCAGCAATGATGTGATGATAATCAGCGCATCAAATTTTATCTTACGGAAGATGCTTATAGGCATACTTAGTCATTTACAACCAGCTTATCGGGCTTTGAACACCAATCGTGCTGTATATTGGTCATCAACAGCGCATTATCAAACACAATAGTTCCTTTTGGAAAAATCGATTCGTCCTCAAAAAAGCTTGATGATACTTTGCTTACTTCCAGGGCTTCTACCTTCCAGTTTTCTGTATGCAGCAACAAACCTTCATATTTATCTCCATTCGGTGAATAGCCTGTAGCACCCGCCTTAAAAAAATCAGATGCAGTATCTAAATCCTTAAAAACAGAATCGCCATTAAAAATATCGGTAATTTTAGCATCTATGCTAATGGTAGTACCATCCGAGCTTTCAAAAGCTACGTGATAATTGCCGTTATGCTCATTAACATCAAACCTGGCGTGATAATGCCTGCCCGGAAATATCCTGCCGCCAACAATGGTGTTGAAACGGGATGAAGTATCCCTTCGGGGAATGTAAACACCTTCTTTAATTTCACCATCTTCCTGCCATTCAACAGCAATGCGGTGCGCGCCGTTTTCGGAACCCACCCCAACAAAAGCGGGCATTCCTTTAGGCCTTACATCTTTTAACCGGATAAGGCAAATACCCACGATGGCTTTACCATTAACAATTTTAGGACTAAACGGAGCCGGGACTATTAATTTGGCAACATCGGGATCAACGGCAAAGTTAACCAATATGCGCCTGTCAATAATGCCGGTAATAGTAGGTATCTTCATGTGAAATATTAGTTAAAAACTATTCGGCAAAATCTTCCAGCACACCGTTATACTCGTCCCAATCCGGGTCGGTATTGGCGGTAATACTGATAGGCAATTCATCAAAACCTGCCAATGCCGCGTTCAGGCGTTCGCCCGCAATATCAACATCAGTAGTATACCATGCCCACCATCGTTCGTTTTCGCCGGTAAATGAAAAAGCCAGGATGGTTTGGTTATCCTCTTCCAAAATATCTGCAAGCGCTTCCTCAACCTGTTCCATCAGATCATGGTCTATTTCATGTGGCAGCAAAGTTTCGTTAGGCGAATTATATGACCATATTACATCTATCCGATGGTTATAAAAAGCGGTATCAATAAAGTTTTGCAGGTAAGGTCTGAATTTCACAAAAACAGGCAGCCCTCCGTCTGTCGAAAACTCGAGTGAGATCCATGAGTCGCCCAGGTATAAATCTTCAATCATGTACCAATATTACAAAAAAGGTTTGCGATTATTAAACTTCGCAAACCTTTCATTTTATTTTTAAACCAGTTTAGTTTAGTGTTTATATCATTGTACCTCAAACTCCTTTTTCAGCTTAATATCTTCCGATGAGCTGCCTATCATCACCATAAACTTACCGGGTTCAACCGTCCAGTTCATATTTTTATCCAGCAGGGCCAGGTCATCAGGATGTAGGGTAAATTGTACCGTTTTCTTTTCTCCAGGCTTCAGGTTTACCCGTTCAAAACCGCGCAGATCATACTCGTAGGTAGTTACACTGCTTACTTCGTCTTTCAGATATAGTTGTACCACATCGTCGCCGGCGCGGGCACCTGTGTTGGTTACATCAACGCTTACCTTTACATCGCCCTGTGAATTTCCATTTTCGGGCGATACTACCAGGTTACCGTATTCAAATTTAGTGTAACTTAAGCCATAGCCAAAAGGATATAAAGCGCCATTTACGCTGGTTTTGCCCCAGCTGTTCTGGCCGCCCTGCCCTGCCTGGGCATTGGGCTTAAAGGGAAAGTTAAACTCAATTTGCCCTGTTGTTTTGGGGAAAGTGATAGGCAGCTTACCACCTGGATTATTATCACCAAACAACGTTTCGGTTATTACCTGCCCGCTTTGCACACTCGGGAACCAGGCCTCTAAAATAGCCGGAACGTATTTATTTTCCCAGTTGATGGTAAGCGGCTGACCGTTTATCATTACCATAACCACGGGCTTGCCGGTAGCCTGCAATGCCTGTATCAGCTTCAATTGTCTGCCGGGAAGGTTTAAGCCGGTGCGCGACAGGCTTTCGCCTACCCTATCTACATCTTCGCCTACAACGGCAATAACCACATCCACATTTTTGGCCTGGTTTACGGCGTTATCAATTTCTATTTGTTCCTGGTGGGTTAGCGGCGTTTCAATAATCTCGCTCTCGGGCCAGGTGGCATCTATCATATCGCAACCTTTGGCATATACAATTACGCCATCGTTACCCATATAATTAACCAGCCCATCGTACACACTGGTAACCGGGTTATGCGACGGGCCGTAGCGGCTAATGGCATAATTGGTTTCTTTAGCCAGCGGGCCGGTAACCAATATCCGGGGATATTTCTTTTTATCCAAAGGCAGCAAGCCGCCTTCATTTTTTAACAACACCATCGATTCGCGGTTCATTTTTAGCGACATGGCGGCATCATCAGCTGTGTGTACAACTTTATCGGCGGCTTTCGGGTCTTTAACATAAGGGCTATCAAACAAACCCAGGCGGAATTTCACCCGCAACACATCCCCCACCCGCGAATCTATTACCTTCATCGAAATCTTGTTTTCTTTAATCAGCTCGCGCAGCGGCAAAATAAAGGTTTGCGGCATGGTAAAGTTGGTGCGCACGTTAAGGCCGGCCTCAACCGCCTGCCTTACGGCTTCTTTGTAATCGGCCGCTACGTGATGCTTTGAATAAAGGTATTCAACGGCTTCGCTATCGCTTACCACATAGCCATTAAAGCCAAATTGCTGGCGAAGTAATTGCGTCAAAAAGTAATAGCTACCTGTAACAGGCACGCCATCCCAATCATTATAACTGCTCATTACGCCCATAGGATGCGCTTCCTGGATAACCCGGCGAAAAGGGTATAAATAAACCTGGTGCATTTCCCTTGGCGCCACATGCGGATCGGTACGTGCCGCGCCATCGCGGCCGCCTTTAGGCACGCTGTATACCGCGAAGTGCTTAAGAGTTGATGCAACACCTTCTTCCTGTATACCCAAAACCATTTGTTTACCCATTTCGGCAATATGAAAAGGATCTTCGCCATAACATTCTACCACGCGGCCCCATCGCTGGTCGCGGGCCGGGTCAAGTATGGGGGCATACACGTTGGTATAGCCCAAAGCTTTGGCTTCGCGGCCAACGGTTTGGCCTGCCTGGCGTACCAGTTGTTTGTCAAAAGTACTGCCAATGCCAATTGGTGCCGGCAAAGGTGTAGCCCTGTCATGGTTCAGGCCGTGAATTCCTTCGTTGGTAAAATCAACCGGGATACCCATACGGGTTTCTTCTACAAACCATTTTTGCACGGTATTAATTGCAGATGCATGTTTGCTAAAAGGAAAAGAATATTGCGTAGGTGCGTCATCGGTATGCGATGTAAGGTTGTTCAGTTCCTCATCTATATTGGCTATGCCGTCTTTCCATATCTCGTTTTTCCAGTTGGCGACAGGCATTTCGTCTTTGAGTACCCGTTTATAGCCGTATAGCGTGGCCATCTGGCATGTTTTTTCGTCAACAGTCATCTGGCCCAGTAAATCGGCAACGCGTTTATCAATGGTTTGCGATGGGTCTTCAAACACATCCATTTTACCATTTTTGTTAAAGTCTATCCAACCTTTATGATAAATATTTTTTTGTTGTGCCGACGCCGATAAGGAAAGCCCGGCAGCAACTGCCGTTGCCATGCAAATGCGCGGCAGGTAATACTTTTTTCTCATGTAGATGAATTGCGGTTTGTACTTCAAATATAGGAGAATATAGTAATGCCGGAAACAAATCACTAAGCTGTTACAATGCCCCCCGGCCCCCTGAAGGGGGAGTGTTCAATACCATCAGTTAAGCAAAACAGAAATACCAATAATCGAATAATGAATTTTGAATATCCAACACCGAAGTTTTCTTTCATTATTCGTTATTGGGCATTCGGTGTTCGATATTTAAACTGTTCATAATTCTTCAACTTAATCACAATTGAGAGAATATTAATAAGCTCAACAAATAACCTATAAGTTTTACTCCCCCTTCAAGGGGCCTGGGGCTACAACGTCTTATTAAAAAAAGCTACAGCCAAACTATCTACTTTCAGGTGCACCGCATGCCTATCAACAGATGGATCGTCGGTAAATAACATGGGGGCTTCTTTTTTTACAGGTTCGATAGCTTCTGACAGCATCACATAATGCCCCGTTTTGCCGGGATTGATGTATAGCTGCGATCCTTTTATTAACTTGTGGTAATGAATGGCATTAGTTTTTACCGGCGCTATACTGTCGCTTTGCGAGCCCACGATATAAACAGGACTGCTGATGTTTTTCACCTGCTGCATTTTTACAAAACCGGGACCCAGGGCCGGCGAAATAGAGAAAAATGCTTTGATACGCTTATCTTTCAGTGGAGGATAATCTTTTGATTCGGCTAACAGCGTGCTATCATCCAGCGATTTTACCAGGCCGGGGTATTCGGGAATCTCAATTTCTTTACGGCCTGCGGTTTTATAATAGTTGCGCAGCACATCAAAATCAAATTCGCCGCCTGCAAGGGCTATTACCGTAAACCCGCCAAATGAAAAGCCTGCCGCCCCTATCCGGTCGGGATCTATCACTGCCCTAAAATCCCGGTCGTTCAGCAGCGAGGTTAATGCAAAACTGATATCCTGCGGGCGCTCCCAGGCCTTTAAAAACTCCAGCCTTATCTTGTTGTCATAAGTATTGCCCCAATGATCTACAGCGGCCACAATAAAACCCTTTTGCGCCAACGCGGCGGCCAGCCATTCCAGCGTTAACCGTCCGCCGCCGGTGCCGTGCGATAGCATAACAACCGGCAACTTAACCGCAGGCAGCTTTCCGTTGCGTACAGTTTGTATACGGGTAAATGGCGAAAAGTATTTATCGGCCTGTTTTACCGAATCCGTCGTTGGGTACCAAACCTCGGTTGTTACCGGGCGGTTACGCTTTTGATCTTTAAACTGAAAGGTGCGCTGGCCAATATTGGTTTGAGCTAAAACGATATTGCTTGATAGTAAAAATATAAAGCTGGTTATAATTTGCTTGTACATAATTTGCTGTGGTTTGATAATACAAAGCAAGCCTTTATCATTATTAAAAAGATTGACAATTATCAATAAATCAGGTTAGTCAGTTGTCATTGGTCATTGGTCATTGGTCATTGGTTTGGCGGCCAGGCAAAAACTCCCGTGAAGTTAGCGTTAGCGTAACTCGTGGATTACCCTGCTTTAAGCCTTTGGCTTAAGTTCAGCTGAAAGCTGAAACCATGTGACCCACGAGCTGGAAGCTCGCGGGAGCTTAGGACTTACACTCCCCCTTTAGGGGGCCGGGGGGACTTCAACCGGCTAAGCGTTTCCTGCGAAATGCCCAGGTAATCGGCCACTATTTTGTTGGGCAATCGCCTGATGATATCCGGACGGGTGTCCATCAGCACCTGGTACCGGGTTTTTGAATCCATGGTAATCAGGCTCTCTATCCTTTGGATGGATGCAATATAATCCTGCTCAAGCCCGATGCGGTACATGGTTTCCCAGCCGGGAATTTCTTTTAGGAGGACATCCCTGTCATGCCGACTTAATACCAGCAGTTCCGATGCCTCCAGGCTTTGAATAGCTGCCAACGATGGCGTGCCGTTTATAAAACTCGGGAAAGCCGTTCCCATATGGTTTTCAAATATCAAAAACCTGGTCGACTCATTCCCGCTGTCATCAACCAGGAAAACCCTGAGGCATCCCTTTATTACAAAGTAGATATTTTTGGCTACGCTGCCCTTTGGCACCAATATTTCATTACGCCTGGCATGTTTCAACTTAAAACAACGCTCAATCAGTTCCTCGTGCCTGGCAGAAAGATCAATCCTGCCTGAAAAATACTGTTTTAAAGTTGGATGCATAATACCGGCTTAAGGCCCTTATTTGATGTGTAGATAACAGATGTGCAGATTAATAATTCCTTTTAGTTTATTTGATAAATATGCAACATCTGCACATTCAGAATCTGAAACCTGTACGTCATAACCATTTGTAATTATTAAGTTACAACTAAACTATTAACTTATAAAATATCTAACAATATATAAATTTACTAAACCATACTTCTATCATGAAAAAACTTAAATTTTTGCTAATCCTGTTGATCATTAATGGCTTAGTCATCAATAAAAGTAAAGCTCAAACCGACACAGCCGCTATAACCTTTAAAAGCACGGCCAATTTACCCTACCCGCTTACCTGGACAGCCACTGTTACCGATGGTAATTACATATACGCTGTTGCCGGCTATAAAGGCCGCATGGGATTTTCAAACGAGGTTTTAAAGTACGATCCGCAAATAAACCGGTGGTCGGTTTTTGCCGACCTTGGCGGTAACCGGATGCAGGCAGAGGCTGCGTATGTGCCTGCCATGAGTAAAATATACGTTTTTGGTGGTGTCAGCGGGCAGTACCGCGCCAGCCAGATTTACCAGAGTGTGCAAACCATTGATGTTAAAACCGGCCAGGTTAACAACCTGCACGTGATGAATCCCGAAGCTACCATTTATGGTACCGCACTGGAGTGTAACAACAAGATATACTTATTTGGCGGCAGCCGCGAAAAAAGCCGCACCAGCAATTCGCTTTATGAATTTGACCCCCAGAAAGAGAAATTTACCCAATTGGCCGCTATGCCCGAAAGCCTGCAAGCCGCCGGAGCGGTTGTTAACAATGTGATTTATACTATTGGAGGTTACGATGCCTTTTTAAAACGGGCATCGTCAAACGTGAATGCTTATGATATTAAAACCAATACCTGGAAAACCGTTTGTAAATTACCGCAGTTCCTATCGGCCAATAGTGTTGTTGCAAGCGGCGATAGGATATTTGTAACCGGCGATTACGACGACGAAAGTTTTATAGGCTATTATGATATTACGGCGGGTAAATTTGTAAAATTAAAATCAAACATGGAGCCACGTCGGGCAACCGGTTCGGCTGTTTATAGTAACTATTTGTTTGTATTTGGCGGCACCACCAGGTTTAAATCGGCCAATAGTTCAACCTTGCAAACCATGCAGGTGGCCAACCTGGCTATGTTTTTACATACCAGTGCCAGTAGGTAGCAATACCATTGTGTGATAAAGTCTATACTAATTTTCGATTGCTGGATTTTGTGCATGGTGAGGTAGGCAGGGAAACGCATCTAAATAGTTAATGGCGATAAGCTGTTATTTAATAATAGCTAACGGAATAAGCTTATGGCGTCGCGAAGATATAAGCATTCAAACAATACCTTGTTTTTATTGCTGATCCGGGTTAAATTACAGGGGTACCGAAGTGACTTGTATTGGTCAACAACAGGCGCAAATATTTGGATTCGCCTAAATTACGCTATCAGTTTAGTGTTAACCATGATAAAATATAAGATATTAACTATCAAATACTTGCAAATATTTTTCCTGAAATGTGTTAAGTTATGTTAACCATGTTTAGACGACTTTTGCCCTGAGGAGATGGAAGGATTTCAGTATTTTTTTCGATCCTTACTTTATATTTGTTGCGATTTCGTTTCAATTTCTATTTTATAAAAGGCCATAATGTTACCTTTTACTGTTTCACCTGTTGAGCAATACTGCACTTTATAGCAAGCCCTTATAAATACCGCAGTTTTCGTCATCAAAACAAACAAAAACCACCTCTTTAATACTGTCGTTCCCGGCCAAAAAATCCTGTACTGTTTTTATGGCGATACTTGCCGCCTTGTTTTTAGGGAAATGGTAAATACCCGTACTGATATTTGGAAAGGCAATAGTTTCCACATGATTTTCGGCAGCCAGTTTAAGGCTATTTAAATAAGCGGAAGCCAGCAATCCATCCTCGCCTTTACCACCATTATTATAAACCGGCCCAACCGTGTGTATAACATATTTTGCGGGAAGATTGCCGCCCGTGGTAATTACCGCTTCGCCGGTTTTGCAGCCCCCCTGCCTGTTACGAATTTGAATGCACTCTTCCAGTATAGCCTTACCACCGACCCGATGGATAGCGCCATCAACTCCCCCGCCGCCCAATAACGATGTGTTGGCAGCATTAACAATAGCGTCGGCTTTAATTTTGGTAATATCGCCTTGTACCAGTTTTATTCGTTGGTTATTCATTGTAAAATAGTTTAGTCTTCGGCCGCCTCTTCGCCTTTGCTGCCCAATTCAACAATATCACCCTGTTGAAATAAAATGGCTTTTAATGTGGTGCGCCAAACGGGCTTTTTACGCAGCAAAAATTCCAAATCCATGCCAAAATGTTTAAATTCCTCCTGCTGGGCATTTTGCATAATGGCTTTGGCATCCTTGTCTGTTTCTACAGCTATACGTTGCTCGTACCAATTAATGGCCTCGGCCTCCTCGGTAAGCGAAACAATCATCCTTGCAAATGTGCGGGTTTCGGCCGATAATTCATTTACTGGTTCGTGGTATTGATCGAATGACATAATATTCTTTTTAGAGATAAAACACCGAATACGGATTTTGTTTGAACAGGTAATTATTTATATGGGGTTAAAGGCGAAAGGTCAATGGCGAAAGGTTGAAAGTGGTGTATGTGTGAAAAACTTTATTGTTCGCCGATATGTTTTATTTATTGTTCAATCAGACAGTCAATTTTGACTTTTGAATTTATTTTGTAACCCACACATGGTCTTGCCCGTAATATCGTCTATAAAATCAAACTTATGCAGCCTAAAACTTTATTCATTTTATTGTTAATAGCATCGCCTTTTTTATGTTTTGCCCAGCCGGGTGCTGCCACCTACACTGCAAATTTTCACGGCCAGCAAATTAAACTTAATTTGGCCAATGGTTTTAGCGGGGCAAGCCAAATACAAATGGGTTCCGTAACCTATTATGCCAACAGCGGCCACCCCGATGCAAGCAATCACCTGATGTTCCAGTCAAGGTATATCCAAAAAATCGAATATTTTGTACTCTCCAACGTCCTTGATTCTTATGATAAATTGCCGGCCTTTATCACTGCCAAATATTACCGGGGGCGAAATGCTGTTACCATAAGGTTTAAATTGGATAAATAGCCAAACGTTAGTTCGACGCAGCTAAACTTACTCAGCCCAAAATCAATATTAATTTAAAATTCCATTAACATCGGGCAATACTTCAACATTCACTCAGAATTTGTATATATGTTTGTTACATAGCGTTAATTTTCAGCGCGCTGACTGACTTTCTTAATACTCATAATTCAATACCGATATTCAATGATGGCCCAGTCCTTTATTGCCAAAAATCAGGATATAGTACAACTGGCTTATTTTGCCGTGATTATTACGTTATTATGGTTCATTGAAGTTATTTTTACAAATAGTATTGCCACTGAAAAGTTTAAACATACGCGTGTAAACCTGCTTTTTATTTTAACGGCACTTCCGGTGCAGTTAGCTATGATAAGCCTTGTACTGCTTGTTTCTGCATGGGTAAACCAACACCATTGGGGCCTTATTAATTATTTGCCTTTTCATAACAACCCATGGGTATACTATACCAGTTTATTTATACTGATGGACCTTTGCGAGTACATTTATCATGTTATTATGCACAAGTTTGATTTTCTATGGAAGTTCCACCTTGTTCATCACAGCGATTTAAAGGTTGATGTTTCAACCACTGTAAGGGAGCATCCGGGCGAAACTTTTGTACGCACCAGTTTCCAGATGCTTTGGGTTTTCTTGCTGGGCCCCGTGGCTATGGTGCTTGTTTTAAGACAAACCGTGCAAACGTTTTCAAATATAGCGGCGCATACCACGCTCAGGCTACCCAATCGTATCAACAAAATAGTGGGCCTGGTTTTTATTACACCTAATTTGCACCATGTGCACCACCATTACCAGCTGCCTTATACCGATTGTAACTATGGTGATGTTTTAAGCATCTGGGACCGCCTTTTTGGCACCTTTGCTGAGCTTGAAAACGAGAAAACCATATTTGGGGTAGATACGCACCTGGAGCCTTCAAAAAACAGCGTATTTTTAAATATACTGAAAATTCCGTTTCAGAAGCTGGAACGTAAATAATCCTGTAAGTTATGTTTCAACGCCAAGTATGAAGTTATCATCATTACTAATTACCTGTATTTTATTGTTGCTGATAACCTTTGGATGTAGTGATAATAGCTACGGACAAAGTAACGGCATTATGTCTAAATTCTATTTCCCGGGCGCTATAGGTTTAAGCCAGCCACTGGGCAATGTAAAATCAGATCTGGATATGCAGGCGGGGCTGATGATTACCACCGCACTTGAGTTTAGGCCGGTTGAAGGAAATGCGCTGTTTTACAGGTTTAATTACGATGCAATAACAAACCATTATAAAGAGGTGTACTCAAATTCGCCCACTAATGTTAACACCGGGAAGTTATCTTCATCCATTTTTTCATTGGGTGTGGGTTACAGGCATAAAGCCGGCGCAATAAAGTTGTTTGGATTGATACAGCCCGGCCTTGGCATAAACAGTTACGACAGAGTAAATTTTAAAACCGGCACTATAACAGTTGACCAGGTAAGCCGCCGCCATTTATCTTTTAAACTTAGCGCCGGGGCAGAGTACTACCTGGCCGAGCATTTTGCCCTGGTATTTGAACCTTCGTACTTTTACCTGTCGCCCCGCGGCAATTATCATTTACTTAACCCGCAAAGCTTAAATGTTAGCGTTGGGTTTACTACTGTTTTATTTTAAGCAAAAGCAAAATTGATCCGGCTTATTTTGACTCTGTTTTAAGGTATTGATAGCCCAATATATACAGGCAGATGATGCCCAGCAAAAATCCGCCCAATACATCGGTAAACCAATGGGCGCCCAGGTATACCCTTGACACCGGCACCGCAAAAATCAAAAGCAGGCAAATGGCCGAAACAATGACCTTTATAGCTTTGGGGATGGCTTCGAGCCGCAGCATAAGGATGATTAAGAAACCGAAAAAAATTACGTAAAACAACACGTGACCGCTGGGAAAACTTTGCTGCTGATTTTTTGCTACTACCCTGATAAGGTCTTCCGTTGGCCTGGGCCTGTTTACAGCCACCTTAATAACCGTACTGATAAGGCCCGATAACATGGTTAGCACCACAAACAAAGCCTCCTTTTTATATTTGAATATAAAGAAGATAAGGGCGGTGCAAAGTACAATGACAGGCGATGCCGGCACATATCCCGGCCAGCTTATAGCTTCCATGATACTGTCCAAAACAGGGTTCTGGTGTTCCTGCACCTCTTTTGAAAAATTGAGATCGAACACAGAAGCCGGGTCGAAATAAACAAATACGGTAAGCAACACGAAACCCACGGTGATGGCTGCCATGGTATAGTTAAGAATCTGTTTTCGGCGCGCGTTCAAACTAAATAAGTACTTGGTTTAATAAAAGCTTTGCAATATACTGTTTTGCTGTATTTATTAAAAAGCGCAACCAACTGCGGGTACAATACCTTCTTTATCTTTAGTTAAAACAGCTTCACCATTTTTAAAGGTTACTACCCAAATGCTGTCATAATCGTCATCGGGCCATTTTAAACCTGAATCTTCTATACCCAGCGCCCTTACAACGGGTGCAATGCCCCCGTGTTCCCACGCTACCAAAACCACGCCAGAGCGGCTTTTAAGATCGGCCGCTAATCCTAACGAATCTTTTTGGGCGCGACTGCTGTTAACGACTAAATTATATTTAACAGCAAGCGGCACAATAGTTTCAAACATACGGGCATGCTTTGTAGCCTCGCCTAAGCCTAGGCCGGGCACAAATATAAATGCCGGGATACCAAATTTGGCGGTTATTACCGCTGGAAGCTTTAATGACCGGTTTAAACCCTCGCAGGTAAGGTTATCCCCTTTAAGCGGCTTCTCGGCATGGCGGATGAAGACTATTTTTAAATCATTGGAAATGCTTTTTTGACCAAAGGCATTTAAACAACAAGCGTTTATAGCAATAGTTGCAATAAATAAAATTTTAAAAAACTTCATTTTGGGGTTTTAAATCAATTATTAAGATGACTCGTATTCGGAATTATTTTCTTTTATAAAAAGAAATAGTAGCTAAAGAACCGGGATAGTCCCTTACTTCGGTGTTTGTATAATATCCGGAGCCATCCGCAGCAAAACATACACCCTCGCCTTGCGGTTCGTTATTAAAGTAAGGGGCGTATTGCGGCTTTGTGAGCAGCCCGGCAGTTATGGAAAGGCCTGTGGGCAACTTCCAGTACCATATAGACTCCTTGCTCCTCAATAAAATTTCGCTACCATCGGCAGATATATCGCCACTTGTAGCTTTGTTAAACAGCAACTTAACAACAGGAGTTAAAGTTGTTATCGCAATAGTACTTTGTGGATACCTGGCAACATAAATTTTTGAAAGGTTATTCTCTTTACTGGCAATATAAATATTCGTTGTTTTTGGGTCAATCATTAGGGTCTCGGCATTACGCGAGCCATCCGGATATCTTAATTCTATTTTATCTACGTCGGTTATATCCATTGTAACCGGCAGAACTTTCCCGGTTAAATCGGGTTCCGGGAAACGGTAAATTATTACCGTTTTATATTTCGCGTCATTATCGCCTATATCGGCCACATAAACATAGCTTTTACCTGCAACAGGACCCGGGCCTACGGCTATATCTTCCCAATCGCGGTTACTTTCCCCGGTTAAAGTGAGCGTTCCTTTATCGGCACCGCTTCCGTTGGTAAGGTAAACCTGGTTTGGGTTGCCGCTATCGTTATGAATATACAGCAATCCAGGGGTTAACCTGCTTGCGGCGATGCCCGATATCTCTACCAGATCTGTCCGGAAAAGATGATTGGTTACCGGCACCGCGTTAAATAGCCTTGTAGTATCTAACGACGCAGGATCATATGTTGGAGAGGGGAAAACAACCGGACTAACCGGCGGCGTTGTTGCCACCGTATCTTTTACCGGTGCAATACTGCTGCCTGTTTTTTTACAGGCCGCTGCAACAATTATCAAAAAACAAAACAACCCACATTTAATGTATTTTGTTGTTTTGTTTACATTAAACGGGGTTGTCATGCTATAATTTGTATTTAACTAATAAACATTAGTGTTGGTTACCAGTACCATCAGTTTGGTAGCAACCGATATCTTTACCCGGAGGCGTTATACCACTTGAACCAAAGTTTGGATCAACCGGAACATTAGCAATAGCACTAAAGCTGGTATAACCTTTGCCTACAGCAGGTGAGCCTGCCTGAAGACGGAAGTTAAATGCATCAACAGAGGCCTGGTTTACAAAATTCAGGTTCGGAAGCGGGTAGTTTACAAACATTGGGTTGTTTTTACCTACCAACGATGTACCATCATATTTAAAACCGAAGATGTAAGAAGTACCTAAAAATGCTTTTAAGTTAGGGATATCAGTAGCCTGAGGATGGGTAACAACTGCCTGCGCTATGTTTGTAGGTACAAACTGATTGGCAATAGCAACGTTATCGGCATAATAAAAATTATAACCATAAGCTGTTTTAGTAATAGGGCCATCAGCGTGGCTTAAAGTATCGGCTAAATAAACTTTAGCAGTAACGTTGTTACCACCTGCAATGCGCACACCAAAATCGCAATCAACAATAAGGTTGTTGTAAGCTAAAGCCCTTGAATTATTTTCAACCTCTACAGATCCGGAACGGGCACCGTAAACGCCATGGTTTCTGAAACCACCATTCACGTAAGTATTATTGTACATGGCTATCTGGCATTGGATTGAGCCTTTTGCACCGTCATTTGCAGATTTTGTACCATTTGTAGCACCACCAATAATAAGGTTGTATGCCATATTGCCTTGTGTACCACCTTTTGCATTAAAACCATCGCCGCCAAGGCCTCCGCATTTTTCTAATGTGTTTCTCATCATGTTGATGTTGCCACCGTAAAAACGAACAGCATCATCAGGCGTACCATAAATCCACGAATCTTCTAAAATGAAGCTCCCATTTGGATTTTGCCAGTATATAGCATACTGATCGCCGGTTGATGGGCCAGTGAACGGAGGCGATTTTAAGCCAGCGCCTGCAAAATCAAGGTGTGTCCACTTAATAACTAACAATTTGCAGGTAACATCGGCGTAAATACCGCCCCATCCGCCTGCATATGCAGAATCTGTTGCGGCTGTTGAGTTACCTGTAGTTTTAGTTCTGCGCGGATCAGTTATAGTAACCGGGGCATCTTTTGTACCTAAACTAACCAAGGTGCCTTTCACAATAAAAGTAGCAGAGTTAGTTACTTTTACAGTAACCCCTTTTTGAATTAAAAGCGTATCGGTTGCATTAATGGTAACATCGCCAGATACGGTGTACGTTTTGCCGGCAAGCATTGTGCCTTTGATTGAGCCGGATAGGGGCGCAGTATTGCTAACCGCCTGCCCTACTTGCAGCAGCGGAGCCGATATAACGGCGTTATCTTTACTTTTGCTGCACGCTGCCAGTACCAATACTGATAGGCAAACCAATGCATTTCTTAAATTTTTCATGATTAAATGGGTTATAGTAATTTATTGTTAAAATTTGAACCGGAAACCAACCAGGAACCTGGCGTAAAACTTATCGTTTTCTACCGTGGCATAGTTAGGGCTATCCTGTATAGGCAGCTTATTATTGCCGCTATAAGCTTTATTTGATTGTTTTATTATTAATTTATAGGGCGTGTTTAGCAGGTTGTTAACTTTTACATATACAATGTAATGCTCGCTGAACTCCTTCTGGGCCGAGAAATCGAGGTTGATAGTTGGCCTTTCCCAGTTATCAAGATCTTTATATAATGACAGGGTATTTATTCTTTCGCCGGTGTAAACCGCGGCAAGTTGGGCATCTAATTTATGTTTGCTATCCTTATACAATAAAGAGAAGTTGCCCACATGAGCCGATTGCCCCTGTAAGGGCCTTGATTGGTTTACGTCGATATTGTGAAAGCTATTGTCGGCAGGATCTACGTAAGTAAATTTCTTGGTAGAGTTAATTACAGAATGCGTATAAGTATAATTACCCGACACACCTATATTTCCAAAAAATTTTCTGAAAACCGCCTCTAAGCCATAGTTATGGGCTGTTCCAAAATTGTATGGGCTTAACGTAAGATTGGCCGAAAAATCTGTTTGCACCAGGGCATATTCAATAGGGTTGGTAATTGTTTTATAAAATGCACCAACCATAAACTGATCTAAACCGTTCGGAAAAACCTCGTACCTGAAATCGAAATTATCGATAACCGAATGTTGCAAATGCGGGTTACCTTGTATCGGAAAATTATCTGTAGCAAAGCCGGTATTATCCTGGTACGGTACCAGGTCTGAATACGCAGGGCGCAAAACCGATTTAAAATAAGATAACCTTAAAGCCTGGTTATTACTTAACGCATACTTAGCGTTAACACTTGGCAAATAATCGGTATAAGTTATAGATGCCGATTTACCCGCTATAGTTGCCGGTAACGATGAATCATATGATTGTGATGTATGCTCGGCCCGTAACCCAAATAGAACGTCAAAACGGTCGTTTATAAAATACTTTGCCTGTACATATCCTGCCTGAATGTTTTCTTGAAAAGTATATACCCCAGGGTTACTAAATGCTGTACCTAACGCATCGGTGTTGGGTATAAATTTAAATTGCGAAGCCGGGATAGAAACGTATTTCTGATAAGTTGAATCAGCATCCGGAACCGGGCTCAGCTTATACTGGTTATCGTAGTTGTCCCTGTTTTTGTGCCTTGCCATACCGCCAAAACCAATTTGTGTAGTATGATTGTTTATTTTGGTGCTGTAATGCAAATTCAAATAACCGGATATGTCCCTATCTGTATTGCGGGTCCATTCACGTGTTTCTTTTTCTACCGAGACGGGTCCGTATGAGAGTGATGTGGCCGTACCCGAAGCATTAGGGCTAATTTGCTGCGAAGTATTGAACGCTGCGTAATCTGGCAGTTGCTGTTTGGCCTGTGAATAAACTAACGACCAGTCTGTAGTAAAAAACGAAGCGAGTTTATTGTTACCATGTAATATCAGGCTGTAAATGCTCTGCAAATCCTGCCTGGTTTGAGTTTGGTTGTTGTTTTGAAAACCGCCGATATAACCGTTATAAGAATAATTACCCAAAAGAATATCATTGGTTGACCGTACCCGGTCTTCGTTTAGTTGCAGGTAAGTACCAAACAGGCTTACCGTATTATCTGCATTAAATTTATAGTCGATTGTCGAGATCAAACCAAGCCTATTGGTTAAGGAAGAGTATTTGCGGGTTTGGTAATCGGGGAAAACCTGTGTCATAGTGGCGTTGGGGCCTGCCGCCGGCCCTAATGTGGCATTTTGAACCAATACTGATGTATTGTTGCCCGCATAGGTATTTTGGTAAGTGCCTGAAAAAATAACGCCGAGTTTTTTATTTAAAAACCTATCGCCTATTGTTAAGCTAAAATTGCTGTTGATAGGGGTCTTTTTTGTACCTGTTATCAGGTTATTGTAAGGAAAAGAAGAAACCGGCGCATAAACACCATTTCCCAAAATTTCGGCTGGCGACTGTTTATTTATTGATGATGTGTTGAAACTGTCAAATGGTCTTTTTGAAAATAACTGGCTATAGCCTGCGCCAACATTTCCCTCTAACCTGAATTCGTCCGGCGCTGTTTTCATCACCATGTTAATAACGCCACCGGAGGCATCGCCTTCCATATCGGGAGTTAACGATTTTGAAATTTCTATACGTTCAACCAAATCTGCCGGGAATATATCTAATGGTACATACCGGTTCTTATTATCCGGACTTGGGATTTTAACCCCGTTTATCAACGTTGTATTATAACGCTTGTCCATACCCCTGATAATGGCATACTGGCCGTCGCCTGTATTCCCTCTTTCGATGGAAACACCTGAAACACGTGCCAGCACGTTGGCAACCGTAATATCAGGCGATATAGCAATGGAATTGGCCGACACGATATTCACCAGATTATCGGCCCTTTGCTCAGCCCTTTTTGCGTACCTGTCCGATTCTTTATTGCCCTTTGCGGATATGGTTACACCATTTAAGCTGGAAGTATTTGAGACAAGGGCGAAGTTTAGCTTTAAATTTTGATTGTCTGCAAGTGTTATCGTAGTATCAATTGATACATAACCAATGTATGAAACCTTTAATTTATAAGTACCCGCTTTTAAATTACTCAATACATATTTTCCATTAAGCATTGAAACGGTTTTAACCGGGCCGGGCTGTAGTACCAGTGTTGCGCCAACAAGTTGTTCGCTAACACGTTTGTCAAAAACAGAGCCCGATATAGTAGAAGCATAAGAACCTGAGACGAAAAAAATGAAGATCAAGGCTGAATAAATCTGTTTCATTAACACGATATTTTCCGCAAAGAAACCCCATCAAATCTGTAGCAATTTTGAATTTTTGTTCCATTTTTCATTAATTAACCCAATGGTTTCAGTAACTTAACAATAGAGTAACTCCTTCATTATAAACACACTTTTTATTAACAATAAATAAACATCAGAACAAAGCAATTTAACACCAACTAAATGCATTTGATGTCGGCTAAGTCGCCGGGCAATGCTGAATAGTATTCAGAAGCTCCATCAAAATAAAAGCGATTGTGTGTCTATAATCAATTAATTCAACATCTTTGAATTATTATATGGGGCATATTTATATCTGGATTATTTCTTTTTTTGCCATAGCGGGGGTAATTATAAGGCCGTTTAAAATACCAGAGGTAGCTTGGGCGATATCAGGGGCTATTTTGCTAATTGTTTTTGGGCTGATATTACCTGCAGATGGCTTAACCGGTGTAGCGAAAGGCACTGATGTATACCTGTTTTTAACCGGCATGATGCTGCTTGCAGAAACGGCCCGCGAAGAAAAGCTATTTGACTGGCTGGCGGCTCACGCCACACGAATGGCCAAAGGATCAGCAAACAGGCTTTTCCTGCTTATATACCTGGTTGGTGTGGTGGTTACTACATTCTTATCAAACGATGCCACAGCGGTTGTACTCACCCCGGCAGTGGCAGCTGCTGTAAAGGCCGCTAAGGTTGATAAGCCCCTGCCCTACCTGTTAATTTGCGCGTTTATAGCCAATGCTGCTTCGTTTGTTTTGCCCATATCAAACCCGGCCAACCTGGTAATTTACGGCAGCCATATGCCACCACTACTACACTGGTTGCCGCAATATATTTTGCCTTCTTTTTTTGCGATAGCGGTTACTTACATCATGTTGCGCTTTACCCAGCGTGAGGCTTTAAAAGCAAAAATTGAAACAGATATAACTATCCCGGTTTTGGCCCAGGGCGGCAAAACAGCCATCATTGGTATAGGTGCCACAGCCGTTATTTTATTAATTGCATCAGCGTTTGATATTCAATTGGGCCTGCCAACTGCTTTAACAGGAATTTTAACATCAGCCATTGTAATTATCAGGGCTAAAAAACATCCGTGGATGGTGGTAAAAGGGGTTTCATGGGCGGTGCTGCCGCTGGTTGCCGGGTTATTTATTATTGTGGAGGCGCTGGGCAAAACCGGCATCATAGAACGTTTGACAGCCTTGCTTCATGAGAACGCCGCCCACGCTGTAAATGCAACAGCCTGGGGCAGCGGCATAATTACCGCGTTTGCCTGTAACCTGATGAATAACCTGCCAGCCGGGTTAATAGCCGGCAATGTTGTTCAAGGCAATGTACCCGAAATTATCAAAAGTTCGGTACTCATTGGCATCGACCTGGGGCCAAATCTGTCGGTAACAGGCTCATTGGCAACCATCCTATGGCTGGTTGCCCTACGCCGCGAAGGACTATATGTAAGCTTTTGGACATTTTTAAAGCTGGGGGCGTTAATTATGACGGTTGCATTGCTGTTTGCTTTAGCGGCGTTGTGGATATAATTTTTTTAAAAGAATCAAATTGTCGTTAGGGGACGAACGGACGTTCGAACAACAAGAATGTCATCCATTGGCGGCAAAACCCAATGATTTTCTTGGGGAAAAGCCCTCGGTTAAAGTTTCCTAAGAGTTGAAACAAGCACCTGTCGACTTTATATAGGTTATGCATGTCGACAGATACCTTGTTTCCTACCTAATTAAATTCCTGTCATCCCGAGGAACGAAGGATCTGTCAGCGGTGTATGACCGATAGAAATGTTCGCGGATAGATCACTCGTTCCTCAGGATGACAGTAGTTTATCTTTGAACGTTCTTTCGTCTTCGGAACCCTATAATTTTAAAACCTAGGTTAAAAAAAATGCTTTTTAGAACCTTTAACAACCATACCAAAGCCTCACTTAACCTCGTGCTTTTTTATACTGATAAACACTAGTTTTGAAGTAGGCGTATTACTTCCTTCCGCTACACTGTCAATCGGGATCAATACGTTGGCTTCGGGGTAGTAGGTTGCAGTGTTTCCTTCGGGGATGTTATACGGAACCACCATAAACAGGCGCGCTACGCGCTCAACTCCGCCAAAATCATTGTAAAGGTCTACGTGTTCTCCTTCTTTAAACCCGGCTTTGGCCATGTCCTTCTCGTTCATGAATATTACACGGCGCTCATTATGAACTCCGCGGTAGCGGTCGTTCAGCCCGTAGATGGTCGTGTTAAACTGATCATGGCTGCGGATGGTTGTCATCCGGAATTCTCCTGTGTTTAATTCATGTATAGGCAGGCCGGCAATGTTAAAATCAACCTTATTGCCAAACTTAATATTTTCAAACTTGCCTTCCCGCGGGCCATTAGGCAAATAAAAGCCCGCCGGTACACGCACCTTTTGATTATAATCCTCAAAACCAGGAATTACTTTGGCAATGTCATCACGCACAGCGTCATAACTTTTGGCGTACCTATCCCAATCAATAACAGAACGCTTGCCCAATGTGGCTTTAGCCAGCCTGCAAACAATCTGGTTCTCACTCAACAAATCTGTGGAGATGGGCTCCAGCATTCCCTTCGACATTTGCACCACCCCCATCGAGTTTTCGCAGCTGATGAACTGCGCTTCGCCATTAACCATATCTTTATCACTACGCGAAAGCGTTGGCAATATCAAAGCTTCATCTGCATGTACTAAATGACTGCGGTTAAGTTTGGTAGATACGTGGATAGACATCTCGAGCTTACGCATTGCATCGGCCGTATAAGTGGTATCCGGCGTAGCCGAAAGAAAATTACCTCCCATGGCAAAAAACACCTTCAGCTTACCCTCGTGCATCGCCTGTATCGACTCTACTACATCGTAACCATGTTCGCGTGGCGGCTCAAAACCAAAAACCTCTTTCAGCTTGTCCAGTTGTTTAGGTTTAGGCTTGTCAAATATCATCATGGTACGGTTACCCTGCACATTGCTGTGGCCACGTACCGGGCAAAGGCCAGCGCCCGGTTTACCTATAGCGCCCTTCAGCATAGCCAGGTTAACAATTTCTTTAACGGTGGCAACGCCGTTTTTATGCTGGGTAACGCCCATTGCCCAGCAAATAATAATACGGGTTTTATCCTTGAGCATATCGGCGGCTTGTTCTATTTGTGCTAAAGGCACGCCGGCTTCATTAGCCAGGTGGTTTAAATCGTATTCATTAAGATGGTTTAAAAATGCTACATAACCTTCGGTATTGTTTTTTATAAAATCATGGTCAAACACCGTACCGGGAGATTCCAATTCAGCTTTATATAGTAGCTTTTCGATAGCCTTCAATAAGGCCATATCGCCGTTGATCTTCACCTGTAGATACAAATCGGCTAATTGGGTGGTTATTCCTAATACGCCTTTCACCGTTTGCGGATTTTTAAAACCCATCAACCCCGCCTCATGCAGCGGATTTACAGCAATGATCTTAGAACCATGTTGCTTGGCCTTTTCCAGGGCGCTAAGCATCCTGGGATGATTGGTGCCGGGGTTTTGCCCTATGATAATAATTACATCGGTATCATAAAAATCATTTAACGTAACCGTTCCCTTGCCTATGCCAATGGCCTCGGCCAGCCCCAGGCTGGTTGATTCATGGCACATATTTGAGCAATCGGGCATATTGTTGGTACCATACTCGCGGATAAATAGCTGGTAGGTAAACGAAGCTTCGTTACTGGTGCGCCCCGAGGTATAAAATGCAGCCTCATTTGGCGATGCCAGGCTATTCAATTTATCGGCTATCTTTTTAAAAGCATCGTCCCAACTGATGGGTTGGTAATGCGACGCGCCTTTAGGCAGATATACAGGCTGCGCTATCCGGCCTTTTTTGCCTATCTCGTAATCGTTTAGTTTGGCTAAATCAAAAACAGAGTTTTGGGCAAAAAATTCAGCCGTGAGCTTTTTGGTGGTGGCTTCTTCGGCAAGGGCTTTTGCGCCATTCTCGCAATACTCGGCAATTGGCGACCGGTCATCATCAGGATCGGGCCAGGCGCAGCCAGAGCAGTCAAAACCATCTTTCTTGTTCATCTTAAACAAGCCTTCCATGCCCCGCACAAACCCCGACTCCTGCAGAATATCAACCATAGCAACTGTTACAGCCGGAATGCCGGCTGCCCATGTTTTGGGTTTGGTTATTTTCAGGTCGAGCAGTTCTTCCGGATTTTCTGCAGCAGGTTGCTCTTTGATGTGCTCGCTCATATCTTTTTAGTCAGCAAGGGGTTTGTGTAGTTATCACTCTGGTCTTCGGCCACATTATCAAGACAGGTAAAATCTTTTTCAACTAATAAATTCAGGCTGCCGTGTTTGCCTTCAAAACCTACCTTATCAGTTTCTGCCAGTTCCGTAATCACATTTTTTGGCACAAACAGGATAATCGTATTCTCCCTGAATATTGATGACAGGTGGTCGTCATCAACCACTTTAATGGCATAGTATAGTTGCTGGCTGCCAAAATCTACTTCTTCCTGCAGATGG
Source organism: Mucilaginibacter sp. P4_C11 (assembly GCF_056402115.1). Lineage (NCBI taxonomy): Bacteria > Pseudomonadati > Bacteroidota > Sphingobacteriia > Sphingobacteriales > Sphingobacteriaceae > Mucilaginibacter > Mucilaginibacter sp. P4_C11. Next base: position 39,706 of record NZ_JBFUIA010000034.1, on the reverse strand, counting down.
CCTTCTTCTGCCAACTGTGCAATATCGCTTTTGGTAAGCCTGTATCTTAATGAGTTGCCTTTAATACGTATTTTCATGGGTGTTGTATATTTTCGGCAGTAACCCGGCCGTTATCGGCAATTTTACTGCCCGGTATCTGTACGCGGTGGGCCGCGGTGTAAATATTAAAACGTTCATCACGCAAAAAACCTATTAGCGTCATATTAAACTCTTCGGCCAATTGCACGGCCAGGCTTGATGGCGCGCCAACAGCCGCTATAATATTAATGCCTGCCATTGCTGCTTTTTGCACCAATTCAAAACTTGCCCTGCCACTTAGTAGCAATACGGTTTGCCGCAAAGGCAGCCAGCCATAGCCAAGTGCAGCCCCTATCAGCTTATCAAGCGCGTTGTGCCTGCCCACATCCTCGCGCAATAGTAAAAGTTCGCCCTGTGTGGTAAACAGGGCCGAAGCGTGTAAACCACCCGTATTGGCAAATACGCGCTGATGTCTTTCTAAAATGAGGGGTAACTGGTATAAAACATCCGTTAAAATGGCATCCTCATCGGCCTCCTGTGCAGCGAAACTGCTTACGGTACGGATGGCATCGATAGAGCCTTTGCCGCAAACACCACAGCTGGATGTAGTATAAAAATTACGCCCTGCATTTTGCAGGCTGGGCTCGATGCCCGGGTTTAACGTAACCAGTATCACGTTCTCTTTTTCCCCGGCACAGGCAATAAAGCAATGGGCCGTGGCCGCAACATCATCTGCATTTTTGATAATGCCTTCTGTAAATAAAAAGCCTTTGGCAAGTTCGGCATCGTGACCCGGCGTTCGCATAGTTACCGATATATTTTGTGTCTGGCGTTCAGGTTCAGTACCGAATTCCAATCGTATTTCCAGTGGCTCTTCTACAGCAAGTGTATCAGTAGTTATAACACCTGATGATGCATTCATTTTAATAATTGGAATATGCTGTTCAGAATTGGCGGCCATATGTAAATATACAATTTAGATGGAAAGTTGTTTAGCCCCCCGAGTGGCCCGAAGGAGGAGTTTTTGAATATCAATTATTTATATTTCTATGGCTTATCCTATCCTATTTTGCCCTAATTTTGAGGAATGAAGATCAATGTATTGGCATTTGGTGTTACAAAGGAGATTTTCGGGAGCGGCTCGGTTAGTTTAGAGTTAACCAATGATGCTACTATTTCGAATTTAAAATACGCGCTGGAGAAGGAATACCCCCGTTTAAAGCAGCTGGCATCATACATGGTTGCGGTAAATAACGAATATGCACTGCCGGGAGATACCATCCACGAGAGGGACGAAATAGCTGTTATCCCCCCGGTGAGCGGAGGATAAGTTTAATAACCAGGAACTTTTTTCGAATCCAAAAGCAAGCTATTCAAAATTCTTTTTCGTTATCAGACACCTTTTCTCCGAAAACTTTTTGTCGCCCAATCATGAACATCAGAAAAGCCACATTAGCAGATCAGGCAGCATTATCAGATTTACTGGACCAGCTGGGCTACCCTGGAACCGGGGATTTTTTGTCTGCAAATTTAGAACGAATGCTGGGCCAGCCGCAATCGGAGGTTTTGGTATATGAATCAGATGGGAAAATTTTAGGCTTGATTGCTTTTGATTTTTTAACGCAACTGGCAGTTAAAGGCGATTTTGCGCGGATCAGCTGTTTTGCTGTAGATGAAAATGCCCGTAGCATGGGAGTTGGCAAAGCGCTGGAAGAGCATTTTACCAATTTAGCTATAGCAAGGAAATGCGACCGGATTGAAGTGCATTGCCACTCACGAAGGGTTGATGCGCACCGGTTTTATTACCGGCAGGGCTACCACGAATCGCCAAAGTATTTAATGAAATCATTAGCCGACCGACAAGCATGACCAATACGCAAATTATATTATCGGCAGAAACCCTGGATATCCAGGGTTGTATCAATTGGATTATGTCGCCCGAATCTGGCGGGATAGATGTGTTTATCGGTACAGTACGCAACGCAACCAAAGGCAAACCCGTGCTAAAGCTTGATTTTGAAGCATACGAACCTATGGCTATCAGCGAAATGCAAAAGATAGCCAGCCAGGCTTTTGATAAATGGCCCGTACAAAAAATATTGATCCATCACCGAACCGGCGAATTGCAGGTTGGCGAAGTACCGGTAGTTATCGCGGTATCCGCCGCTCACCGGGATGCTGCATTTGATGCCTGCCGTTACATTATAGATACCTTAAAACAAACCGTCCCTATCTGGAAAAAGGAGGCTTTTAAAGACGGAGACGTTTGGGTGGCGGCGCATCCCTGAGGAAAGTTAAAAATCAAAATTCAAAAATCAAAAATCAAAAATCATCGCTTTTTTACCTTATCATATTTAACTGATAACGCACCACCAATGACTTAATAACGCGCAGCTAATGACCTAATGACGCGTAGCCAACAATCCCCCGTCTAACGACCATACATCAGCCTCGGGGATTTTTTTTAATACCAGCTTCACGGCTTCCCCACTCCTTTTACCTGTGGAACAATAGAATACCTTTGTATTGGTGCTGGCAAAATAAGGCAGGTAGCTCTCCAGTTCGTCCAGCGGGATATGAGTGCCTCCTATATCGTAGGCATCGCGTTCCTGCTCTGTCCGTACATCAATTAACTCAATAGTTGGGTCTTGTTCCATTCGTGCTTTCAGTTCATCGCCAGATATCGTTGGAATAGTTACCGTAGTTGCCAACCGCCTGATATTGGTTTTGGTGACCGACCCTATCCTGATGATACGGCTTTGCATGCTTTGTGCATCAAAAATCAGCACTTTACCCGCCAGCAGTTCGCCTGTTTTGGTGATGTATTTTATCACTTCATTGGCTTGCATACAGCCAATTATACCGGCCAGGGATGGTATTACGCCACCTTCGGTACAATTAGGAATCTGGGTGGCATCAACCTGCGGGAACAGATCACGGTAGTTAGGCGAACGCTGCTCGTCTTTAACGGCTATGTTCCATACGGCAACCTGGCCTTCAAACTGGTAAATAGCGCCGTAAACCAGCGGCTTTCCGCTTATAACGCAGGCATCATTTAATAAATATCGTGTCTCGAAATTATCGGTACCATCCACTACAATATCATATTGAGCAACAATTTCCAATACATTCTCGGATGTTATTTTATCTGTATAAGGCACCAGTTTTACACCGGGGTTTTGTAATTGCAAACGCTGGCAGGCCAAAGTAGCTTTTTGCATACCTACGTCGTTTGGTGTGTACAAAATTTGCCGGTGCAGGTTGCTGATGGATACTACATCAAAATCGGCAATACCTATGGTACCCACACCTGTAGAGGTAAGGTATTGCGCCGAAGGGCATCCTAATCCACCCGCCCCTACTATCAGTACTTTGGCCTGTTGTAAAAGCTGCTGGGCGATTTCACTGAAACCTGGCAAGGCTATTTGACACGTGTATCTTAAATCATTATCGGTCATAAGTTGGTAGCTAATTTTTGGTGGATCGTCCTTTTAACAATCTCCATTTCTTCGGGCGTATTAACGTTAGTTAACGCTTCAGGTTCGGGTGCATTTAACAGGGTGATATCGGTATTAATCAACACCTTTCGCGGGCAGGAATATCCTTGCGCCAGGAATGAGAGTAGTATTGGATAACTCCTGGGCTCCCAAATGGCTATCAACGGTTCAGGAAATTCGGTAACTGGGCTATGATAAGCGGTAGCAACTGATGAGCTATTACGCCAGGCTACCAGATTTCGCAAAGTGGCATCGTCCATTAAAGGCAAATCACAAGCTATTACCAGCCAGGCACTGTCCGGGTTTTCCCGAAAGGCGGATAATATGGCCCCGTACGGACCGAGCCCGGTAAAGGTATCTTGCAAAACCGGGTACGGCTCCTCGGCTTCAGCCAGCTGGCCGTCCCTGTGTGATATAAATACCTGGCTGCAAAATGGCTGTAACATATCGGCCATGTAATAACGCTGCGGCTTTCCATGCCAGTTGATGTTGCCTTTATCAACGCCCATTCGCAAGCTTTGGCCTCCTGCCAATACAAGGCCGTTTAGCATAGGCCTGTTTTGTTTCAGGTTGGCTTCAAAAAAGGCAATGATCTTGTCACTCTCGCCCAATTTATAAACCGGGATCTGTTGCCAGCAGGGTACGGTTTCCTTTATAAAATCAAAAACATCGTCGCTGTTATCGGCCAATAAAAACAACTGCACATTATTAAGCTGCTCAGCACGTTTTAATAATGATGCTTTTTTATTGTTATCAATAATAACTACCTGCGCTTTGGCCTGCTGGTGATTACCATTCACTAATACCAAATCGGCATTGGCAAATTGCTGTTTAAGCTGATAGGGCATCATCGGGTTTTGAAAATTAAATTGCTGGTAGTTTACCTGGTCGCTATAATCCAATATAGCGCCGCTTGCCAGGCGGCCGGGAACCATGGTAACATCATCATTATGCGATGTATCTGCATAAGCACATCTATAAGTTGACGATAATGCTGCTATTACATCGTCGGCCAGTAGTTTGATAACCGTACATGGCCCGCCAACAATGGCCCATTCGTTACGGCCAAAGTTGCCTATGGCCGGCCGCACCAGCTTAGCATGCTTTTTGTGCTTTTTTTCCGGCTGATTATGCTCGTTTAAAATCACGTTTCCCTCCTGTTTTTGCTATCAGTTTGGTTTCTTTTATCACAATGTCATGGCTCATGGCCTTGCACATATCGTAAACGGTAAGTGCTGCTACAGAGGCACCAACCAGCGCCTCCATTTCGATGCCCGTTTTAGCAGTTATGCTGGCCGTACATTCAATTACAATTTCCTGCTTTTCGTTAACCTGTACGGTAACACTGCAATTATCCATCCCTAGCGGGTGGCAAAGCGGAATCAGCTCGCCCGTTTTTTTTGCCGCCATAATACCGGCTATGATGGCTGTTTGAAATACCGGCCCCTTTTTACTTACCAGGTCGCCATCAATTAAATACTGCAAAACTTCATCTGGCAAAACCACAACGCTGCGTGCTGTAGCGGTGCGGTGTGTAACCTGCTTTGCAGATACATCTACCATGGATGGATTGCCTTGTTTATCTATGTGGGTTAACATTATTTTATTTATCTGAACTCGAATTAAACGAATTTTTAGAATTTAAGAATTGCTTTAGCGGCAGGGAAAGTACTGAAGCTAAATTCAGGAAATTCTATAAATTCCTGAAATTCCGGTTCAGACAAACCGCCATACCTTAAACACTTCTCCCTGCTTAAATTCACTCCTTTCCAGGGGTAATTCTAAAAATGCTTCGGTATCTGCTAAGTTAGCAAAATCGCCCGAACCATTGCCTTCAACAGGCGAGGCCATGAGCTGCCCTTGTGCGTTACTGTGCAGCTTTACCTGCAAATAATATTGCAAAGCCGGCTGAAACTGAAAATCTTTATCTAAAACTGCATAAACGGGTAATTGTTGGGGTAAGCCTAAAGTAGCGTTTAGCCAGGTTAAAAAATACCTATTCAGGCACATAAACGTGGCTACCGGGTTACCGGGAAACGCGAAAACCAATGCCTTATCCTGGTATTGACCAAACCAAAACGGTTTGCCGGGCCGCTGGGCTACTTTGTGAAATAGCTTTGTAACCTGCAAATCCTGAAGCGCCTGCGGGATATAATCAAACTTGCCCATGCTTATGCCGCCGCTTAGCAGCAATACATCGTAATTTTGCAGGCAGTGTCGTATTTGCGTTTTGGTTACTTCAGGATCATCAGGAATGTGCAAAACATCCGGCTGCAAACCATGCTGTTGCAAAACCGCTTTAACGGTGTAGCTGTTTGATTTACGGATCTGGTAAGGCGATGGCGTTTTATGCACATCAACCAATTCGTCACCCGATGAGATAATTACCACTTTTGGCATTTTCTTAACCAACAGATGGGTTTTGCCTACCGATGCTGCTACGCCAATAATTGCTGGTGTAACTACCTGCCCGGCCGATGCCAATACTTCCCCCAGCTTTTTATCTATACCCCGTACATGAATATTTTGTCCTTGCTTAATACCTTCTGCATCAATGCCGGCCAAACCATCCTTTATCTCAACATCCTCGTACCGAATTATGGTATCTGCCGATGCCGGCAACACCGCCCCAGTCATAATCTCGATACATTCGTTCGGTTCCTCAATCTCCACGGGTTCATCGCCAGCGGCCTGGGTTGCTTTTATGCGGAAGGTGTTGATGCCACCTTTAATAGCCTTAAAATTGATGGCTATGCCATCCATGGTTACCCGGTTAAAGGGAGGCAGATCGCGGTCGGCTTTAATATCTTCTGCCAATACTTTGCCCAGGGCCTGTTCAAAGGGAACGGTTTCATTTCCGTAATTTCTTAACTGGGCCAATATCAGCTTTTCGGCTTGTTCAACAGTTGTCATTTTTATTATAGGCTAAAGGCTAAAGGCTGAAAGCTGAAAGCTTTAAATCTGTTAGCCATACAATTATTGATTATACATTATCCTGGCTTTCTGCCTTGCGCTTTTGGCTTTTGGCTTTTTTTAGCTTAAAGCTGAAGGCAGAAAGCTTAAAGCTTTACTTGTACCTCAATATAAATAAACTGGCGGCAATGATTATTTTTTTGCTTTGGGCTTTCTGCTTTCAGCTTTAACCTCACTACCCGCCAATAGTAGCCATCGATTCATGGATGCCGGGATGGACAATGCGCTTTTTTTCGGCTTCCCAACCATCTGCGGCACGGTTGCTAAATGCATTCAGCAAAGCAAGTTTAAGGTTATCATCACTTGTTCCGGCACGCATAATGTCTTTAATATTTAATCCGCCATCGTCGTATAAACAGGTTTTCAGTTCGCCCTGCGGCGTAATCCTGATACGGTTACAAGTGCCGCAAAACGTACGCGAGTAAGCAGCAATAACACCAACGGTACCCCTATGCCCAGGTACCTGGTAATTGTATGATGTGGAGTAAGCCGGATCCCCTATTTTCTGTATCTGCGGGTATTGGGTTTTAATCTCATCCAGTATCCGTACATAATCCCATTGCAGGCCGGTGTATAAATGACCATCGCCATTAAAAGGCATTTCTTCTATAAACCTTACGCTTATGGGTAAATTCCGGGTCATTTCAACCAGTGGGATAATATCCTGTGTATTTTTGCCATCCATTACTACGGCATTTATTTTCACCTCAATATCATGTTGCAGCAAGGCCTCTAAAGCGGCCATAACATTGGCAAATTCATCGCGGCGGGTTATAGTAAAAAAACGGTTGGCATCCAGCGTATCCAGGCTCAGGTTTACCGAGCGCACACCTATTTTCTTCAGTTCGGGCACATAGGGTGCGGTTAACACACCATTAGTTGTGAGGCTTAACTCCTGCAAGCCATCTAATGCTGATATCGAAGTAAGCAGCTGCATAATGTCCTTACGCACAAATGGCTCTCCGCCGGTTATCCTGATCTTCTGGATGCCCATTTTCACCATCAGGGCGCAGGCTTTCAGCATTTCCTCGTAACTCATCAGTTCCTTACGCGATAGCCAGTTAAGGCCATCCTCGGGCATGCAATAAAAACAGCGCAGGTTACAGCGGTCTGTAACTGCTAAGCGCAGGTAATTGATATTTCGGCCGTGGTTATCTGTTAACAAGTGAAAAAATTTACTGCGTTTATAAGTTAATTAACAAATTTGATGTTTTTGGCTGATGATCGTTAATGTAAAAGTAAAAATTACAAATTTGACCTTTGTGGTTTAAATGTACTTTTTTATTGGAGGAAAATAATGATGTCGAACGTTCTACTTTCGGTTGTAAAATTGGCATATATTTAACTTAATCAAAAACCGCTACATGAAAACTACCTGCTTCGTATTTTTGTTCATTAGTTCTTTCACTATAGCTTGTGATCAAAACCCGAAAAAAAACTACATTTTAAAAGCATGGCAAATTTACAGTCAACATACCCAAGATGTTTCCGTTATTAATCTAATCGCTACCCCCGGTAATTACAATGGCAGAAAAGTAAGACTAATAGGTTATTTACATATTGAATTTGAGGGTGATAACCTATATCTCCATAAAGATGATTACGATAATGGAATAAGTAAAAATGCCGTTTGGGTTGATATTACAGGGCTCACCAAAGACAGTTTGAAAAACTATAGTGACCATTATGTTATTTTAGAGGGAACATTTGATAGCCAAATGGATGGCCACATGGGCATGAATAGTGGCAGTATAAAAAGTATAACCCGGCTTAATTTATGGGAACCTGCCAAATAGAGAATTGTTACACAGAAGATATAAATACTACCCATTGAAAGAACTTAAAGATATAATTGCCGCTTTTGATACCGCGCATAAAGCCGGCAGGCAAACCGCACTGGCCACTGTTGTACATGTTGAAGGCTCATCGTACCGCCGGGCCGGTGCCCGCATGCTTATTACTGAAGACGGACAGCTTACCGGCGCCATCAGCGGCGGCTGCCTGGAGGGCGATGCCCTGCGCAAAGCCCGCCTGGTAATGGCCCAAAACAAACCCATGCTGGTTACTTACGATACTACCGACGATGACGACGCCAAGTTTGGTGTTGGGCTGGGTTGCAACGGGATTATCCATATTATGATTGAACCTATTTTTGCCGACAGACCGGACAACCCGATACAGTTGTTTAAACAATTTTTAAGCAAACGCGAGCCTGTGGTGCTTATCACCCTGTTTACCATGAACGACAAACAGGCCCCGCAGCCAGGCACCTGCCTGTTGTTAAATAAGGACGAAGAAATACGCGGCCAATTTCCTGATGATGCTATTAAGGATGCCCTGCTGCAAGATGCCAAACACGTATTGGTTAACGGCAATTCGGTAACTAAAACTTATTTGTATGGCGATAAATTTACCTGCTTTATCGAGTTGCTGCAGCCTGCGGTATCTTTGGTGGTATTTGGCGCGGGCAATGATGCTATCCCGCTGGTACAAATAGCCGCCGCCCTGGGCTGGATAATTCACCTGGTAGATGGCCGCGCCAACTATGCTGTGCCCGGGCGATTTCCATTTGCTGCAAAAATCACGATATCAAAAGCGGAGAACGCTTTACAATATGTAAAAATAGATGAGCGTACTGTAATTATTTTGATGACACACAACTATAATTACGATGCCTGCGTATTAAAGCAACTGCTGCCGCTCAGCCCCTCCTACATCGGGGTGCTGGGACCAAAAAAACGATTACAAAGAATGCTGGATGAATTTGCCGGTGAAGGTATAGAAACCACCCCGCAACAACTGGAAAGCGTATTTGGGCCCGCGGGATTGGATATAGGATCTGAAAATGCCGATGAAATTGCACTCTCTATTGTTGCCGAAATGCAGGCGATATTAAAGAGCCGCGCAGGAACATCATTACGTTATAAAACTACTATCCATAACCATGTGTTGCAGCAAATTGTACATCAATCTATGCCTTAACAAAACTTAAGAAAACCAATGACGGGGGTAATTATACTTGCAGCCGGCTCTTCAAGCCGCTTCGGATCGCCAAAGCAAAACCTGGTTTACCAGGGTAAAACGTTGTTGCAACGCGCCATACAAACCGCTTTAACCTCGGCCTGCTGCGATTGCGCCGTTGTAGTATTAGGTGCCAATGAAGGCGATATCCGCCCAAACATATCCGACCAGCAAATTAACATTACCTACAACCCCGACTGGCATGAAGGCATGGCTTCTTCTATTCGTTTAGGCATAACTGAACTGTTACGCTTGGAGCCTTCGGTTACAACTGCAATATTAATGCTTTGCGATCAGCCATTTGTTGATCCATTGCTGCTTTACCAGTTAACCGAAAGAAAGGCCGAGAACGATGCGGGTATAATTGCCTGCGCTTATAAAAACATACTGGGTGTACCCACTCTGTTCGACAAAAAGTATTTTCCCGAATTAATGAAATTGACGGGCAGCGAAGGTGCCAAAAAAATCATCAATACCTATCCGGATGATGTGATGTCGGTACCATTTGGCCTTGGCGCCATTGATATTGACACCATTGAGGATTTTGAACGCTTGAACCGGGGATGAGGGGTTCGGGTTGCGCGGTTCGTGGTGCGAGTCGCCCGGTTCAGGAGTAAATTGGGTTTTAAAAAGATCTTAAAACCCGCAACACCCTACCCGAACCTGGCAACCCGAACCCCGAACCTGAAAATCAGAACCCTACAAACTATGCAGTAGCTACCAGCCTGCTTACGCTGCGGTAAACGTACTCGTTATAAATATGCCTGCGCGCAAACCTGCCCGGCGAATCGGCATTTATCAGCTTTACATAAACCGCTTTGGGTACGTCAAAATACTCATATTCATTACCATCCAAAAACGAAATTTTCAACACCTGCGATTTGTATTCAAAATCGGCAATGTTTGACAGCGTGGTGGTGGCCGTATATTCGGTTAACGATTGCGCACGGGTTTCGGGCGCTATACTTACCAAAAAGTGGTAGGCTTCAATAATGGTTTTACTTTTTTCTTCCGCTTCAACCCTGCTCTCGTCCTGGAACTTATCCGGATGCCAGGTTTTCATCATGTTGCGGTAGTTTGATTTTAATTCCTGTAATTCTGCAGCTTCGGTAACGTTTAAAAGCTTTCTGTAGTCGACAATTTTTTTCATTGCAATAGTTTTATTTTATCGTCGTTGAAGCTAAAAGCATGATAATTAAGCGCTTTGTTTTCAAGAAAATAATGGCGCAAAGGTACACTTTTTAAAGTACAATTTATAGCCCTAGCTGCGAAATCATTTTAGCTTGATTTGGGCTTAACAATTAGATTATATAAACCCGTTCCCGGTTCCTGGAAAAGGCTATCGAACAAAACCTTTTTGTTGGAAAAACAGATCACCTACACCTGGTGGTTGCCGCAGTAAACTTTCTATACAGATCACAAAGGCACACAGTAGCAAGTACCACCGGGCATAATTGTGCAGATAAATGGTCAATAATCGGCGAACTCTTGCATCGGCAGTATAATTCAACCCTTACTTACGACCAAAATACCAATTCATCGATACATTATGCCATTTCATCGGCACATTACCCAACAAGGCACCGGTTTTGAATATTCGCTACTACACTAAAATAATACATTATGAAAAAGTTACTTTTATTTGCCGCTGCACTTAGCTTATTGTTGTTTTCCTGTAAAAAGGATAGCAGCAACAGTGCAGGCGGCATATCGCACGTTACAGTGAAGATGACCGACGCCCCAGGCGCCTTTGATGCCGTTATCCTTAATGTTAAAAGCGTTGTTGTAGTTACCGACAAAGGAGAAAATACGCTTGATGTAAATGGCGGCCCTATCGATATCCTGAGGTTCAGGGCTGGTAAAGATACCATATTGGCAGCCCAGGATATTCCGGCCGGCACTATCCAGCAAATAAGGCTGATATTAAACAGCACCGACAACAGGGTAATTGTGGGTGGCGTATCTTACGACCTGACTACCCCAAGCGGGCAAACATCGGGCGTAAAACTTAACGTGCATGATAATTTAACAGCAGGCGTTGCCTATACCCTACGTTTAGATTTTGACGCAGCCCAATCAATAGTATTAACCGGGAACGGCAAATACATACTTAAACCTGTAATAAGGGCAATACCACAGGCTGTTTCGGGCGCGCTAAACGGTATAATATCTCCGGCAGCATCATCGCCTAAAGTATATGCCATTACCGGCGCCGATACTGTTGGCACCGTGGCGGATGCTACCGGTAAATTCTACTTTTCGGGCCTGGCTGCAGGCACCTACAATGTACAATTTGTACCCGTAAGCCCTTATGTCACTAAAACCATAACCGGTGTGGTTGTGGTAAATGGTGCAGTTAAAGACATGGACACGGTAACTATTACCCAGTAAGCTTAAGTATAGCTAAAACGAAGCGGCTGTTCTTATTAGGGCAGCCGCTTTTTTATTGAACATATTATTAGTCTTAAGTATTTTAAACCTTCCCGAAATAAATAACTTCGGGCAGTTTACCAAACACAAATTCGGTAACGCCGCAGAGCCACATCTTCTGGTTAAGCTCTTCGCCATTGTATTGTGCAAGCAGGTATACGCCGCCCCCCACATGGTCGCGGTAATCCTCAATAAGTTGAAGCGGGGTTGCGTTTTCAAAAGACTCTTCGGCTAATTGCAGTTCCACTTCGCGGGCGCCCTGGCTAACATAGTCAAGCATGGTGTCGGCGCCTTCAACCATTTCCAGTTCTGCGTGCACGCCTTGCCAGTCGGGCAGGTCAATATACCAACGATTGGTAGGCTCTTTGATGAATTTATAGGTAACAGGCATGGCGTAAAGTTAATTCATAAACGAAGATATAGCAACAAACTGATAGTTATTTTGCCCCCCTGCGAAGCCTCTTTACCTGGTAGACCCTAAAGGCCACTATGTTGCCCAACTAAAACAAAAAAAGCCACCATATAAAAATGATAGCTTCCCGTAGTATTATATGATAGACTTTTGTCAAAAGTATCCAGGAGGATTATATGCCTGCCTCGTCGTCGTTATGTTTTGCAGCTGTGTTAGTCACTTTATCTGTATATGCCTGGGCGATAAATTTGTTATTGTTTACACTCGATTGGGTATTGTCGTTCAAAGTATATACTTCGGCAGTGCCCGATAATTCAATTTTTGATTTATCGCTTGTGTTTACTGTAGCAGTAAAAACATCCAGTTTCAAATTGGCAGTAGCGTTGTTATGCAGGTTAACTTCCAATTCAATGGCAGACAGGTTACCGAATGATTTAACCTCGGCATTATCATAAGCGCTGATGGCCCGCAAATCATTAGCTGTTACCCAAACCACCAATTTTTCGTTATTGTATGATGTAATACGTAATACACCTTTTGAGCTTTGTACCAGGGCGCTTTCGGCGTAGTATTTATTGTAAACCTTCACCTGGTCGGTTGCGCCGGCCGATACGTAAAGTTCAACATTACCGCGGATTTCGATTTTGTTGATGTTGCTTACATCAGTTAATACAGTGGCAACAGTTTGGGTATTTTTTGTAGATGCGAAAGTTGAGTTTGATAAACCAGCTACTAAAAGTAAAGAAGCAGCAACGGTGATTAATGTAGTTTTCATGATATTAATATTTTGATTGTCAAGTAATTGTATATTGTAATTTTTAAATACACCAATAAGACGCCCCCATTTTTAAAACGTTACAGCTGTTTTTGGTGAATTAGATATAGGCCATGTTTTTATCGGCGAACAACGGATTAAAGTCGGTGAACGGGGGATAAATATTAGTGTTTACTGAAAAGTTATTAGTTGGTAGGCAGATAAAACCGATATTCGATAAACCAACAAGGGCCGTCCTTTCGTAGGACGGCCCTTGTGATTAAACATTACGATGAAGAAATCTTAATAATGCTGCTCAATCCGGATTCAGATAAAAACTATCGACTATAAACCGCTTTACATTTTTTCATAAAATTTGTAAAACATATCCGGGTTTTTAAAGCCATAGTCGGCTATATTTTCTGATATCGAAACCCAATCATTCACCGCATATACTTTTTTCCCTGTTTTTACCTCGTGTACAAAACGCAGCCTTACCCGGTCGCCTTGTTTGATGCCGGCAAAATCAGGAGAATTGGCCTTGAATGCCAGGTTAAACCTATAGCCATTATCCTTTTCAATTACGGCGGTTTTCCATTTTCCATTGCTGTCTTTTTCAATTTGTGCAACCTTGCCATCGGTGAACCTAACCCGGTTTACTTCATATAAAAAAGGATATTCCGGAATGGTTTCTGCCTGCACCGGCTGAAAAATTCTGACATTGTTTTTAACAATATATTGCGGAAAAAAAACAACCGGGATACCCTGGCCAATACCGCCGCCAAACAGCTTCACAGTAATTTCATCGCCAACATTAAGCAGGCTATAAAGTTCCTTGCCGTCGCCGTAAAAGGTTTTAATTTCCAACGGTATATTGTTGTAATTTACCTTATATCCCTGTGGCATCCCGGTCTTCTTATCTCTCATAAGCTCCGTTATTTTTACGGCAATTTCTTTATTTATAATTTCCCTAACCAGTGCCGATTTGTTTTTATAATCATCTGTTTGCTGATAGGCTTTAAATTTTGCTATGGATTCCTTTTCTCCAACCCTATATTTTATTTTTTGGCGATAGATAGCTGCGGTATCCGCCTTAACAGGCGCTACAACATGCTTTTCAACCCTTGCTTTTAAACTGGTTGCAAACACCAGGCAGCTGATGGTTACCATAGGTACAATCAGCACGTAAGTTAACTTTTTCATATTTTTTGATGGTTTGTTAAACAACATTTGTATCCTGCTGGTAAGTTGCACTTTGCTAAAACCATTATAAAGCATTCCCTGTCCCGTTACTGATAACTGGAGCAGCAGGTTGGCATACACCCGCTTATCAAGGCTATGCGTCATTTTTACATCAACCTCAAACTCGTGGTTGGCTTCAATAGCGCTGGCAAACAGGTATGCAAACGGATTAAACCAAAGAGCTATTTGAACCAGCCGCGCTATTACCCTATCTGCCGAGTGATACAGCTTTACATGCAGCATCTCGTGCGCTATTACGTGTTTCAGCTCTTCGTAACTAATATTTTCATCAGTTAAAAATATATAGTTGAAAAACGAACCATTGCCAAGCTTTTTGTAACCGCTTACAATTTTAACATTTCCCATTTTAGCCAAAGACTTGCCTTTAAGCCTGGTAAAAAAGAAAATAAGCGTTATTAATAAGTAACCCGATAATGAAACAACAGCTACTACGTATGCCCACCCCATGATGCTCGCCCAATTTACCGGCGGAGCAACAGTCCCCATTTTTTGAGGAGCAATGTTAACAGGCGTTGGTTGAATAACCTCCGGCGCGTTCACGTAAACCACGCGCTGTACCGCAGCTACATATTGTGGCTGTTCATCAACCTGTATTTTAATAGCCGGTATAACAAAACTAAGCAGCAATGTTGCCAGCAGGTACCATCTGTTGATGGTAAAAAAAGTAAGCCTGCGCAAAAACGCGTAATAAAACATATAAAAAATGCCGGTACAGGCCGATACCTGCAGCAAATAGGCGATGGCTTCCATTATTTTTCGTTTTTATTGATGATGGCTTTTAACTTGTCGATATCTTCCTGGCTCAGCTTTTCTTCCTTCACCATAAATGAAAAAAGGCTCTCGGCCGAGTTATCAAAGTAACCGGCAAAAAACCGGCTGAAAAAAGCCTTCCGATACTCAGCCTTGGTTATTTTGGGGAAGTATTCGTAGGTTTTACCGTAGGCTTTATAGTCCAGGTAGCCCTTCTTCTCCAGTAGCCGAACAACCGATGATATGGTATTATAAGGCGGCTTCGGATCATCCGGCAACGCCTCAATAATATCCTTAACAAAGCATCGTTTTAACTGCCATATTACCTGCATTACACGCTCTTCTGTTTTTGTTAGCTCTTCCATAAATCAAATATATAACTGATTTTTCAGTTATACAACTAAATTTTAAGTTATATAACTTATTTTTAAGTTACAACACACAACCAACTGATTTAAAGTAATATAAATTTCAAATACTACTATGTAATCATAAACGGTATTAAACTGAGATATTTTTGATTTTTTACTTTTGAATTTTGCCTTCAATAAAACTATCTTGCCTGCTCAAACCAACCAAGGCCTATGAAACGCAGAAACTTTGTGCAAAGCTCGATGCTTGCAGGTGCATCATTATTAAGTACCGGTGTATTAAATGCAGCCACAATTACCGGCTGTGCCGATCCGGCTGGCGTAACAACCACCGCAGCCGATAAGCCTTTCAATCTTAATTATGGCATTCACGATGGGATGTTTAAAAACCACGCCGGCGATAATTTTGTTGAGCAGATAAAATTTGCCTACGATAAAGGCTTTCGCTCTATTGAGGATAATGGCATGAGCCACCGTACCGAAGATGAGCAGAAAAAAATTGGCGACACCCTGGCCAAACTCGGCATGGCTATGGGCGTTTTTGTTCAGCCGGGTTTGGGTAATGACAGCAACATGCTGGCATCAGGCAAGGCCGACCAACTGGAGAAATTTATTGCATCGTGCAAGCAGGCGGTTGAGATTGCCAAACGTATTAACAGCAAACTGGTAACTGTTGTACCCGGCGATTTTGTACGCAACCTGCCCATTGGCGTGCAAACCGGCAATGTGATAGAGGCCATTAAAAAAGGTACTGCCATTTTAGAACCCCACGGCGTTATTATGGTGCTGGAGCCACTAAGCGACAACCCCGATCTGTTTTTGCGCACTCCCGACCAGGCTTACGCCATTTGTAAAGCCGTAGGCAGCCCATCATGCAAAATATTGTACGATATGTACCACGTACAGCGCAACCAGGGCAACATCATCCCTACCCTTGATTTGGTTTACGACGAAATAGGTTACTATCAAATTGGCGATAACCCCGGCCGTAAAGAACCCGGTACCGGCGAGGTAAACTATAAAAACATTTTCAAACACATTTATAACAAAGGCTACCGCGGCGTTTTAGGCATGGAACACGGCACCGCCGGGCAAGGAAAAGAAGGCGAACTGGCGTTAATAAAGGCTTACAGGGAAGCTGATAGTTTTATGTAGATCAATATTCTTTTATTTGTTTTAGATAATTTTCGATTTGTTTATCATTGAATGATTTGCCCAGCAGCGCGTAAATGCTGTTTATCAATTTATCATTATTCCTGCCGCCCGACCATAAAGAAAACTCATGCGAAGTTCCGTTTTTAAACTTACCATACACGGTCATACCATCTAACATCGGTTTGTCCCACTTCTCAAATTTATACACGTTTAAAATTCGCCATAAGGAGTCGGTTTGTTTATTTTCAGTGTTTATGCTTTTGGCATAAATGTTCCGGGCGCTATCGTTACTAAAAAGCTTCAGATCGATAATACTTGAATCGGAAAACCTAAGGATAGTAACTTTTGATGAGGCGATAAACGCCGGACTAAAATAAACTACTAAAGTGTCAACATGTGGATTGCGCGTTACAGCCTTCCTGCTACAAGCCATCGAAACAAAAATTATCAGAAAAAGCCCCAACGCAAACCTGTTCATAAGTCTTTTAGAATTAAATACACCATCACGCCGTAAACCGCCCCCTCAACTCCCGCCCTATCCCCATAAAACTGCGCTGATTAAGCGGAAACTCCAATATCACATGCGCCAGGCTCAGGATATACAACCAGCGTATCCCCAGGTTATAATTGTAAAAATACAGGCCTACCGATGCCAGCCACAAAATACCAATAATTGTTGCGCGGGTAATGGTAATGCGGTGCCAGTTAATTACGCTTGTTTTGGCAAACCAGTTGATATAGTGATAGGTGTAAGCAAAGGCAATAAAGCGGGTGAGTATAATACTGGTTTTGTTATTGTACAAATCGATGGTTTTACTGCGCAGGGTTGTGGTGTTCAAATTTGCAAAATGCCCGTAGTTACGCATGGCCCATTGCGCCGGGGCGTTGTGCAAACCGGTAAATAATACGCACAACAATACCGGGCAAATTAAAAAGGTAAAAAATGCCAGGTAGCCCGAAAAATCTTTGTTTTTTAATGCCCCCAACAGCAAAAAAGATCCGGTAAAAACATAAACATGGATGAGCGTAGGCAGGTACAAGCCAAAAATAGTGCGCAGTATATTGTTGGTGAGTAAAAAATAGCCGAGCGCAATAATTACCGCAAAAGCAACAATGCGCATAATTGCTCCAGGAATTACCAGCAATATGAACGACAGGCCAAACGCGTAGTAAATAACGTAGGGATATGGCAGTTTAAGCAAAACAGCAATAACCACCACCCCGGCAATAAACAAAGGGTCGTACTTTTTGAGGGTAAAATATCGTTTGCCATTTAGCCACGATATTTCGGTAAAATAATGCAGTGGGCCAAGCGTGGCGTAGGATATCAGCACCAACTCAAACGGAATAACAATAGCCAGGCATGCAGCAGCAAGCATGCCTAATATATTGTAATAATTTATCCTCGTTAAGTTCATTGGTTCACTGGTTCATTAGTTCATTGGTGGTTGCGGCTTTGTGTAGGGCAAGTTAGTTTTATCAGGGGCAATTGATGTGCATCCGCAAAAATTAAACAAATTACATAATTTTAGGCAATGAAATTTAAACTTACCTTATTACTCCTTTTTATCTCGGGTACCACGTTTGCGCAAGATAGCCTGTTTGCCCGTAAACTGGTAGATACACTTACCTCGCCATACTTTTGGGGGCGTGGTTATACCCATGATGGCGTGCACAAGGCCGCAGCATTTATATCGGTACAGTTTAAAAGCTATGGTGTAAAACCAATAGCGGGCAAAAATTACCTGCAGGAGTTTAGCTACCCGGTTAATATTTTCCCCGGCAAAATGGATGTTACCATCAATGGCATTAAGCTTGTGCCCGGCAAGGAGTTCATTGTAAGTCCCGATAGCCGGGGCGCCACCGGCACGGGCAAGCTGGAACAAACTGACAGCACGCATTTTGTGGACAGGCAAAACAGGGTTATTGTATCGCTGGAAGATAAACTCACCTGGTCTGTTGAAGGTAAGGTGCTTGATTTTACCGTGATACAGGTTGATAAAAAAGCGCTGAAGCAGTTACCAGCTTCATTCACCGTAGCTATAGAAAACCAACTCATCCCTGATTTTAAAACTGCAAATGTTTGTGGCGTGGTAAAGGGTACCGTTAAGCCCGATTCTATCATCGTAATTACCGCCCACTACGATCATTTAGGCGGCATGGGCAGCAATACTTACTTCCCCGGGGCCAATGATAATGCCAGCGGACTTACCCAGATGCTAAGCCTGGCTAAATACTATGCCGCCAATCCACAGCCGTATACCATGGCTTTTATTGCCTTTTCGGGCGAGGAGGCTGGTTTACTTGGCTCAAAATACTTTACCGAAAATCCGTTGATCGACCTTAAAAAAATTCGCTTTTTAATAAACCTTGATCTTAACGGCACCGGCATCGATGGAATAACCGTGGTAAACGCCACCGTTTACCCAAATGAATTTGCCGCCATGGAGCAGATCAATAACGATAATCACTACTTTGTTAAAGTGACCAAACGGGGTAAAGCGGCCAATAGCGATCATTATTTATTTACCGAAAAAGGCGTGCCTGCATTTTTTATTTACACACTGGGCGGCATAAAAGCCTACCATGATGTATTTGATATAAGCGCGACACTCCCGTTAAACAAGTACCGGGACCTTTTCAGCCTCATTGTTAAATTCAATAGTGCGTTAATGCAAAACGCAAAGCCATAATGTTGAAATAGTACGTTCAGTTTACTTAAAACTGTCTTTTAAATATATTTAGTTTCTTAACAGACGTCATTAAACCGGCCAAGTCTATTTTTTATTAACAATGCATTAAATGTGTTAACAAATTATTTATGCTAACTATTTTGAATTAAAATTTTTTAATGCATGTTTACACTGTAAAACCAATTATGAGTAAGCCGAAAACAATTTGGCATTAATGAGGTTAACTTAAATTAAACAAAAAGAACTTATCATGGCAACAGAAAAAGGAAGCGGAATTACCGCGTATTCAGTGAAAACCAAAACTAAGAATGTACCAATGGTTGATCCTGTGATCGACATTAAATCTGGAAGGTACATTGCTACCGGTACGGATGGTGCAGGTAACAAAATGGCTGCTATCATGGGCAAAGCCACTGCCGAAGAGCATATTGCCAATGGTAACGCTAAAAAAGGTACTGGTTGGGCTTAATATTTTATTAACCGCAAAAGCCCTGGTTTGAGTTATGCTTAAACCAGGGCTTTTGTAGTTTAACACCCCGTGTTTTTTAAAGCTTAAACCTAAGTGCCACAGTTGGGTAAAGCTGGAAAACATTATCGGGAGCAGTTACATGGTAGTATAACAAAGCCCTTGTGCCGGCGCCCACAGTTTTATTAATGTTGAACCATAGCTGCGGTTCGCCAAAAAAACAAAAGCGTTTACCCCTTAGATTTTGGGTAGCTGCGTCGCCCTGATTTTTGCTGAGGGTGTATAACTCAAAATCGCCGGCAAATTCAACCTTGTAGTTCCAAAAGCCTTTGCCCCAGTAAAAGGAATACATCAAATCGTTACTTGCCTTTTTCATGGCATTATAAGTATAACTTAAGGTGTTGCTGAAAAAAGCCCCCTTCCAGGTAAAGGCATAGGTTGGGCCAACGGAGAATGCATTATTAATGTAATAGCTATATTGCTTTGGCTCGGTTACGCCAAGCCCGCCACTGTATTGTACTGCAATGTTTATTTTAGGCTTCCAAAACCTGAAGCTTTGCGAAGCCTGAATAAACGACTGAGCTATGTTACCCTGCTGCCCCCGCATATCTGTTTGTACCTTTAAAAAAAATGCGCCCGGCTTAAAAAAAGCGGATGTACTATCCTGCGCTTTAAAATACTCAAAATACAATGAGCAAAAGTTTTTGGGATTGCGGTCGGGATCTACCGTGTGCCGCAAGTCGTAATGCAACTGGAGGATTTGCGCGAATGCCCCACTGTAAAAAACACAACAAATGAACAACAATCTGAATTTCATGATACTGTGTGCTAAATTTGATAAAATTGACTTTTTAAAAACACCACCTTTTGCGGCCTGTTGGTAAAGATGTTTTGATGTATTTTAGAAGGGCGTAATTGCAGCGTAATTTTGGCGTAATTCTGAATCCGGAATTACAAAAAATTACAAATCAACACTTTATGACAACATCAGATTTTTCGGTTTTCGCGGCATTATTTAAGGAAGCTTACCAAAAATGTTTTGGCCGGCATCTTACCGACATTATCCCCGAAACAGAAAGCAAGATTTTCTGTAATAATGTGGAGGAACAAACAGGCCTCACCATTGGCTGGAAGAGTGTTAAAAATTATTCGATATTTATTTTAGATGGCAACGCGGCAAAGCAGGAAAACCCATCAACTGCTACATTAGATACCCTTGCCCGCTACGTACTTAAAGCACCACGCATATCCGAAATTCAGCGCAAAAACAACGAAAGTCATCACCCTTATTGGTTCCTGTACCGCAAACAATTTCAGCAAACGGTGCAACAACAAACCGCTATAAAGCCAACCGGCAAAGTTGTAGTGTTGCTTGCAGGGCTGGCGACAGTTTTAATTTTAGCCCTTTTTATATACCCGCGTTCCGCAACCCGGTCATTTACCGATACCTTCAGGGATGTAAGCGATAAAGCAATTGCCAATAATGGCTGGTTTGTGCAGGCAAAAAAAACATGGTACTGGAACAAAAAGGACGAGCAACCAGGTGCACTGTCCTTATTTACCCTTAATGGCGATAACTGGCCCAGCCCCGATGCTAAACCCGGCATATCAAATTTATTGCTTCGAAAAATAAGCGCTGATTGCTTTACCGCCGAAATTCACCTGGATAATTTTATCCCCCGGCAGGAATGGCAGCAGGCAGGTATTTTGCTACTGGAAGATACAACGTTTACCGGCAAAAGCATTCGCCTGTCGTTAGCCTATAATRATTACTTTGGCGGCTATAGGCGGCCGCATGAAATATTGGTGCAGGCTATTACCTACCTGGGCAACGGTTTTGGAAAACCAGAAGAGATAGCGCATACCCCGGTTGTCCTGTTAAACGACAGCACACGTAATAACCCTGTTATTCTTAACAATCTTCAAAACTCTGCTTTACGCATAGAAAAGCATGGCAAAACCTTCCGTTTCCTGTATGCCGGTGGTATTAGGCCCAACGGGGCCTTTAAGCAAGTGGCAAGCCAGGACTTTGAAATACAGCCCCGGTACATCGGTATTTTTGCCATAAGCGGTTTTGTAAAGGGCACCGCAGCCATACCGGCACGCTTTACTTATTTTGCGCTAAGCACTGATAATTGCAACAGGTAGCGTAGCTTGCCTTAAGTAAAACTACGTACGCCCAAATGGGTTAAAACACCTATTTCAGCATTTTTCTTTTTGCTTTAATTTTATCGCACCTGATTAATTAAAGTTTTTAACCATGGCTGTACGTATTCTTTGCATTAAAACCGATGAAACGCCGCACGATAATCCGTATGTGGCAATTGATTCGCTGGAGTGGATTAACGAGCGAATAAACGTTAAAGGGATAACCGAACGTGCTAAACTTTACGACTGGATAAAGAACGAGGACGGTGAAGCCTATATTATTGACCAGCATGGCAATAAAACCTGCCTGATACCGGCCCTTTGCCCCAAAGGCAACAAATATGTTAAAACCATCAGCGGCGATCCTGACACGGATATTTTACTGGGTTTGCCCGAGTGCGCCTGATGTTGCTACCATTGGCTAAATGGCATTACCGATAAATTTGAATTGTAATACCTTGCATCGCCGCTAACCTCGGTGGTAACCCATGGTGGCAGGATAAATTTTTCGTCTTCGCTTTCCAGTTCAATTTCGGCAACCAGCAGGCCTTTATTATCGCCTAAAAACTCGTCTACTTCCCACACCTTGCCGCCAACATCAATCCGATACCTGCGTTTTTTTAGCTCGGATATGGCAAAATTATCCAACAGCTCTTCGCCATCAACGGCAGGGATTGGATATTCATACTCTAACCTGCTTAAGCCGGTAGTACCTCCTTTTATGGTAATAAAACCCTCATCAGGTGTTACGCGCACCCTGATAGTTTTGCCTGGTTCGCTTAAAATATAGCCTTGCCTAAAGTAGGTACCTATTGGCTTTGGCATTTGCTGCCATTGATTGTTGTCAACTAAAAATTTACGTTCTATTTCAACTCCCATGTATCTGCGTTTTATATATTTAACTATGTTGCCGGCTATTGGTTTTAAATTATCATATACTATAAACAGTCTATGCATTAATTTAACTGTTAACGGGGCTTAGCTTTAGGCTTTGCGCCTTCTGCTTTTAGCTTAACCGCGGGCAAATATTATTTTATTAAATCAATAACCTATATTTAAAACCAAATCCTTTACCTGATGATAACAAAAACCAAGCTACCTGTATTACTGCTAACACTTTTAATATTCTTTGACCTTGCCTGTAAACATCCTCTTGTTGTTAAACATAACGGCGAAAAAGACCTGATATCATTTAAACCTGTATGGGGAGTAGCTTATTCCGAAATTTCGCGACTTACAGCAAACGGACTTTCGTTCACAAACTATGGTTACCAGATGGAGCCTCAATGGCGTATCAACTTTGTATCCAACGATTCGGCAAGTATCTATAGCCCAACAAAGGGAAAATTCATCAACTTTCCGTTAACACGGGGCTACGATTCCATTTTTAATACCGCGCGTACCTGGCTCAAAGTAAAAGCAATGAACCGGGATAGCCTGAAACTGGAAATGATTAACTCCTATGGCGATACCGTTGATACCCGCGGGGAAAAATTGTATATGACCTTTTATGCCGATGATTACATTAAAAATAGCTTGCACACCGATACCACGATGTTAAAAAGACCCAATCGCAAAGACTCGCTCTTCATCAGGGCGTTATCCGATGCGGCTAACAAAGACTACACCAAAGCATTTGCAGCCCGGCAGCCTGCTTTTTTAACCAGTACAAGCCCTCGGGTTAAGGTAAAAAAATGGGTTGCCGAGGGCGATCTGCTTAATCACTTCGATACATCTGATGATTATATGAACCCAACCTTTGATGTTGCTATCAGCAAAGCTTATGCTGATTTTTACTATTCATTCAGCGTGTATATTGATTCGGATGGGCAAATGCATTATAATCAGCCGCTCATCCCCTTTCTTGGCCAATCCTTAAAGGACAACTACATACGGCAATCTACCGCCGTCATGAACAGCTATTTAAAACATTACCTCAAAGTTACACCGGGCAAAACATTGAATATGCTGCATACCAGCGAAATTAACATTCATGTGCAGGGAATAACAGGAATTTAATGACAGACGTCCAATAAACCCTTTAATTTAGCGTTAACCATCAAACCTATAATCAGTTAACAGCCATGATAAAAACTTACCTCAAATCAGCTGTCCGGAATTTCTGGCGTCATAAACTTTTCACGCTCATCAACATCATCGGCTTATCTGTAGGCATAAGCGCCGCACTGGTTATATACCTCGTAGTACATTTTGATTTTACTTTTGATAAATTTCATGAGGACGGCGACCGCATTTATCGCGTTGTAACCAGTTATACATTGAATGGCAATTTATCTTACAGCAGCGCATCGCCTGTACCATTGGCCGATGCTGCAAAAAAAGAAGCAACTGGGATAGAAAACGCTGCCCCCTTTGAAACCATAGCGCACCTTGATGTCGTAATCCCCAACAGCCAAACCGCCGGCACGCGTTACAAAGAGCAGGACGATATGATTTATGCCGATGAACGTTATTTTAATATGTTCAACTATCACTGGCTGGCCGGCTCGGCCCAAACGGCTTTAACCGGAATTAACCAGGTGGTATTAACAACGGCCAGGGCCAAACTATATTTTCCCAACCTTTCGCCTGCCGAAGTGGTGGGTAAAACAATTATTTACGACAGGCACTATGATCAGCAAACTTCCGTGGTTACTGGCATTGTTGAGCAACCTGTCGGCAACACAGATCTAGCCTTTCATGATTTTATTTCATATCACACTTTTAAGGCAGTCAAAACCCTGCAATATAAAATTACCGATTGGTACCCCAATACAAATTTAGCCTGGGACCAGTATTTTATAAAAACAGCATCAGGTGTAAATCCTACATCGATCGAAAAACAGCTAAATGCAATATTAAAGGTACATACTACTGCCGATAAGCAATTTAATCGTTCATCTTACCAGTTGCACTTACAGCCACTTGGCGATATGCATTTTGATAGTCGGTACGGTATATTTTATAACCGGCCAACATCCAATAAGTCAACTTTATATGGTTTAATAGCAATTTCCACCATGTTACTTTTGTTAGGTTGCATCAATTTCATCAACCTAACAACAGCACAGGCTACCCAACGGGCAAAAGAAATAGGCATCCGCAAAACATTGGGCAGTAGCCGTAAGCAACTGGTATTCCAGTTTATTTTAGAAACCTTTTGCATCACAGTATTGGCTGTTATGATATCAGCCGTAGTTAGTCCTGTTTTGTTAAAAGCATTTTCGGGCTTTACACCGGCAGGGCTTAAGGTCGATTTTACCCATCCGGACATTATCCTGTTTTTGCTTTGTTTAACTGTAGTGGTAAGCTTGCTTGCAGGCTTTTACCCAGCCAAAGTACTGTCTGGATACAAAACCCTACAGGTACTTAAAAACCAATCGGGTAACGATAACTCACAAAACAGGAACTCTTTTTTACGTAAAACACTAACCGTTACCCAGTTTGTTATAGCTCAGTTTTTTGTAATGGTAACAGTTTTGGTGAGCAAACAAGTATACTACGCGCTAAATAAAAACCTCGGGTACAAAAAAGATGCTATCCTGATTATTGAAACTCCATGGCAAAACCGGTCGATTCAGGTTCAATATCTTTTCAGGGATAAATTAATGGCAATTCCGCAGGTTAAACAGTTAAGCATGGGTATAGATGCACCTGCATCCAATTATACAGATATGGAGCAGGCCACCTACAACGATGGTAAAAAAGAAATTAAAACAGATGTATTACCTAAGTTTGGAGATGAAAACTACACCCAAATATATCACTTAAAGTTATTAAAAGGCCGAACGCTGGAACAACGCGATACATTGAGCGGCTTGATCATCAATGAAACTTATGCCAAAGTTATTGGCTTTAAAAACCCGGCAGGTGCAATTGGAAAAGCTATATCCTTTCATGGCGACCACCGCCAGGTAGTTGGCGTG
Source organism: Mucilaginibacter sp. P4_C11 (assembly GCF_056402115.1). Classification (NCBI taxonomy): domain Bacteria; kingdom Pseudomonadati; phylum Bacteroidota; class Sphingobacteriia; order Sphingobacteriales; family Sphingobacteriaceae; genus Mucilaginibacter; species Mucilaginibacter sp. P4_C11. Next base: position 13,829 of record NZ_JBFUIA010000034.1, on the reverse strand, counting down.
CTTTCTGACTTTTACCAATCGTCACTACATGATGCCATTAAGCCAGTTATATTGCTTATACAACCCGGACAGTATTTTAACCGTATTTTTCACATTGCCTTAAACCCGCAAGCCGCCCCCGGCGATTGGGAAAAAGCCATAACAGCCATGCATAGCGCATGGAAACAAACCTACCCCGAACAGGACTTCAATTACCATTTTTTTGATGAAAATATCGCCCGTTTTTATGAAAGCGAGCAACGCACCTCTACCCTGCTTAGCTGGGCAACCGCATTATCTATTCTCATTAGCTGCCTGGGCCTTTTGGGCCTTACCATTTACACCACAAACCAACGCACTAAAGAAATTGGTATCCGCAAGGTTGTAGGTGCCTCGGTTGGCCAGATAGTGGCTTTACTTTCAAGGGAACTGGTACTGCTAATATTGCTTGCGTTTGTCTTGGTAACGCCAATAACCTGGCTGGCCATGAACAAATGGATGCAAAGCTTTGCCGACCGCACTCCCATTAGCTGGTGGATATTTGCCGAGAGCGGCGGCGGGATGCTTATTGTAGGCGTCATTACGTCAAGCTTCCAAACTGTCAAAGCAGCAATAGCCAATCCCATAAAAAGCCTTAAAAGCGAGTAGTTAATTTCATCAGTTCAGTGCTTTATTCGTTCATTGGTAAACCATTTTGAAATAAATGGGAAGAAATATTTCGTCCGAAACTCAAACCTTCAAAATCCAAAAGTCCGTTTTAGCTGTTTATTGAATTATATATATCTTTAAGGCGTATGCTATCTATCAATATAAAAACAATAAAACTGGCTGGTTTTATACTCTTTACTTTCATCTCGCTTGCACAAATGGGTTGCGGCGGCCCGGGTAATAAAAAAAAAGAATTAATAGATTTTAAGCCTTACAACGGCATCAACTATTCTGAAGTAAAACGCAGGCAAAAAAACGGGCTATCGTTTAACGAATATGGCTACCAGCTGGAGCCGCAGTGGAAGCTTAAATTTGAATCGGACGATTCGGTGAGTATTTACAGCCCTACCAAAAAAGCGTTCATCAACTTTCCGCTTACCCGCGGATACGATTCTATTTTTAATGCCGCACGCTCCTGGCTAAAGGTGCAAAAAATGACCAAAGACAGTCTTATCCTTGAAATTATTAAGCAAAAAGGCGATTCGCTTGACATCAAAGGCACCAAAGTGTACATGACCTTTTATGCCGATAACTACGTGAAAAATGTATTGCATACCGATACATCAATACTAAGACACCCCAGCCGGCAGGATACTTTGTTTATCCGTTCGCTGGCGGCAAAAGCAAATGCCGATTATAAAAAACAGTTTTCGGCACGGCAACCCGCCCAAATTACAAGCCGCAGCCCACAGGTAACAGTAAGCCGCCGCACTACAAAACCCACTATCGAAAACAATTTCGACCCGTCCGACGACTACCTCGACCCTACTTACGATATCGTGATCAACAAAGCGTACAAAGATTTTTATTATTCATTCACCATGTATATTGATGATAAGGGCGGCATGCATTACGGCATCCCCCTTATTGATCTTGCCATAAGCGGTCCCGAATTTGCCCAGACCTACAACAGGATGGCCAGTGGTATTATGGATAGCTATTTTAAGTTATATCTTAATGTAAAGCCAGGCTCTACGCTGGGTATTGTACATTCAAGCATGATATCTGTACATGTTGAAGGCAAAGTGGCACCTGCCAAATAGCGTTGCTCTGCAGGCGTTTTTTACTACAAAAAGTAACAATCATGTTATTTTCAGTGCTATGCTGCCAAATGGCTTTAACTTTCGCCATGCAAAACAATGCAGCTTAATTTTAAGCGTTCATTGTAAAACACAGTTCAAATCCTGCCAGTTTGTAAAAAAATGTTAAATGCTGTGTGCGCCCGGTATGCAACAGCCCTAAATGTTTATATTAGCCCCGTTAGCCGCTTTATATTATATTAATGATATCAAGAAAATTTTTACTCGTAGCATCGCTGTTTTTATCTTTTGGCTTAGCCGCAATGGCCCAGCAGGATAGTATCCCTATTAATTCCGTTATCGAAAAAACCGCAAAGTATTCCACCTCCTTTCCGATAGAAAAAGTTTACCTGCACCTGGATAAGCCTTATTATGCCGCCGGCGATACTATATGGCTTAAAGCTTATGTAACGGTGGAGAAGCACCAGCCTTCGGCCTTAAGCGGCATTGTTTATGTGGATTTGCTTAACAGCCAGGATTCGGTGATAGCAGGCTTGCGATTACCGTTAAAAAGCGGCTTTGCCAACGGAAACATTACGCTGGATGGCGAAACAATTAAACAGGGCACCTACCGCATAAGGGCATACACCAACTGGATGCGTAATTTTGATGCCGAGTATTTTTATGACCGTACCATAAACATTGGTAACGCTATTGATAATAAGGTAAATACCTTTATCAGCTACAAAAGTTCGGGCAAAAAGGGTGGCATGATTAAGCTCAACGCCAATATTGTTTATAAAGACCCTACAAGTGCGCCTTATGCCGATAAAAAAGTAAGCTGGCAATTGGTACGCAACGGCGACGCCATAGCCAAAGGCAAAGGCACTACCGATGCCAAAGGTAACTTATTGGTTGAACTACCGGAAAATGACGCCCCAACCCTTACTTCAGGATCGCTGGTAACGGCTATTGATATGGGCGACCGCAATTTTATTACCAACACATTTCCGCTAACAGGATCTATAACCAATTTCGATGTACAGTTTTTCCCGGAAAGTGGCCAGTTAACCAATGGCGTGCGCACCAAAATAGCATTTAAGGCTATCAACGCCAAGGGCCTGGGAGCCGATATTAAAGGCAAAATAACCGATGATGCCGGCACCGAGGTGGCCACATTTACATCGGCCCACCTGGGGATGGGTGTATTTGCCATGACGCCCGAGAGTGGTAAGTTATATACCGCCACTGTTACCTTTCCCAATGGGTCATCGGCAGTATACAAGTTACCGAGGGTGCAAAGCATGGGCATAGGCCTTACCGTTAATAACAGCGACGCCGATAATCTTAACATAAAAATAGCAGCCAACGATGTGTTTTTGAAGCGCAAGCAAAACAAAAGCTTTTATCTTGTAGCGCAAAGCGGGGGTGTTATATACTACGCAGCCTCTACCGTATTAAAAGATCTAAGCTATTCGGCAGCTATCCCGAAAGCAAAATTCCCTACCGGTATATTGCAAATCACGTTGTTTTCATCGGGCGGCTACGCGCTATGCCAACGCCTGGTATTTATTCAGCATAACGATCAGCTGAGCCTTAATTTAAAAACCGATAAGCCATCATATACTGTTCGGCAAAATGTAAAAATGTCGGTAACGGCGCTTAACAAAACTGCCCCGGTAATAGGCAGCTTTTCGGTAGCCGTTTTGGATGATGCCACCATCCCATCCGAAGAAAATAACGAGCAAACCATATTAAGTTACATCCTGCTTACATCTGATCTTAAAGGATACATCGAAAAACCCAATTACTATTTTAATAAACCCGACCAGGAAAAATCAGATAATCTTGATGTTTTGATGCTTACCCAAGGGTATACCCGTTTTAATTACGAGGACATCCTGGCCGATAAAAACCCGCCTATTTATACGGCACCTGAGCAGGGCATCGAAGTATCGGGTATATTACGCACCAATACCGGGCTGCCGGTTAGCAAGGGCAGCGTACGCCTGATTGTACCCGATAATAATTTTTCGGCCGAAACCCTCACCGATATGACAGGCAACTTCAAATTTTCGGACGTAATGGTAAGAGATACTTCAAAAATTACCTTGAGTGCCCGCAACAACCCCAACGGCAGAAACATGGTGATAAATGTTAATGGCGAACTTTACCAAAAGGTAAACAAAAACCCCAATGTAGCCGACGAAATTGTGAATATCGATAGCGTTATCCGCCCCTACCTGGAAAACAGCCATAAACAATATCAAAGCTCGAGAGTGCTTAAAGAGGTAGTAATTAAAGCGAAAGCCGTTGTTAAAAAAGCCAGCCACTCCGATTATGGCACATTTGCAGGCTTAAGCCCACAGGCCGATCATGAAATAAACCCCGACCAGCTTAAAGGCTGCCCTATATTGATTAATTGCTTAAGCACCATGGCGCTCGGCTTAACTTATGCCGATAATAACTTTTATGTAACCCGCGATTATAACCAAGGCAACAAAACAACGCCTGTACAAATTTACATCAACAGCGCCCAGATAGATGTTAGCAACCTGGGATCGATGAGCGGCGATGATGTGGAATCGGTAGAGATATTTTTGAACGATGGTTTAAGCGGCATAAACCGGGTAAACGGTACAAAAGGTGTTATGATCATCCACAAAAAAGTGATTAAAACTCAAAAAATTTCGCTGTCGCAATTAATGGCTTTGATACCCAAACAAAACGTAATTACGTTTGCAGTACAAGGCTATAGCAAGGCAAAAGATTTTTACGTACCTAAATACGAAGTTGGCAAAAGCAGCGTAATAGGCCTCGACCTCCGGAATACCATTTACTGGAACCCTAAAATAATTACCGATAAAAATGGCGTAGCCACCTTTAACTTTTACAACAGCGACGCACGCGGCTCATACCGGGCCATTATTGAAGGCCTTGATGGCGACGGTAATTTAGGCAGGCAGGTAATACATTTTAATGTAAAGTAGGTTTATATGACGGCGGGTCGACTCACCCCGACTATGCTACGCCCGTCCGCCCCTAAGTCCGCTTCGCGCGTAGAGGGGGCGACCAAGAAACTAAAAACTGATTTGCACCCTCTTTGCAGCGAGGCCGGAGAGATCGGCCAGCGCAGCATAGCCGGGGTGAGTCTTAACCCGCGTTCGAAGCCTATGCTTGTTTAAAACCAGGCACTTCATAGGTACCAGAAAAATCCCAAGACGCTGAAAGAGGAATAACATCTCGGCGAAAGATTTGCGAAGTTTTAAAAACTTCGCAAGTCTGGATTTCACCATACCACACCCCATAGATAGCGGCGTGGTAAACCGGGTACCATTACTTTCTATTTCGCACTCCCGTAAATCGCTGATCAACACTCGTTATTCCACAAAAAACCTTTGTTGTTTAATCCAAAAACAGATAACTTTAATTACACATAAACTTATCATCATGGATCCTAAATTAATCAACTGGGCTGCTGTTGTGGTGGCTGCTCTCTCCTCATTTTTAGTAGGCGGCATCTGGTATTCGCCAATAATGTTTGCCAAAGCCTGGGTAGCCGACAATAAACTCAATGAGGCCGACTTAAAGGCTGGTAACAAACTCAAAATTTTTGGAATGACCGCCATTTTTTCACTCATCATGGCCGCAAACCTGGCCGCCTTTTTGGCTGATGCAAAAACAGACCTGGCCTGGGGTACAACAGCAGGCGCCCTTGCCGGCATCTGGACATTTAGCGCCATTGCCACCATGAGCCTGTTTGAACTTAAAAGCTGGCGGCTGATATTTATTAATGGCGGCTACAGTTTGGTATCACTAACGCTTATGGGCGCTATTTTGGGAGCCTGGAGGTAAGGGGATGAAAATTCTAAATTCTAAATCCCAAAACCCAAACTCTAAATCCTAAAATCTGAATTCTAAATTCAGTCTTTTAATATCCCGACTCCCAATCTTCGAATTTGGGTTTTAGAATTTAGGATTTGGGGGTTAGAATTTGGGATTTAGAGTTTCAACTTACACCCTATGATGATCGGCCCTCCAGGTTTGGATGGCTTTTTTAATCTCGTCGGGTTTAAGGTTATCTGTCAGTGTTTTTTCAACAAGCTGAACCATTTCCTCATCGGCTGCAAAACGAAGCGCAGCTATCTGGCCTATACTAAGTTTTCTGCTTAACGGCTGGCGTGTAAGTATAAAATAACGCAGGCTTTCTTCGGCGCGTATGGCCCTGTCTTGCGCCTTTAACGGGAAAGTGCGCATCATAATAAAAACAAAAAGCAAACAGATAAATAATAGCAATATCAGCAGCGAGGCCATTAGTCCGCTGGTGCCCCATTGCAATACTACATTTACTATAGCTGATACAACACCGACTAAAAGCAAAAGCGTTAATACATAATGATAACCTGGTGCTAAACGCCTGTGATTGGTAAAATTCTGATCGGTCATGAAGGTTGATTTTTTATGGAAAGATAGCTTTTTTAGTAGCAAGTAGCGAGTATCGTTTAGTATCAAGTAGCGAGTATCAAGTATCAAGACTGCTGCATGAAATCACTACCTTTTTAGTCTGAACAAGGTTTTCTCGGATAAAGATTCTTAATTTAACATAATGCCAACTCAAAACTCAAAACTCAAACAATAAGGGCATAATTGAGTTCAACTTATAATCAACAATAACAATATGGCAACTACAACAAGTTCATTTGAAAAAACTTTCAGTTTAGGGGGCGATTTCAAAATAAACCGCCTGGGATATGGCGCTATGCGCATTACAGGCGCTGGTATTTGGGGGCCACCCAATGATAAAAAAGAGTGCATCCGGGCGCTAAAACGCGCGGTTGAACTTGGCGTAAATTTTATCGATACGGCCGATAGCTACGGGCCCTTTATTTCGGAGGAGTTAATCGCCGAAGCACTTGTACCCTACCCCGCCGACCTGGTTATTGGAACAAAAGGCGGGTTGTTGCGTACAGGCCCAAATGAATGGCCAATTGATTCATCGCCCGCGCATTTAACGCAGGCCCTTGAAGGAAGCCTTAAGCGCCTTAAACTGCAAAGGATTGACCTGTACCAACTGCACCGCATTGACCCGAAAGTGCCCGCCGAAAAATCATTTGAGGTGTTACAAAAAGCGCAGCAGGATGGCAAAATTAAACACATCGGCTTATCTGAGGTAAGTGTGCAGGATATAAAACTGGCACAACAATTTTTTGAAGTGGTATCGGTACAAAACATGTACAGCGTTGATAACCGCAAATGGGAGGCTGAACTGGAGTACACACGCGAACATAATATTGCCTTTATTCCCTGGTTCCCGCTTGGTGGCGGCAATGTAAAAGGCGAAGAGGTATTGCAACGCGTCGCCGCTAAACATGGCGCAACCATTCACCAGGTTGCTTTAAGCTGGTTACTGCACCATTCGCCAAATATATTGCTCATCCCAGGTACCTCCAGCGTAAAACATTTGGAAGAAAACATGAAAACAGCCGACATTCAATTATCTGAAGATGATATGGATGTGCTGAACAGCCTTGGCGAATTGTAATTAATTTGCTATTTAAGGCTAAAAGCAAAAGGATGTGGTTAATTTTACCGCATCCTTTTGTTTTGTATTAAAGTGATACCCTGCACATGAAAACTAAAGAAGAAATACTAAACAGCTTTTACACCACCAGCGCCGATGGTGTGCCCGAAATATCAGCTCCCGATTTACTAAAAGCCATGGAAGCTTATAAACAGCAAAGCCTTGCTGATGCATTTACCGGCGCCCGCAAACTTAAGGACGAATTTGCCCCCATACCCGATTACCAGTTTAAAAATCTGGAAGATTATATCAAAAGCACCGAAATTAAAGTTGTTAAAAACGATAAAGATGAACTAAGCGAACAAATAGCTTTAGTTGCCGATAGCGTACTCCCCAATTTTTTACCCGATGACCCTGCAGTAACCGAATTTGCGTTCGATTTTAACATGATGGGCATTGGCTACACCGCATTTTACACTAAAGATACCGATGGCTACTGGCAAATGAACCGCTGGAGAGTGGGAAGGGAATAGTTCTTAGTATTAAGTAGTAAGTATCAAGTATCAAGATTTTCACGTTCAGATGAAGATATTTAAATTAGCTGCGCGTTGCAGCGGTCTTACTACTTGATACTTACTACTTGATACTACCTAAATAACCGCTACTTTAATAGGTTTCACATCTACAGATTCCCAAACGTTTTGGGTTACGTAAGGCTCGGCCAGTTTCCAGGCATCTAATTGCTCTTCCGATTCAAATTGTAGCATCATTACCGAGCCTATCATATTGCCCTCGTCGTTCAAGAAGGCTGCGGCGGCAATAAAATTGCCGTTTGCTTTAAGCTCCTTTACCCCATCAAGGTGATGTGGGCGTACATTCATGCGGCGTTCAGGGGCGCCTTCGTCGGTATAATCGTAACCGGTAACCAGGTATTGTTTCATAAGTTTTAAATTTTGGTAAAATCAACTGATTAGGTTGGTTTGTGTTTTTGCCGGATGTAAAGCTATAAAATTAAAAATCCAGCAGAAACCTCAATATTCCTAATAAAAATTTGATGTTTTTTGAAATTAATTTAAATTTATAAATGTAAACTTGACAATTTTTACAATATTTGTTTCCCAATTGTAATATAACCTAATAATGAAGAATAATCTGCACCAGGAATTTATCAACATCTTTAATAAAGAAGCCGACAACGCCTATTTTTCACCAGGGCGTGTAAATCTTATCGGCGAGCATATCGACTATAACGGGGGCCTGGTTATGCCCTGTGCCATCACTTTTGGTACTTACCTGTTAACGTCGCCCAATGAGGATGGGGTTTTCCGTTTCAGAAGTTTAAATTTTAGCGAGCAACAAGATACCCCTTTACAGGCATCCTACGAAAAAGTGGGCGAAACCTGGTTTAATTTCCCAATTGGTGTAATCAACAGCTTTATACAGGAAGGCCATGATTTACAAGGCCTTGACATGCTTTTTTATGGTGATATCCCCATCGGTTCGGGCCTGTCATCGTCGGCCTCTATCGAGGTGGTAACTTCTTTCGCATTGAATGATATTTTTAATAGCGGTTACAGCAAACTTGATTTGGTTAAACTGTCCAAATCTGTCGAGAACAACTTTATTGGCGTAAACTGTGGTATTATGGATCAGTTTGCAGTTGCCTTTGGCGAAAAAAACAAAGCCCTGATGCTGAACTGCGACACCCTTGATTACGAAGCAGTTGACAGTAACCTGGGCGAATACGTGCTGGCCATCATCAATACCAACAAGCCCCGCAAACTGGCCGAATCAAAATACAATGAACGCGTAGAAGAGTGTCAAACCGCTTTAAAAGCATTACAGCAGGAATTGAACATCAACTACTTATGCGACATCGATGCCGAAACCTTCGGCAAATACCAGCACCTTATTACCAACCCTACCGTACTTAAACGCGCCAAACACGTTATTGAAGAAAACGACCGGGTAAAACTTGCAGCCAAAGCATTAGCCGGCAACAACCTGGATGAATTTGGCCGCCTGATGTATGCCTCCCACGATTCGCTGCGCGATTTATACGAGGTAAGCGGTATTGAACTGGATACCGTTGCCGAATACAGTAAAACCAATCCCAATGTAGCCGGAGCCCGCATGACAGGCGCAGGCTTTGGCGGCTGTGCAATAGCCTTAGTAAAAGGCGATGCCTTTGAAGACTATAGCAAAGGCGTTACCGAATACTATACCCGCAAAATAGGTTACGCACCATCGGTATATAGCTCATTAATAGGCAATGGCGTGGGCTTGCTAAACGAAGTGGTTATTTAAGCTATTAATCGATACTTTTGCGCTCCAATGGTTCATTAGTTCATTAACCCGTCATAAAAGACCAATGAACTAATGAACCAAGGAACTAATGAACCACCATGGAGATTCGCAAATTAAAATTAGATGAGCTAAACCGGGCTTCGGTTGATGAATTTAAAGAACAAGCCAAACTGCCGGTTGCCGTAGTGTTGGATAATGTGCGCAGCATGCACAATATCGGCTCCATCTTTCGTACTTCAGATGGTTTTGCTGTTGAGCAAATTTGTCTTTGCGGCATCACCGCCCAGCCCCCGCACCGCGAAATTGAAAAAACTGCCCTGGGTGCCACCCTATCCGTAAACTGGACTTATTACGAAACCCCGCTGCAAGCTATTGAAAAATTGCGTAGCGAAGGCTACCTTATTATTGCCATAGAGCAGGCAGAAAACAGCACCATGCTCAATGAATTCGCCCCCGATGCCACACAAAAGTATGCCCTCATATTTGGCAACGAAGTAAACGGCGTAGGCGACGAGGTTATGCAAACCATAGACGCCTGTATCGAAATCCCCCAGTTTGGCACAAAACATTCGTTCAATATCGTAGTATCAGCTGGTATTGTGCTGTGGGATTTTTTTGCCAAGCTGGCTATTGGTTCATAGACCATGATTCATGGTTTTCTTTTAAGTTTGTAACAACAGTTCTTTTATCTTGATACTTGATACTAACTACTTGATACTAATCATGAATCCTCTATCCAAAAAGCTCCAGATAAAACCCAATTCGCGTTGGTTATTGCATAATTCACCGGCTAATTTCCTGGATAGCTTACTGCCGCTGCCCAGTGATGTAGAAATTGCTTTTAATACAACCGGAAATTTTAACGGGATACTTTTATTTGTAACCAACAGCCAGGAACTGGCATCCGAACTTAAAGCAATTGCCCCGGTACTAAATGATGAGGCTGTTTTCTGGATCATCTTTCCCAAAAAGACTTCTAAAATCCCCGCCGACCTAGAGATGATGAGCAGCTGGAACGAACCGTCCGTTTATGGCTTGCGCCCGGTAGCATCTGCCGCAATAAATGAAACGTGGACTGCCCTGCGTTTTCGCCCGCAGGATAAGGTAAAAGTATCCGAAGGACGCAATGATGGCATTCGCAACAATGAGCACAGCGCCTATATTGATGTTGATAATAAGATTGTTACCCTACCCGATTATATAAAAAGCACCCTTGCACAACATTCCCCGGCAATGGCTTGGTACCAGCAGTTATCATACAGTAACAAAAAAGAATATGTGCTTTGGATACTAACCGCCAAACAGGAAAAAACCCGCGACGAACGTTTGGCCAAAATGATAGATATGCTATTGAACAAAAAGAAAAACCCATCCGACAAACAAGTTATTTAAAGCTTTCAAATGCTTAATAATCAATAATTTATATTTAACTAAACTACCTTTTCATATACTGTTGCCCCTCGTTGCAGTCCTTTTGAAACCCCTCCCGACGCCCTATAGCCAACCTGTTATGCACCTTCTGTGGTGATAGTAATCCAAACTCGATTTTAACATCGGAATTCGATTAATATTGATGGTTCCCCGGTATTATCAAGAGCTATATATAGCTTTTTATAATGCGATAATACTCCGAAAAAAATCGTCATAACATTTTTTTTCAGCCAACTCTTGCGTAACCATTTGGTTTCACATATATTTGTAACCAAATGGTTTCATATAGCCGTTTTTGACATATGCACCGAGACGTTTTTAAAGCCATTGCCGATCCTACACGCCGCGAGATCATTAACCTGATTGCCCACCAAAGCATGAACCTGAACGCTGTGGCCGATAACTTTGAGATGAGCCGACCCGCGGTATCCAAACACATCAAAATATTGACGCAATGCGGCTTACTGGTGATTAAGCAACAAGGCCGCGAACGCTACTGCAGAGCCGACCTGAAGCAATTGAAAGAAGTTACCGACTGGGCCGAACAGTACCGTCGTTTTTGGACAAACAAGCTGGATGCCCTTGACGCATTTTTAACCAACGAACAAAATACACCATCGATATAAACCAAAATTAAAAAACTATGAATACAGAACCTTTTGTAATTGAGCGCATTTACAAAGCCCCCATCAGCAATGTTTGGGCAGCTATTACCGATGTTAATAAAATGGCGGATTGGTATTTTAAATTAGCCGATTTTAAACCCGTAGTTGGCTTTGAGTTTGAATTTACAGGTGGCGACGGCACCAAGGAGTTTTTACACAAGTGTAAGGTTACCGCGGTGGTTGACGGTAGCAAAATTACCCACAGTTGGACATACGATGGCTATGAAGGCTATTCGGAAGTAACCTGGGAGTTATTCCCGGAAGGCGACGGAACCCGCCTTAAACTTACGCATACAGGCTTGGAAACCTTCCCCAATATACCATCATTCAAACGCGAAAACTTTGTGGCCGGCTGGACACATATTACTGGCATATCGTTGAAAGAATACCTGGAAAAATAAATTCAAACGATAAGCATTGGAATAGTGGTCTGTGAGGACACATACCGCGGAAGCAAAAACAACCTATTACCATTTGCCGATGCCTGTGTCCTCACAGGCATCTACCCTGTATATATTCGGGGCAACCTGCTCAAACCAACGGGCAATCGGATAGCGGTTTGTGAGGACACAGATCGCGGGAATGGGAAATGAACAACATATTTCTCTGCCAGACTTCCGAAGTTTTAAAACGGCGAAGCCCTCAACGAGCCAAAAACAATATTATCGAGTTAAACTTCGGAAGTCTTTGTCATCCCTTTTGTAATCAACTATTAACCTGTATAATTGTATGTGCAATCTACCCTTACAAACCATATTAAAAAATTTGTTCAGCTTACTGCGGATGAGGAACAGCTGATTAATGCAGCGGTCACCGTAAAAGCGGTTAAGAAAAAATCATTTCTGCTGGAACCAGACCATGTTTGTAAGGAACTTTTTTTTGTAAGTAAGGGCTGCCTTCGCCTGTATTTCATCAACAAAAAACTGAATGAACAAACTACCTTGTTTGCCATTGAAAATTGGTGGATGACCGATTTTGACAGTTTGGAAAGCGGCCGCCCTTCCTACTACTATATCCAGGCGATTGAGGACACGGAAGTTATCAGCATCAGCAAAAACAAACAGGAGGAGCTTTTTGAAACTGTGCCTAAACTGGAACGTTACTTCAGGATAGTACAACAACGGGCTTTTAGCGCAACCCAAACACGTATCAAATACATTTACGGCATGAGCGACGAAGAACGCTATCGCCACTTCAGCAGCCTGTTCCCTGCATTTATGCAACGTGTGCCTCAATATATGCTGGCATCGTACCTGGGTTTTACGCCGCAGTTTATGAGTAAAATAAGGGCAAAAAAAGTTTAGCTATTCTGTATTTTCTTAATCTTGATTCATTTTTTGAGGCCTGTTTTGTTGCCACCTTTGGGGTATTAAAACAATACAACACAAAATGAAAACAAGAGTAAGTATCGGTAAAACCGACCCGGAAGCCTACAAAATATTAGTAAACCTTGATCAATACGTTGCCAAAGGCATAGTAAGCAAAACCCACCGCGAACTGATCAAGATCCGCGCATCGCAAATAAACGGTTGTGCCTTTTGTATAGACATGCATACCAAAGACGCCCGCAAGGCAGGCGAAACCGAGCAACGCATTTACGCCCTGAACGCCTGGCGCGAAACACCATTTTTCACCGAAGAAGAGCGGGCCATCCTTGCTTTAACCGAAGAGGTAACCCTGATACAAAACCATGTATCTGATGCTACCTACGAAGCTGTTGTAAAGGTTTTGGATGAAGCTTATATAGCACAAGTAATCCTGGCTATCATCGCCATAAACGCATGGAACAGGCTTGCTATATCAACCGGGATGGAGCCGAGTTTGTAAGGAATATTCACAATATGTCATTGCGAGCGATAGCGTGGCAATCTCTTTGCCAATACGTGGCGAACCTTGCAGGTTCGCTATGTAATGCGACGAGATTGCTTCGTTCCTTATAATGACGTGTTTGTACGTTGTAGACTGTCAATATCAAATATCCGTCATTGCCTTTAGATTAGCTTTAACAAAATAGTATAGGTTATTATTATTGTTGAAGCTTTCTTTTTGCTTCTTTTTCTTTGTTAATAACCTTGATTTTTGTGGATAAAGTTAACAACGGTAAGGGTGCATTATCGTCATTGCCAGGCTTGAAGGCCTATGCCTCGATTGAATCCCTTACCGTTTGTTTTAAACTGTGGCGTTTGTTTTAAACTGTGG
>NZ_JBFUIA010000033.1:0-85118 GCF_056402115.1 Mucilaginibacter sp. P4_C11 | reverse complement strand
GTGCCGTCATTGGTTATTGGTGTTTTAAAGTCCGAAGTCCAAAGATACCAAAGTCCAAAAAGTCTTAACTCTTGGCTCTTGATTCTTCTTCCCCCTCAAAACTGGCATTGTTGTTGTTCTAACTTATTCAAGTTAAATCATATCTACAAAAAAACGAGTAACATGAAAGATCAAGCAAAAATTATAGCCGCACTGTTAGTAGGTGCAGCAGCAGGAGCTGCATTGGGTTTATTGTTGGCTCCCGAAAAAGGCAACGAACTTAGAGACGATATTGCCGATTATATAAACGACCTGGTTGATACCGCTAAAAACAAGGCGCAAACAACTGCCAGTGGCATAAAACAATATAGCAGTGATGCCGTTGAAAGGGCCAAATCAAAATTTAATGGCACGGTTAGCGATCTTTATGATTATAAAGACGATGCTTTGGAAGCAGCAAAATCAAAGGCAAGGGCTGCTACAGAAAAGGCACAACATGTAGCCGAAGAGGTTGTTGATGACGCTAAAGCAAAAGTAAAGACTACTGCAAATAACTGGAACAATACTATACAAAATGCATAATTTTTAGTACTAAGCTAAAAACAAAAAAACCGGCCAGAAATTGCCGGTTTTTTTGTTTTAAATATTATTGATCTTATTTAATAGTGAACGTGTTATTATTCTCGGTTGCGTCCATAAAAATGCCACCGTCTAGGGTTACAGCTTGAATTGTTTTGGCAGTTTTAATGTTGACGGAAATCTGTTTTTCATTTTTTTGCCAAACGGCAGGCGTCTGGTGTTTGGTTTCAGTTGTTCCATCGGCATAAGTTATTTTTACATCAAACGGAATAGCAAAACCGCCAACGTTTTTTATATCGGCAATGTAGCCGTCTTTAACTTTGCCAACTTTTAGCAGGTTAAGGTCGATGTAGTAATTGGTGAAAAACCAGTTATTGAAAAACCAATTGAGGTTAGCGCCGGATACATTGCTCATGGAGTTAAAGTAGTCCCATGGTATCGGGTGCTTGCCGTGCCAGCGGTCCATATAGCCATGCAGGGCTTTTTTAAACAGGTCGTCGCCAAGCATGTCTTTCAAAGCGAAATAACTTAACGATGGCTTACCGTACGAATTGTTACCATAGCCACCCCTCAGTTCGTTAGACATGGTGATAATAGGTTGGTCTTCGGCGGATGATGCATCATGAATCCATCCATTTATCCTGAAGTTTTTATAAAGTGCATCGGCTTTTTCGGCGCCCACTTCGTCGGTGCCAATCAAACGTTCAAAAGTTGTGGCCCAGCCTTCATCCATAAAGGCATAACGGCTTTCGTTAATACCCATATAGAATGGGAAATAAGTATGTGCAATTTCGTGATCCTGAACAAAGGCGGCAAACTGAATATCATCGGTATGGCTGTCATTGACCATCATAGGATATTCCATATCCGCAAAACCCTGGAAAGCCGTCATCTTAGGGAAAGGATAAGGCACGCCCGGCCAGTTGTGCGATAACCAGCTTAACGAATGACGGCCAGCCTGCACGGCATGATGAAAATCTTCAGACTTATCTAAAAAGGCAGCCTGCATACTTGCCCTGCGGTGCGTGGCATCGTCAACAATGGCGCTTGCGGCATCCCATACATAATGATCGCTAATGCCAACAGCCATATCGCTGATATCATTGGCTTTCCAAACCCAGCTGTTTTGGCCTTTTTGCGCTGTAATTTCTTTTTTGGCAAGGTCGGCAGCGGTTGCTACATGTATGGTCGAATCGCTGGTCATGGATGTTGCCAGGCGTTTGGCGTATTCTGGTTGTAAAACCTGGTTAGGGTTTTGCAATGTGCCTGTTGCCCAAACTATATAGTTTTTAGGGGTGTTTACGGTAAGGGTGTAATCGTTAAAATCGTTATAAAACTCCTGTGCGTCTAAAAAAGGCAGCCTGTCCCAGCCGTTATAATCGTCATAAACTGATACACGTGGGTAAAAATAGGCCAGGTAATAGGAGGTAGAGTCTATCATACCCTCGCGTCCACTTTGTAACGAGATCTGGAAATGCCAGTCGATATCCAGTTTCAGCGAATCATGCGGCATTAAAGGTTTTGTCAAACTTACCGCCATATTGGTTGAAGCTCCTTTACTATTAACTTTCTTAGCCTCGCCATTAATCAAAAACTTATCGAACTGAATGCCGCTGGTCAGGTAATCTTCGTCTGCATCTCCAAACCGTGCAACACCCGGTTTGTGAATATTCAGTATCAGCTTCATATTAAGCCTTTTCAGCGTATCAGGGCTGTTATTTACGTAACTTATGGTTTCTGATCCCTTGATATTTCTATCTGGCGGTAGTGCAGTAATGGTGATGTTGTAAGTGCCATGGTTTTGCCAGTATTTTTGCCCGGGTTTACCATCGGCCTGTCGCGTTCCTTTTGTAAACGCTTTTTGAATATCACGCGGCATGTACAAGGATTGGGCCCTTACCTGCGTCAACGCAAAACAAGATAACGCGCATAACGCGATTGGTTTGATCAGTTTCATAATATAAATAAATTCAGTGTGTCAACTTTTGTAAAGATGCTTTTAACATCAAATAGTTACAAACTAAATAAAAATTTAACACACATACTTACTGGTCAGTTTTTCGTAACAAAATTGTAACATCTTTTTAATTGAGAATAAATAGTTTGCGATTATGGGAAATATTTTTTTTATTTGTTCAAGTTATTTTAATAGGGGTATTAAATAACTAATATTTAAGCCATCCGAACTTGTTCGGGTGGCTTTATTTTTTCATAATGGGTTTTTAAAAGGCTGTTTACTCCTCGGTAAGGTATTCCTTTGATATAAGCACAAACAGGCGGTCGTTGTCTGTCGATTCGTCAAAACATTCAGTAAGTAATTGGTTAACCTTATCGTATTTCAACAATTTGGCAACCATCATCAGCATTCGACAGGATGTAATATTAACATGCTCAAGTAATTGCAGGTACATGATGATGTCCATATCACTCAAAATAGTTATTTCCTGTTTTTCATCCAGGCAAAACTCATCTTTGACAATTGATTTTATGGGGTTGCAGTTTTTATCCGACGGCGTTTCGCCCATATAGGCATAAACTTCGTCCATACGGGCTATCTGTTTTTTAATATCCCCCCAAAACTCGTGTATGGCCAGTTGTAAATTATTGAAGGAAGCCAGGCTTATAATGTGCTCCATGTTATTATTAAGATAACACTTGCCAAAGTAAATGCGGTTAAGGTTGTGTAAAAACACCTGTTTTAACGAATAGTGGTTTAAGTAATTAGGGGTATTACCGCTCATATCTTTAAAAATAAATGTTGTGATCAGTAGATTAACCTACCGGAAGGTTGACCAAAAGTAATACTTATAGGGTTAATTTTATTTTATATTTTAATGTGCCCATATAAGCTAACTTTGCCTGCTGATAAGCATGACTATGAAATATAAATTAGGCGATTTTGTTCGGTTTGTTGACGAAAAAATGGAAGGTTTTGTAACGCGCATTATTGACGACCAAATGATAGGCGTAACCGGCGATGACGAATTTGAAATACCGGTGCTGGCCAGCAAAGTAACAACCGTACATGGCTATGAACCAGCCGGGGCAAAAAAGGCTGCGATAGCTGATGAAAAACCAGTTGATTTGGGGTTATTTGAAAAAAAAGGCRTTTATATTGGTGTTGTGGCTGATGTAAAGGCTCCTTCGGTAGTTCATTTTCATTTGGTTAATACCACATCGTTCCAGCTATTGGCAGCCTTTAACACCGAAAAGCAACAGGTATTTAAAGGCGAGTTTGCCGGTGTAATAGCTCCATCATCCGCAGAAAAAATTTACTCGGCTCAACTGGCCGATTTGCAATTATGGCCGTTGTTTACGTTCCATATTGTTTATAACACCAAACAGAATATCGAACCACCTTTGCCATTGGTTGTAAAAGAAAAATTTAAGGCAAAAGACTTTTCATCAACCAAAAAACAGGTGCCTTTGTTAAACCAGGCCGGGTGGCTGATAAGGCTTGACGAACCGGATTTGGTGATAGATGCCCAAAAACTAAAAGAAAGCTTTTTTAAGCCCGCCGAAGAAAAGGTTGTATTTGAAAAGCCGGTAAGCGAGGTTGATTTGCATATAGAGAAGCTGCGCGACGACCACCAGTTTTTACAGGCCAGTGAAATGATTCAGATCCAGCTGGCCCACTTTCACAAAGCCCTTGACTCGGCCATAGTACATCAGCTGCCTGATATTACATTTATTCATGGGGCAGGCAACGGCATTTTACGGCATGAGTTGCATAAACTATTGGGCAAACACCCTAAAGTACAAACCTTTATGGATGCCCGTAAAGAAAAATTTGGCTATGGCGCTACAAAGGTGATTCTGAAATAAAACATGGTAGATAAAACCCGCGGTAGTGTAAATAACATTGCGGGTTTTATTTACCTGAATACATTTTCTTTTACTAAAAACAAGGGTAGCGAGCCATGATCTAACACGCGCGAGTGAAAGTCCCTAATGTTAAACTCCGTGCCCTGCTTTCTTTGCAATTCCTCTTTCCAGTGCAGTATTTGCAGCGCTCCGTATTTGTAAGTAACTACCTGGGCAGGCCAGCGGCGCATGCGGGCAATTTCGCGCAAGGCAATGTCATCCTGGTTGCGGATGTTCTTTTTCCAGAATGCAAGGGCCTGTTCATCAGTCCAGCCATAATAGTTTAGCCCAACGTCAAGCGGCACGCGTACCGAGCGTACAATATCCCATTCCCACTTGCCCAACTCATCATAAGGCGTTTGGTATACCCCCAATTGCTTGCCTAATTCTTCGGTATAAGCGCCCCATCCTTCGGCAAAACCCATGTAATAAAAAAGTTGCTGTACTGCCGATGTTTTGGTTTTGCTTTCAACACTTGCCTGGTAGTGATGCCCCGGCACAGCTTCGTGTATAAACAGCCAATCGTATTGGCGCTTGTTGTAGGGCTTATCAAAAAGATTATAGTAAAAAGTGTTGTTATCGTAATAGCCGGGTGTTTGCGCCAGCTGCCTGCTCTCGCCTGCCTTGATCTTTAAAGGGTTTGGCTCCGCATCATTAAACAGCCTGGGCAGGTTGGTATATATAATTGCTTTGGTATGCTCAAAGCTTTGTTGCACTACTTTGGGGTCGCTTTCAAAAAAAACAGCATCATTTAAATGTTTATAAAAAGCATCATCTGATAAGCCGGTTTGTTGCCGCACTAATTCAATGTGCCGCTGTACACGGGCCACCTCTGTAAGGCCGAATTTGTAAATTTCGTCGGGTGTTACATCGGCGCTTACCCATCGTTTTAATAAGTAGGCATACCATGCCTTACCGTTTGGGATAGTTATAATGCCGCCTGTGGGTATTTTATCCAGGCGATGTTTTATCCATTCCTGTTCCAACGCCAGGCGCTCCAGGTTTAGGCCAGTTTCATAAGTAATCAGGTTATAATCCAGCTTTTGCGCCGGCGTTAGTTTATCGGCTTTATAATTTAAAAGGCCAGACTGTGTCCAGGTAAAAAAAGCGGCTTGCTTTTGTATATTTTCGGCGGTGCCAATATGTTCCAGTCCACTTACATAACTCAGCTCAAGTTGTGGCAGGTTAAGAGCTTTGTAGTCGCTTACAAACTTATCCGAAAAAGCATCAAACTTTTCTTGCGCGCCTGCATTAACTAAGCACAGTATAAAAAAGTAAAAACAACATAAATTTATCTTCATCAACAGGTATTTGAATGGTTAATATATTCGATGATAATTTGGCGCCGATGTTACAAAACATGCGTTTTATAATGTAAATTGTAACCGCCATGTATAAATTTATTTTTGTTATTCTC
Organism: Mucilaginibacter sp. P4_C11; assembly: GCF_056402115.1. Classification (NCBI taxonomy): domain Bacteria; kingdom Pseudomonadati; phylum Bacteroidota; class Sphingobacteriia; order Sphingobacteriales; family Sphingobacteriaceae; genus Mucilaginibacter; species Mucilaginibacter sp. P4_C11. The sequence goes on along the minus strand of NZ_JBFUIA010000033.1, from coordinate 79,279 downwards.
TTATTAATTATAGGCAATAAAACCATCGCGCAGGTAAATTATCCCGATGCGTTATTACCAACTGATACCCCAAGACTTTTTGCTAAAGGACTACTAACAGATGGACTAAGCAACCGCGATTTTGCCATGTCGCCAAAAGGCGACGAGATATTTTATACTTTACAACAGCCCCGTTTTGTAACAAGCACCATTTTACAACTGGTTAAAAATAACGGTAAATGGGGCAAGCCACAGGTAGCCCCGTTTTCGGGCCGATATAAGGATCTGGAAGCGACGTTTTCGCCCGATGGGCAGACGGTTTATTTCTCGTCAGACAGGCCTACGGTAAGTAATCCCACAAAAAAAGACTTTGACATTTGGCGGGTTAAGCGTAAGTCGAACKGTACATGGACAGAACCGGAGAACTTAGGCACGATAGTTAACACAGATAAAAACGAATTTTACCCCAGCATAACCCGCAGCGGCAACCTGTATTTTACGGTAGAGGCCGACTATGGCAAGGGCAGCGAGGATATTGTAATTTGCAAACCGGCAGCAGCGGGCGGTTTTGGCAAGCCAGAGAGCCTGCCCGAAGACATCAATACCAAGTATGATGAATTTAACGCTTTTGTTGATCCCGACGAGCAATTCATCCTCTTTAGTTCGGATGGCCGGCCGGATAACCTTGGCCGCGGAGATTTATATATGAGCCGTAAAGATAAAGCAGGTAACTGGCAGCCGGTAAAGCATCTACCTGGGCCTGTCAATTCTATCGCCATTGATTACTGCCCTTTTGTAACATGGGATAAAAAGTACCTGGTATTTACCAGCAGCCGGTTAAATAAAGATTTTACAAATGGTAAACCCAAAACCTATCTGCAATTAAAGAAATTGCTAAGTGATGCGGGAAATGGCTGGGATGATATCTATTGGGTGAAATTCAACCCCGATTGGTAACAATAGAGTGGAGAAACTAACGAAGTTTTTAAAACTTCGTTAGTCTGGGATCTTTCGAGTTTTGATAAGCAGAAACGAAGACCCTTATTGCCCCTACAAGCTATCCGGATTTGGGATGAAATTCATGAACGCCTGGAATTTGGCATAATAATTTTGCATGTTTAACTGGTAATAGTACGCGCCCCGTTTGGATCCCGCTTTATCCTTATCAGCAAGTTTAATAAGCAGTCCTGTAGCCAGTACCCGTTTACTAAAGTTGCGCTTATCAATAGTGGTATTAAACACGCTCTCATACAGGATCTGTAACTGTGGTATGGTAAATTTTGTTGGCAACAACTCAAATAGGATAGGGTGCATGGCCGCTTTGTAGCGGATACGCTTGCGTGCCTGTTCAACCATTTCCTGCTGGTCGAATATTAGTTTTGGCACCCGTTTTAGCTGAAACCATTCGGCGTGGTAATCGGCGCTTATCTGGGTTTCATATTTATGAATGTCAATCAAAGCAAAATAAGCTACAGAAACGGTGCGTTCCAATGGATCGCGGTTTGGGTCGCCGAAGGTGTATAATTGTTCAAGGTACACGCCTTCAAGGCCGGTAAGCTGCTTCAGGATACGGTTGGCGGCCTGGTCAAGGCTCTCTTCATTCTGAACAAAACCACCCATTAAACTCCAGTTACCCTTTTCGGGCTGGAATCCTCTTTTGATCAGTAATATTTTTAAAACCTCCCCGTCAAAGCCAAAAATTATACAATCTACAGCTAATAATAACCTGGTTTGTTTCGAATACTTCTGCATTTTTATCGTAAAGGTTTATAACAAAAACAAATATATAATAACATTTGGGATATGTGAAGCCCAGCCTAAGCCATCGCCGCCCCATAGCGTTTAATTAGTGTGTTTAAGACGGTAATTTGACAAAAAATAAAGAAAAACCTGCAATGAATTTTTTGGCAAAACTTTGGCGCGGAACAGATAGGGCTATTCTCCCCAGGCGGTAATTACCAAATCGCGGCTGCCACCGTAATTCCGGTGCTCGCATAAATAAATACCCTGCCAGGTACCAAACGCCGGCCTGCCGTTACGGATAGGTACCGTTACCGAACTTCCCAGCATTGCCGCTTTCAGGTGGGCGGGCATATCGTCAGATCCTTCATCATCGTGCCGGTAGTCGGGGTCATTTTCGGGCACAGCTTTGTTAAAATACATTTCAAAATCCACGCGCACAGTTGGATCGGCATTTTCATTAATAGTGAGCGATGCCGAAGTATGTTGAATGAAAACCTGTAACATGCCTACCCTGATACTGGCTATTTGCGGTAGTGCCTGCAGCACCTCGCCGGTTATTAAATGGAAACCTCGTTTGCGTTCGCGTAGTCGGATAGCTTGCTGGTGTATCTGCATTTTGAAAAACTGTAGTTAGGTAACAAATTTAGGGAGTATTAGTTTAAAAATGTATTATTCAGGGCAGCTATGATATTGTTTTGTTAAAACAAATTAATCCTGGGGTTTATTTTAATTATTACTTTAAATTTTGCAAAACACCAAGTAAATTGCGGCTTATAACCTATCTATGTCTATAAATATTGGTCCGTCTGCCCAAACGCTTAAAGCATTGGAAACCGTTCCGGTTTCTATAGCTATCCTGTCGCCGCAATTGCTGATATTAACTGCCAGCGATCAATATTTAAGAGAAACAGAAACCATCCGCGAAAACATAGTAGGGCGCAATGTATTTGACGTGTTTCCTGATAACCCTAATACGCCGGAAGCGAAGGGGGTATTCAACTTGAATGCTTCGCTGCAATCAGTTTTGAGCAATAAGCAGCCCCATAAAATGGAACTGCAGCATTATGATGTACCACACCCTGTTGTGGCCGGCAAATTTATAACCCGCTATTGGGAGCCTTTAAATGCTCCTGTTTTTGACGATGCCCATAATATCCAGTACATAATTCATATGGTTACCAATGTAACCGATAAGGTATTGGCCGAAAAGAGGCTCGCGCTTTCAAAAGATGAGCTTATAATAGTTAACAGTAAATTGAGTGAGGCCAACCATGAAATACAAGCCACGGTAGAAGAGCTGGAGGCCAGCAACGAAGAACTGCTGGCAACGCAGGAAGAATTGCAGCGGGCGAACATCTTACTAGAAGACAGGGTTGCCAGGCGCACCAAAGAACTATTTGAGAGTGAACTGAATTTAAGAACCCTAATAGCTACAGCGCGTAACCCGCTGGCTATAATAAGAGGACGTAATTGGACAGTTGAAATAGCAAACCAGGCAATTGCCGATATTTGGGGTAAAGTTGCCGGAGATATTACCGGGAAACAGCTTCTGAAACTATTGCCCGAATTAGAAGGGCAGCCCTTTGCCGCTTTCTTGGCCAGGGTTTACGATACAGGTATCAGCTATGGTGAGGATGAAGAATTATTTTATTTAAATACACCAACCGGTACGGTAGTTAAATACATAAGCTTTTACTACGACCCCTTGTTTGATGCAGATGGAAATGTAACCGGGATAGTAGTTGCCGCTAACGATATTACAGGGCTTGTTGAAGCCAGGCAGCTATTGGAAAAAAGCTACGACCAGCAAAAGGCGCTTAACGAAGAGACAGGCGCATCAAATGAGGAATTGGCTGCCGCAAATGAAGAGCTGCAGGCTACCAACGAAGAACTGATACAAGCAAAGGAGAATTTAAGTGCGAACATTATTGAACTGGCCGAGCGTGAGGCTAAGCTAAGTTATATGCTGGCCGATGCTCCTGTTGCAATTGCCGTATTGAAAGGCCACAATCTTATTGTTGAATCGGCCAATAAAAAGGTTTTAGAAGTATGGGGAAAAACTGACGATATTATTGGCAAACCCCTGCAAGAGGCAATACCAGAGTGGATTGGACGAAAGTATTTGGATTTACTTGGCAATGTATATGTTAGCGGCAAACCTTACTACGGCAATGAAGTTAAAACCTTATTGGAACAGGAAGGGAAAATTGAAGAGGTATACTCCAACTTTGTTTATCAGCCATTAAAAGACCCGGGGCAGTTGTTTGGTTTTAATGTCGACGAGGAAATGCCATACGATGCAGCTGCCCGGCAAATACCGGAACCTTACCGCGAAATGGTGCTCAACTCTATTGAACATTCTATAGAAACCGGTGCCCTGCATGAAATTGAACACCCTATTGTTGGTTATCATGATAACCAAACCAGGTGGGTAAAAGCTACGGGTAAGTTATATGAAGCAGAACCTGGTAAACCCTCGCATTTTTCGGGTGTAATGTTTGATATAAGCGACCGCCGCGAGCAGGAACAACGGAAAGATGATTTTATAAGTATTGCCAGCCACGAACTTAAAACCCCTATTACCAGTCTTAAAGCATCATTGCAATTGCTTGAGCGGATGAAGGATGATCCATCGTCGCAAATGCTGCCAAGGTTGATAGAGCAATCGAGCAGGAGCATGGGCAAAATAAGTGCCCTGGTTGAAGACCTGCTAAATGTGAGCCGGATGAACGAAACAAAACTGCAACTTCATAAGGAACCCTTTAATATTTCCGCCATGCTGAACGTTTGCTGCAACCACGTGCGTATAACCGGTAAGCATGAACTTATAGTTCAGGGCGACGAAAGTTTAATTGTTTATGCCGACGAACAACAGGTAGACAAGGTATTGGTAAACCTGGTAAACAACTCTGTTAAATACGCGCCCGAGTCAAAAATTATCTATATCGTCATCGAAAAACTGGATGATTTTGCGAGGATATCTGTAAAAGATACCGGCCCGGGTATGTCAAAAGAAAAAATAGGCCATCTTTTTGATCGTTACTACCGTGCCGAACCCGCCAGCTACCAAAACGCGGGGCTGGGCCTGGGCTTGTACATCAGCTCTGAAATTGTAAAACGCCATGGTGGCGAAATTGGGGTGGAGAGTGAATTAGGGCAGGGGAGTACGTTTTGGTTTACATTGCCGCTGGAGTAGGTATGGCGGTCGTTAGGGGATAAAATGAGTCGTTGCCTGCGTTCAAACCGGTGTTTAGTGCTTTACGCCTTGAATGCCTTTTTGAAAGTTTTTACCTTTCGCTTCCAGGGTAAACGCATCTAATTGGGTTAACATAACTTAACACATTTTAGATAGAAAATTTATAAATATTTGATAATCAATATTTTATGGATAATCATGGTTAACACTAAACTTATCGCTCAATTTAGGCTCATCCAAATACGTGTGCCTGTTGTGAGCCAACACAAGTCCCTTCGGTAGGTGGATCATTTAACAAGGATCAGCCAATAAAAATAAGGTGTCGTTTGATGCTTATATCTTCCCGACACCATAAGCTCATTCCGTTAGCTATTTAGACACGTTTGTCCTGCTTTTACCTTTCACCCTTTTACCTTTCACCTTTTACCTTTCGCCTTTTACCTTTCACCCTTTACCTTTCGCCCTTTTCCAAAAAAAAGTTTAAATTTCCTGTAACCAATTAAAATTACGGCGGTCTCCAATATATAACTAACGCAACCAGGCCTTTTTGAACGCACTAAGTGATAACACGATCATGCTCCGGGTAAAGGCCGGAGATCTGGATAGGATGGGACTGCTGTTCCAAAGGCATTACCGTGCCTTATATGGTTTCCTGTTCCACATGACCTATCAGCGCGAGGCCAGCGAGGATATGGTACAAACCGTGTTTTACAAAATGCTGCGGTATCGTAGCAGCTTTACAGGCGAGGGGGAATTTGTGGCCTGGATGTACCAGATTGCCCGTAACGTGTTAAAAGACAATGCCAAAAAAGGCAGTAAACAAGTTGTACACCAGGATGTAGGCGAATTGGCCGACAGGCTGCCGGGAGGCACCAGCGCCGATGCGCACCTGGAAAAAAAGCAGGCCAATGCCGGGTTATACAAGGCGATGGAAAAGTTGAGCGATGACAACCGGGAAATATTAACGCTCAGTCGTTTCCAGGAGCTGAAGTACCAGGAAATAGGGCAGATTTTAGGTATTACCGAAGGGGCCGCCAAAGTACGCGCTTTTAGGGCTATGCAGGAGTTAAAAGATATTTACGCCAAAATGGAACGTTAAACAGATGAAGATGAATTGTGCGCAATACGAAGAAAAATTTAGCGGCTATATAAGCAATGAGTTAACCGCTGCCGAGCGTGATGGGTTTGAAAAACACGTATCGGGTTGCGAGGATTGTATGCAGCAACTTGCCGAAATGCAGCAGGTATGGGGTTTGATGGGCGATATACCGCCACCAGAGCCGGGCGCCCATATGGAGCTAAAGTTTAAAGCGATGCTGGATACCTACAAGGAATCGGTTGAGGAGAGCAAGCCTGGCTTTAATATAAAAGAACAATTTGCCCGCTTTTGGCAATGGCAGCAGCGCTGGCCGCTGGCGTATAGCCTGCTTATTGTACTGGTTAGTTTTGGCGCGGGGTACCTGGCTTTCAGGGGAAGCACCGGCGGTAAACAAGACGAGCAGTTGAAAGACCTTACATCGCAGGTACATGAATTGAAACAAACCATGATGCTTGCGTTGTTGGAAAATCCGTCGGCATCTGAAAGGATAAGAGGGGTAAGCTATACCAGCGAGATTAAGCATGCCGATAAGGAGGTTATTGATGCTTTGTTTGCCACCCTTAACAACGATCCGAATGTGAATGTGCGTTTAAGCACACTGGATGCCTTAACCCACCTGGCCGCACATCCCGAAGTACGGCAGGGACTTATTGCATCCATCGTTCAGCAGGATTCGCCGCTGCTACAATCGGCCATTGCCGATGTGATGCTGAAGCTGCAGGAAAAAAGGTCGGTTAATTCGTTTAAAGAGTTACTGAAACAAAAAGGACTAAACCCTGGTGTAAAAGACAAAATTAAACAAACCATAACACAACTCATTTAAAAATAACCATTATGAAACCAGTTTTATTTGCCGTTTTTTCGGCACTCGGGCTATGCCTTGCCCAAAACAGCGTACAGGCACAGGAGTATAAAGAGCACATTACCAAACAATTTACCGTTAGCGTCGGCACGATTGCAGTATACAACATTTGGGGAACCATTAAAGTAGAAGGCTACAGCGGCGACAAAGTATTAATGGAAATTGACGAAACCATCAAGGGCAAAACCCAGGCCGATGTTGACATAGCCAAAAAAGAAGTTAAGCTGGGCTTTGATCAGAAAGCGGATAGTGTGATAGCGTATACTGCCGAACCTTATGATACCCGGCCGCATACCTGGAACCGTAACGATGAAGGCCACCGGAGGGATTATACTGTACACCTGGATTACACCATCAAAGTACCCTTTAATGCAAGCCTGGCAGTATCAACAGTAAACGATGGCCATATTACCGTTAAAGATGTATACGGATCATTAAAAGTGAACAACGTAAACGGCTCATTAGAGATCGTCAACGCCAAAGGAACCACCATTGCGCACACTGTAAATGGCCCGGTAACAGTGAATTACCTGGCTGTGCCTCCCGGCGAATCATCGTACCATACCATCAACGGGCAAATGAATATTACCTATCCGGCAAACCTATCGGCCGACCTGACTTTTAAAAGCATGAACGGGCAGTTTTTTACCGACTTTCCGGATGCCCAGGTAATGCCCAGCAAAGTAGTAAAAACCGAGGCAAAAAGCGGGGCGGGCACTACTTATAAACTCAGTTCAAACTCCGATGTGCGCATTGGTTCGGGCGGTAAACTATTCAAATTCGAGACCCTTAACGGGAATATTTATATCAAAAAACAACAATAACAAACGATAAGATGAAAACGATAAAATTTTTAAGTGTATTCGCGATAGCCACCCTGATAACAACCCGGCTTTTGGCGCAGGAACAACTGGTAGTTCCGCTGAGCGATCCCGGCAAACCCTTTAAACTGAACGTAGGCTTGATAGACGGATCAATTACCGTGATAGGCTACGAAGGTAAAAGTATTGTTGTTGAAGGTCAGCTCGATGAAAAACGCAAAGACCGGGATAGAGAAAAGGAAAAAGTAAACGGTATGCATCGCTTAAACAGCAACGGTATGGATATCAGCGCCCAGGAAAATAACAATCAGGTAACAGTACACAGCAGCATGGGTAAACAGGTTAATTTAACCATCAAGGTTCCTAAAACCACGTCCACTTTTAAAATATCAACTGTAAATGGCGGCGATATTACAGGCAGCAACCTGGATGGTGAATTGGAAGTAAGTAACGTAAATGGTTCTATAAAACTTACAGATATATCGGGTTCTGTGGTAGCAACCACCGTAAACGGCCCGGTAATCGTTACTTTTAAATCCATCGACCCAAAGGCAGCTATGGCATTTTCGACCCTGAATGGCAAAATCGATGTTACCTTTCCTGCAAGCCTGAAGGCCAATGTAAAATTGAAATCGGACAGAGGCGATATATTTACCGATTTTGATGTATCAACCGAGCAACAAAAGCCCAACGTAACCCGCACCAATAAAGACGGCATGTACGGCCTGAAAGTTGATGAATGGGTATACGGCAAAATTGCAGGCGGCGGCCCCGAACTAATGATGAAAACCACCTTTGGCGCGGTGTATATCAGGAAAGCGAAGTGATTTTAGTGAGTGGTTGATTGAGTTGATTAGGTGAGCAGTTAATTGAGTTGGAGTATGTTGATTAGGTGATAGGGTAAAAATAGTTCACCAATTAACACAAGATTCAGTCGATGCATCTAAGCCCACCCTAACCCGGCCAACGCCAGCCCAACTTAATCCAACTCAATCAACACAATCAACCATTCACCCAATCAACCACCCCCATGTTCAAAAATTATCTAAAAACAGCCTGGCGCAATTTGCTCAAGAATAAGTTTTATTCGGTTATCAATATAGCCGGTTTAACGCTTGGTTTGGCTATTGGTATCCTGATACTCATTTGGGTGCAGGATGAATTAAGTTTTGATAGTTTCCATACCAAAGCGCCGGATATTTACCGGCTGGAATTGTTTGGCGGCACGGGTGCCAGCAGGCAGATATATAGTGTAGGCGTAGCGCCTATTGGCCCTATGGCCAAACAGCAATTACCCGAGGTGAAGGAGTGTGTACGCATTACCGGTAATTATAATTTTTCGCTGTACAAATACAAGGATAAGGTTTTTGGAGATGAGAATGCCGCCTTTACCGATCCTTCGTTTTTTTCGATGTTCGATTTTCATTTGATAAAAGGGGATGCAGACAAGCCATTTAATGATGATAATTCGGTTGTTATCACCCAAAAAACCGCGCAGAAATTCTTTGGCGATCAGGATCCGATTGGTAAACTCATCATTGCAGACGGAAACAAAGCCAATTTTACAGTAAGCGGTGTAATAGCTGATTTTCCTAAAAACTCCAGCATCAATTACGATATGCTGATGCCTATGAGCTTCCACGAAAAAGCGATGCTGGCAAGCAAAAACGACCTCAGTAATAACTTCAGCTTTTTTAATTATGAAACGTATTTACAGCTCAAACCGGGCTCGGCAACTAAAGCATTAACCACCAAAATACGCCAGATTCACCTTAACCATAAGGCTGATGATACTGATGCCGAATACCTGCTGTTGCCGATATCTAAAATGCGCCTATACAATGCTGATATGACGGATAGGGGTATATCTACCGTGCGCATCTTTATTATCATAGCGCTGTTGATACTGGTTATCGCCTGCATCAATTATGTAAACCTTTCAACCGCGCGATCTATGCTCCGGTCAAAAGAAATCAGCATGCGTAAAATTATCGGCGCAGCCAAAATGCAGCTATTTATGCAGTTTATTGTGGAGACGGCATTATTGTTTTCGCTGGCCGCGCTGTTGGCAATTGGGTTGATATTTATATTAATGCCGATGTTTAACCATCTGCTCAACAAGCAAATGATGTTTAATCTTGGCGACTATCAGGTATGGCTCATCCTTCTCGCTGCCATCGGCGGCACCTTAGCGCTATCGAGTATTTACCCTGCTTTGCTGCTGTCGTCATTCGAGCCGTTAAAAGCTTTAAAAGGGAAAATCTCGGCAGGTATTGGCGATGTGTTATTCCGCAAAATATTGGTAGTAACCCAGTTTGTGTTTTCGATTGTGCTTATCATCAGTACCATGGTTATTACGGGACAGTTAAACTACATCCGGCAGAAGAATTTGGGCTATGATAAGGAGAATGTAATTAGCTTTTGGATGCGTGATATGGCATCGCACTATGATGCGGTGAAGGCCGAACTATTGAAGCAACCCGGCGTACTGGCCGTCACCCGGTCTAACCAAAATATAGTGCGCTTTGGCGGTTTTACGGGCTGGCTGGATTGGGACGGTAAAGATCCTAAACAAAACATGATGATTCACCCGATTGTGGTGGATAAGGACATGGTATCCTTTTTTAAAATGAATATGAAAGAGGGGACTACGTTTACCGGTTCGATAGCTGATACTTCGCATTATGTGTTGAATGAAGCAGCCATCAAGGAAATGGGTATTACTAACCCTATAGGCAAAAGTTTTACCATGCAAGGTGTTAAGGGCACCATCATAGGCGTAGTCAAAAATTTTCATTACGCATCTATGAAAGTGAAAATTGCACCTGCCATGTTTTGGTACAAGCCCGCGTACCTAAACACCATCTACATTAAAACCACTGGTCGCGATGTGCAGAAGGCAATAAGTGCGGCCGGGAAGCAATTTAAACAATATAATGGCGAGTACCCATTTGCCTACAATTTTCTGGATGATCTTTTCAATAAAATGTACCAAAGCGAGCAGCAGGAGGGTAAGCTATTCAGCTATTTTGCGGGTATTGCCATATTTATATCATGCCTTGGTTTATTGGGTTTGGCCGCCTACACCGCCCAGGTGCGTACCCGCGAAATTGGCGTGCGCAAAGTGTTAGGTGCAAGTGTAAGCGGTATAGTAAGCCTGCTGGCCCGCGATTTCATAAAATTAGTTTTGATAGCAATCCTTATCGCGTCGCCCCTTGCCTGGTACGCCATGTATAAATGGCTGCAGGATTTTGCCTACAAAATAAATGTAAGCTGGCTGGTATTTGTAATTGCCGGTTTTATGGCCATACTTATTGCCTTTGCTACCATAAGCTTCCAGGCGGTTAAAGCCGCGTTGATGAACCCGGTAAAAAGTTTGAGGAGCGAGTAGGTGAAAGGTAAAGGGTGAAAGGTAAAAGGTATGTTATGTTTTTCCCCTTTGCCTTTTGCTCCCTCGATATCCGCGCTTAAATTGCCGTGCCAAAAGTAGTGGTTTGTCAATATTATTCTAAATCAATACCGTTTTCATTCCGGCAGGTTCTGCTACAAACCATCTGTTAATAAATCCTCGGATCACGTCAAGCAGGCTCAGTTTTTTTGTCGGCTCAATAGGCGCCTTTTCAATAGACAGTGTATGATCATCAGATGCATCGCCTTCCTGCATTTCTACCAGGATGCTTTCGCGGATGGCAGGGTCGCGGTTTACAATATCGTCAAGTTCGGTAAGCTCGTTAAAGGTAGCTGTGCCATTTTTTTGTCGTTTAATTAAAATATCAAAACGGTCTTGTAAAAACGTGCGCCGTTCCAGTTGTTTATGGTGCTTCATGGTGCTTTCCCTTAGTAAAATGTACAAAGCAAACCAAATGCCATGCTTTTATTTTATTGTATATCAATAAGTTAAGTTGCATGTATGTTCGGCTCCGTTCATTTTTGATACAGCAGATGTACGCTTTCGCGCAGCGCAGCGTCATACTGATATTTCTATTATCGCTTAATTTTAATATTTTTTTAAATTTTTGCTTCTTTTCAAATCCTACCTTCGCTTTTTTTCGTACTTTATCTGAGCTGATACTTTACTATTGATTTTTGTATGACCCCCGCAATTCAAAAAAAGAATAATGTTACAATCGAAGGTAATCTTGAATCTGCAAAAACATTGTTATTTGCACATGGTTTTGGAACCGACCAAACCGCATGGAACTGGGTAAAAGAAGCTTTTAAGGACGATTACCGCCTGGTGTTATACGATAATGTGGGAGGAGGCAGCGCCGATCCGGATGCTTACAGCCCTATCAAATATCATCATATAAATACATATGCCGATGACATGCTGATCATTATGGCCGACCTGGGGCTGCATGATGCCACTATTATAGCGCATTCCGTAAGTTCGATGATTAGCTTACTGGCCGCCAATAAAGCACCAAAGTATTTTGGCAAGATGGTTTTTATAGGCGCTTCACCGCGTTATATAAATGACGAAAGTGTTGGTTATACAGGCGGTTTTACCCAACCCGCGCTCGATAGTATGTACGATGCCATGACCAATAACTATTATGCGTGGGTAAGCGGCTTTTCGAATTATGCCATGGGTAATCCGGACCGCCCGGAGTTAGGCGAATATTTTGCTTATAGTTTATCTGCCATCCGCCCGGACGTTGCTTTATCGGTTGCTAAAGTAATTTTCGAATCAGATTTGCGCAATGAGGTTGAGAAACTGGATAAAGAAGTTCTGTTACTTCAAACCAGGCATGATATTGCTGTTCCATTAGAAGTAGCCGAATACCTGCACGAGCATATCAAGGGAAGCGAACTAAAAATAATAAATGCCACAGGGCATTTTCCACACATCAGTGCGCCTACAGAAGTTATAGCCGCCATTAAATCATTCATATAGTTTGCTGCCTGACACTTCAAATATAAACTGGGCAAAAAGAGCGCTCAATTTTATAACCCGGCTGGGCGTGGTTGACCGTTTTGAAAAATGGGAAACCATCATGCGGCGTAGCATTGCGTATTTAAAGGAATTATCAGGAGCATCGACTGTATTGTTGTTTAAAATTGAAGACAGCATTACGGTTAGAGTTTACACTCCTGATTCGCAGGAGAACGAGGTGGTTTATATTGACCCTGCCGCAATATCCGCGTTCGCTGATGATAAAAGTGTTCAATATTTTGATCAGCAGTACGCCCATATCAACATCAAAACTATTGAATTGCTAAATACCCCGGCGTCGTTGGCGGTGCTGCCTATTGTGCAGGGCGATACCAAAGGTTATATATTGTTAGCCTGGGAAAATAACTTCAGCTTTAATGACGATTTTAAAGAGTTTGTTCAAAGTTGCGCAGCCAAGATAGACGAAACGGCAAAGCTATCCACCACTTATTATTCGCTCGAAGAGTTAAAAGTACGCTTTAATGGCATCTTGCAAACTGTACCGCAGAGCATTGTTTTTGCCGATGATACCGGTAAAAACAGCTGGGTAAATGATCATGCCGCTAAGTTGTTCGGTTTGCCAGGCGGTAATGTGCAGCCTGCGTTGTTATCAGCTGCCATGCAACAACTGCGCGATAGGGCTACAAATAAAGAAGAGCTATTTCGCCGGGGGATGGAGTTTTTTAAATCAAAGGACAAGCGTATTGACAATTGGCAATGGATTTTTGAAGGTGCCGATGTGCTGGTGTTGAGTGTGTGTGCCCGGCCTACCGTATCCGAGCACGTAAGCGGGATGTTATGGACATTTGAAAACATTACCCAACAATACCTTGCCGACTTGCATTTAAAAGAGCTAAATGTGAAGTTGGAAGAGAAAAGCGAATTGGCTGAAGCTCAGAATAAAGCCAAATCGGAATTCCTGGCTAATATGAGCCACGAAATCCGTACGCCAATGAATGGTGTTATCGGGATGACCAGCCTGTTACGTAATACCCGTTTGGATGAAGAGCAATTTGATTTTGTGGAATCTATCCGGCTGAGCGCGGATGCCTTGCTCGAGATAATCAACGAGATCCTCGATTTCTCTAAAATTGAATCGGGCAAACTTGAACTGGAAGAACACCCGTTTTTTGTACATAAAATCATTGAGGAAACTTATGACCTGCTTGCGCTGAAGGCTTACGAAAAGGATATCGACCTGCTTTATATGGTCGATCCGGAGATACCGATGGAGGTAATAGGCGATATGACACGCCTACGCCAGATTGTGATGAACCTGGTGGGTAACGCCATTAAATTTACCCCAAGCGGCGAAATTCTGACCAGTATTAAATTGGTATCAAAAAAAGGCAATAATTACGAACTTGAATTTTCGGTTAAGGATAGCGGTATAGGTATCCCTGTCGATAAGATGCACAAATTATTTAGCTCATTTAGCCAGGTTGATTCATCTACCACCCGTAAATACGGTGGCACAGGCCTGGGACTGGCCATTAGTGCCCGTTTGGTGGAGAAGATGAACGGCCGCATTTGGGTAGAGAGCGAGGTAAATGTAGGTACCACCTTTAAATTTACTATTCATTTGCGCACCGATGCGCAGATCAAGGCATTTAAACCCGTAATAGCGCTAAAAGAACTTACCGGTAAATATGCATTGCTGATAGATGATAATGTGACCAACTTACGTATCCTGAAAGGGCATTGCGAACATTGGGGTATGCATGCCGATGTTTTTACTACCGGCAAACAGGGTGTAGCTGCCATAGCTAAGCGCAAGTACGATATTGTAGTTATTGATATGCTAATGCCCGAAATGAACGGCATTGATGTAGCAAAGCAAATTGCAAAAAAATATGGCAAAGAAGTACCGATGGTGCTTTTCAGTTCGGCGGGGCATTTTCCGGCAGAGCAGAAAAAAGACCGCAAGCTTTTTACAGCCATATTGGATAAGCCCATTAAACAATCATACTTCCAAAAAATGCTTGTTGATACCATATCGCAGGCAGAAGGAATTACTAAAGGAACCCCGGTGTTAGCAGATATTATAAAAAATGTTCCGGTTGTTGACGATGAGCATTTGGCAGTTTTAGTGGCAGAAGATAACCTGATTAATCAGAAAATAGTGATCAAGGCTTTACAAAACATTGGCCATCGGTGCGATGTGGTAGCCAATGGGCTGGAAGTATTATCATCTCTGGAGCGGCAACGTTATGATATTGTGATGATGGACGTACAAATGCCCGAAATGGATGGCCTGCAAGCCACCCGCGAGATTATCAGGCAATATGGTGAAAAGCGCCCAATCATCATCGCTATGACGGCCGGTGCATACGAAAAAGATAAACAGGAATGCCTGGAAGCCGGGATGGACGATTATATTACCAAGCCCTTTGATTTTGATAGCTTTTATTACAAGTTTAATTTCTGGAAAGGCAAAGTTGGGCAAACGGTGTAAGAGAGTATGGCTAAGGTGAAAATATTTTTTTGCTCCTTATAATCAAACGTACAACCTACGCGATTACTCTTTATTGAAGTAAGTGAATATTCGGTAAATCCGGCTTATTGTTTATTGCGTTTATGTAATAAATAATAAGTCATAACCAATGAGTGCCTTAGTAAACCACAGCGTAAAAACCATAGCCGAAAACATCCGCAATACCAGGATACGTTTGGCTTACTCGCAGGAATATCTTGCTGCCAAGTTGAATGTATCGCAAAATACCTACAGCAAAATTGAATTGGGCTATGTTAAACTAACCTTAGAGCGGTTTTTTAAGATTTGCCGGGTATTGGAGATCGATCCGGCCGAGGTTATTAATGCTGATGGTGTAGCGGCCTAAGTTAAAAGTAAGTATAGAAAACAGCCTTGTCATCCCTGGTATTAGGGTAGGTTTGTAAAAAAATATGACGTGTTATCCAGGATTCCCAAATCCCGATGGTTGGGAGCGCAAAGTTTAATTAATCCCCTTTACAATCCCCGCCTTATAAAAACTTGGTGTGGTACCGGTAATTTTGCGGAACGCTCTGCTAAAATAATGCTGGTTGTTAAATCCTGCTTTAAAGCAGGCATCGGCAATGCTGCAATACGGATTATGCAATAGTTGTTTGGCAAACTGTATCCGCTCCTTAATAATATAATCAACCGGCGAAATTCCCATTTCATGCTTAAATGCCCTGAAAAAGCTGGCCTTGCTCATATAAGCCATTTGGCTCAGGGCGTCAATGTTCAGCTTTTCGGTAAGGTGGTTTTTAATGTATTGTAAAATATAAGCAAAACGGTTTCCTGTTGATAGTTGCTGCATATTATCTTGTACAATATGCAGGTTTTGCATTTGCATTATGCGTATCAAAAGTTCTTTCAGCGTTAAATTGGCCAGTACGTCTTTGGTTAACACATCGCCGGTGCTTATACTGATGAGTTTATTAATCAGCTGGGCCAGTTCATGATTATTAAAGAAGTGGAATTGCTGGTAGTTTAGCTTCC
The DNA here is from genome assembly GCF_056402115.1 of Mucilaginibacter sp. P4_C11. Taxonomy (NCBI): domain Bacteria; kingdom Pseudomonadati; phylum Bacteroidota; class Sphingobacteriia; order Sphingobacteriales; family Sphingobacteriaceae; genus Mucilaginibacter; species Mucilaginibacter sp. P4_C11. Next base: position 63,159 of record NZ_JBFUIA010000033.1, on the reverse strand, counting down.
ATAGGTCGTCGTCAGCGCGCGGGTAATTCTCATTCAAAAAATCAAGGGTACTTTTTATTTCGTGATGATTTATGGCCAGGGCGGTACACTGCGAGGGGTTAAGCTCGGATGCCTCGGGGAAATCAATAGTCATGGTAACATTTGGCGGTACTATCACCGTTTCGCCGGGCAGGTAATCAAAACCGGGTTTATCAAACAGGTGCATTACTTTTTTGCCGCGTAGCATACTGGTAATAACAAGGTCATCAAAAGTAAGCGGAACCAGCTCGCTGCGCTGATACGTTTCGTAAATATTTAGTTCGCAGTGGTTTAACGTATATGCACGGCGATTTTCTACCAGCGTGTGCAACTCGCGTTTACCGCTAAGGGCAAACGGAGATACCAGGTTTCTCTCGGTCATAATTGGTTTATTATTAAATAAAATTAGACATACTAATTGGTAGTTTATAATTCATTTTAAAATTGAAATTATAATGCACCCAATTGAGAGTATCGTGCAAATGCCCGATACAACGGGCTGGTAACTTAGCCTAACCAATTTTAAAAATAAACAGTATGAGTGTAGCCCAAAGACCATCCTTTAAGGATAAGTACGACAATTTTATTGGCGGTAAATTTGTTCCGCCTGTTAAAGGCGAATATTTTGACAACATTTCGCCTATTGATGGCAAAGTTTTTACCAAAGCCGCCCGATCAACCAAAGAAGATATTGAAGCAGCTGTTGATGCTGCCACAGAAGCATTTAAAACCTGGAGCAAAACCGCAGCCACTACCCGCAGTAACTTATTGCTTAAAATAGCGCAGATAATTGAAGATAACCTAAGCTACCTGGCCACGGTAGAGACGATTGATAACGGGAAAGCCATCCGCGAAACCATGGCTGCCGATTTGCCGCTGTGTGTTGACCACTTTCGTTATTTTGCAGGTGCCATCCGCGCCGAAGAAAGCAGCATATCTGAGCACGACGAATTTACCGTAAGTATTAACCTGCAGGAGCCTCTTGGCGTAGTTGGCCAGATTATTCCCTGGAACTTCCCATTATTAATGGCCACATGGAAAATAGCACCTGCTTTAGCGGCCGGTTGTTGTGTGGTTGTAAAACCTGCCGAGCAAACGCCAACCAGTATTATGGTGCTAATGGAACTTATAGGCGATGTTTTGCCTGCGGGAGTGTTAAACGTTGTTACCGGGTTTGGTCCCGAGGCAGGTAAACCGCTGGCTACCAATCCGCGCATCAGTAAAGTAGCTTTTACGGGCGAAACCACAACAGGCAGGTTAATTATGCAATACGCCTCAGAAAATTTAATCCCAGTAACCATGGAGCTGGGCGGTAAATCGCCAAACATCTTCTTTGAGTCTGTGGGCGATGCTGACGATGAGTTTTTTGATAAAGCAGTAGAAGGCGCCGTATTATTTGCTTTAAACCAGGGCGAGGTTTGTACCTGCCCGTCGCGTATGCTGGTGCACGAGAATATTTACGAAAAATTTATCGAACGTGTAATTGCCCGCACAAATGCCATCATTATGGGGAACCCATTGGATTCAACTACCATGATGGGCGCTCAGGCATCTAATGATCAATATGAAAAAATTCTGAGTTACCTGGATATTGGTAAAAAAGAAGGAGCAGAGGTGCTGGCCGGCGGTGGCGCTCAAAAATTGCCCGATGAGTTAGGTGGCGGCTATTATATACAGCCAACTATTTTTAAGGGGCATAATAAAATGCGCATTTTCCAGGAAGAAATTTTTGGCCCGGTGGTATCGGTTACAACCTTTAAAACTACCGAAGAGGCTATTGAAATTGCCAACGATACCCTTTACGGCCTTGGTGCAGGTGTATGGACACGCGATGCCCACGAAATTTACCAGGTGCCCCGTGCTATTCAGGCAGGCAGGGTTTGGGTTAATAATTACCATGCTTATCCGGCACATGCACCCTTTGGTGGTTACAAAAAATCGGGCTTTGGTCGCGAAAATCACAAAATGATGCTGAACTACTACAGGCAAACCAAGAATATGCTGATCTCCTATAATAAGAACAAACTGGGCTTCTTTTAGCCTGGTAATGTTAAAGGCGACCGCGAAATGTTTGGGATTTTGCGGCGCCTTTTATTAGTTTATTGCAAATCAAATGCGAGGGAAAGCGGGATTCTCCTATCGAGATTGGGAGGAACATTTTTTAGATTAGTATCATCAAATAAACAAAATGTCATTTCGAACGAATCAGAGGTGGATGTTAGCGGTGGGGTGAGGAGAAATCTTGTAAGCCCTGCATCTCGACAAGTCCATCGGAATGCAGGGCTTACAAGATTTCTCCTCGTACCTCGTTCGAAATGACATTTCTTTTTATCTAAAAACTGTATACATGCAGTAGCTCTCAAGAGGAGAATTGAAACAACTATCACACCATGACCAAAAGAGTGTCCATTACCCCCGAAGCCGAAAAAGTAATAGCTGAGTTAAAATCCCGGTTTGGCGAATTGATGTTTCATCAAAGTGGCGGTTGCTGCGATGGCTCATCGCCCATGTGTTTTGAAAAAGGCGACTTTAAAATTGGCAGCAGCGACGTAAAAATAGGCGAGATTGCAGGCTGCGAATTTTTCATGAGCATTGATCAGTTTGAATACTGGAAACACACACACCTTACGCTGGATGTTACCCCCGGCCGCGGCAGCAGTTTTTCAATCGAAATCCCGATGGGGATAAGGTTTATTATCCGCTCCAGGTTATTTACTGATGAGGAACTGGGTGATTTGGAGCCTGTTGAGTATTTTGAATCCTAATCCGGCTTTTTAACTGCTTTCTGTCTATTGCGTTGTCTCCCGTTTTTAATTAATAAGCGGTACCGGGGCCTTTACCAGTTTAGCGTACTTTTCATCCAGGGAATTTACCGGCACGGTGATGCTTAATGCATTTATCGCAAAATAATTTACCGATACATAGTCGTAGCCCTTAAATGGCCCGTAGCGATCGCCGCCCGAATCTTTCAGGATAAAAAATAATTTACCAGCCTTGCTTTTGGCAATGCCTACAATATGGATAAGGTGATCGTCCTGGGTTACCAGGGTTTCAAATAGCTGTTGTCTTAGCGGAATGCTATACGCCATCTCTGCTGTATCGGCGTTGCCCACCCGGTAAAAGCGTTTGTCTTCAAACAGGGCGTAGCCTGCTTTGCCACAATTCCAGCCGTTGTTGCTTACATCCATATCGACTACCAGCGATTGGCCTTTTTCGATGGTTGTTTTGGCAATTGCTATCAACTCATCCAACGGTACATTCAGGTAATTTTCGCGCAGCAAAAAGTTATCGGGAATTTCCAGCGGAAAGTTTTCGTAAAATGGATGGTGCGTAAACGAGGTTATGGTGGCGTATTGCTGCCTGTTGAATTTTAAAACCTCCTTTGCAAAGCTAAGCGGCGTATATTCTTTACCTTCCCAGGTAAATTTGGCTGGTGGAATGCCAACAATATCGTCATGCTTTTTAATAAAACCGGCCAGCCAGTTGGCATCAATAGGTTTTGTTTTAAGCACCGAATCCAGGTAGCTTTTCAGGATTTCGTCGGTTTGCCTGTTGCTTTTATCTGAAAATTCGACACCTTTTTTACGTGCATAAAACTCGTTGGGGATAGCGCCGTATTTTTCTATCCCGTACATGGCATCATGAGCCAGGCCGCCGGCCTCAAATAAACTTGTGCCATTTGACAGAATATAACGCTTTGCCTTTTCAATAAACAGGTTACGCGAGGTATATAATTCCGAAATGTCAATATCTTTTTTATCATTCGCTATCTCGGCCGATTCAACCAGCGACGTAGTTGAAAACGACCAGCAGGTATTGGTGCCGCCCTGGTATTTTACGGTGCCAGCTGTAATTTTTTTAATGGTGACAGGTTGCTGTGCATAAGCACAACCAAAAGCAGCAGCAAATAACAGGGATAGGTAATATTTTCTCATCTATAAGTAATTGGGTAAACCACTAAAATAGGAATAAATTTTGATTGGGCGATTGGCCCGGGCCGATAATGCCAATTCATCGGCAGCCTTTTTTAATACCTGTTTAATCGGTTTGCGAAGGGGTGGGATTTTATTTTAACCAACAGCAGGCACCGGCAGGGTAAAATAAAAACAGGTACCGTTTGCCAATTCATCATCATCTACACCAATAATGCCACCATGCCTGATGATGATTTCGGCGCTTAAAAATAAGCCGATGCCAAATCCCGGTATGTTTTGTGGCGTTGATGTTGCCCGGTAAAATTTTTGGAACACCTTGTGATGTTCGCTCTTGGGCAGGCCGATGCCAAAATCTTTAACCTGTACTTTTACTTCTTTGTCGTTTGCGCCAATGTATACCACAATATTGGTACAATCGGGCGAGTATTTAACGGCATTATTAACCAAATTGGTTAGCACCTGGGCAATACGGTATCTATCGGCAAATACCAGGTTTTTATCATTTGTGGTAGCCACCCGAATGTTGTATTCAGGGTTTATCAGCATGGCATTAGCGGCAATTTCTTCGCCAAGGGCGTTTAAATCAAATGAATCTTTGGCCAGTTTAATGTGGTTGGATAGGTTGGCCGGATCGGCCATTTCATTCAGCAACCTGGTAATCCTTTCTACCGAACCGAGGGCTCGTTTGGCAACCTGGGTGATTTTTTCATCGCCAATGCCGGCAATAAACCTATCTAATAGTTGCAAATAGCCCTTAACTGCCGATAGGGGTGTTTTAAGTTCATGTGTGGTTACATTAAAAAGTTCATCCCTTAAAAGCTCCAGGTCTTTCTTCTCGGTGATATCAACCATGGTGCCTATAATGTGGGTGGGCGCTGCCGCATCAAATAGTACCGTGCCCTTTGCATCAATCCAATGAATGGTATTATCAGCATGCCTTACCCGGTATTGCAGGCTATAAACCCCCGATGCAGATTGAATGGCTTCAATAATTGCTTCGGGCATTAGCGGCCTGTCATCGGGCAGTATACAGTTTAGCAGCTTATCATAATCCAATGTTTCGTTTTCGCCGATGCCAATGTTAGTTTTACATTTGGAGGTACAGTTAAGCGAGTAATTGCTAAGGTCAAGCTCCCAAAAACCTAATTGAACCTGGTCGAGCGCTATCTTCAGATGCTCCTGGGTTACTTTGATAGACGGCTCCTTATAGGCTAACAATGACGACATAACTGTTGCGTTGATAATTGGATAAGGCCAACAAGTTAAGCAATAGCTTTTGTATTTAATGTAATTTGTTTAAGCGCCTGCATTTAAGGGCAGGCTAAAACAAAAACGGCTGCCTTTACCGGGCTCGCTTTCAATACTGAAAATGCCGTTGTGTTTCTTAATGATCTCTGCTGCAATGTAAAGACCCAAACCTACACCTTGGTAAAGCATAGCTGTCTTGCTTACACGGTAAAATCGCTGAAACAACTGGTCTATATCTTCTTTGGCAATTCCAATTCCAAAATCCTCCACAATTACCATGATACTACCCGCTGCAATTTCGGCTTTAACTAATATTTTATCAGCCTGGGGCGAATATTTGATTGCATTATTCAACAGGTTTACCATTACTTGTTCTATCCGGAACTGGTCGCCCAGGTATTTTATGCTGACGGAGTTTTCCAGTAAAATCTTGTGCCTGTCGGCTGTTAGCTGCACATTACCAATACTATGGGTAAGGGCATCTGTAAAATTAAATTCGGCTATATTTAAATCTATCAGTCCTGCATTTATACGGGTAACATCCAGCAAATCTTCAATTAACCGCTCCAGGCGTTTAATACTGTGGTTGGCATTTAAAATGAATGCGTAAGTTTTGTCGGTTTTATCGGCTGTTTTCTCCAATAACTGGTTAATGGCCTTAATATTGGTTAGTGGGGTTTTAAATTCGTGGCTTACCATGTTAAAAAACTCATCTTTTTTGGCTTCGGCGGCAGCACGTCGTACTTTTTCCTGCTTTTGCGCTTGTATTTCCCGGTTAGCCATAATTAACTCGGCGGCACGTTTGCCCTTTTCTTCGTCCTGGAAATCAAGCTCCTTAAGGGCCGCAAGCAGCTCGGCGGCCCGCCTTCCTTTTTCTTCATCCTGTAAATCGAGTTCAATATTGGCAATAATCAGCTCGGCGGCGCGCTTGTCTTTTTCTTTGCTTTGGTAAACAAGTTCTTTATTAGCTATAATTAGTTCGTTAGCCCGTTTTTCCTTCTCCAGGTTCTGAAAAACAAGCTCTTTGTTGGCTATAATTAGTTCATTTGCCCGTTTTTCCTTCTCCAGGTTTTGAAAAATTAATTCGGTATTGGCTATAATTAATTCGGCGGCCCGTTTTTCTTTTTCCTGGTTTTGAAAAATTAGTTCAGTATTGGCCAATATCAGTTCGGCAGCCCGTTTCTCTTTTTCCGCGTTCTGAAAACTCAGCTGGGCATAAGCAAGTACAAGCTCGGCGGCTCGTTTTTCCTTTTCTTCGTTCTGAAAATCAAGTTCTTTGTTTGCAATAAGCAGCTCTTCGGCGCGTTTTCGTTTTTCAACGTTCTGAAAATTAAGCTCGATGTTTGCAATCATCAATTCATCAGCCCACTTTCCTTTTTCCTGGTTTTGCAGTTCAAGTTTTATCAGTGCCCGGCTTAAATCTTCGGCAAGTTGTTCGTTTTTCTGATGCTGGCTTACCAATTCTTTATTGGCAACGTTCAATTGTTCCGATAGCTTATTTACTTCCATAACACAGGGGCGACAATACCATTATTTAAATGAGATACCAACGCCGTCCGAACAGGTAGATATTTGTAAAATATTGCAAGCTGATTTTGAGTTGCTACGCTTAAAAAAACCGGATCTGCAATAGCACAAATGAAAGCCGGGATTGTTTTCGTAATTCTGAAAATAGATAAAAGAAATTAACTTAAAAAAAACGCTGTTAAATAAAGTTTGAAAAATAGTGCGCTGGTTGGCGGATTATACCAAACTGTAGATACTTTGCTATATAATGCCTAACAATTAAATAACAATTTAATAAAACAGTAAACACAGGCTACCCATTTAGCCACCTTATATTTGGCGTTTATTAATAGTTTGATTGTTTTATAAGGAGCTGTAATCAGTTTGGCTCAATTCGGCTGCACTATGATCCGATGCAAAAGCAATTTCTGCAACCAGTTATGCATCAACATAATTTTTCAGTTCGTCTGCAAAAAATAGTTTCGAATCCGGCCTGGGCGTTAGTGGCAGCGTTTGGTACTTATTTTTGTATGTACGGGTTTCGTAAGCCCTATACCGCGGCTACCTATGCCGATGCGATGTTTTGGGGTATTAACTATAAATTCCTGCTCATTATTGCACAAACCATTGGTTATGTTATTGCCAAATGGGTAGGGATAAAAGTAGTGTCCGAAATAAAACCACATCAGCGTATCCGGGCCATTTTGGGTTTTATAGCCTTTGCCGAGTTGATGTTGCTGCTTTTTGGCTTTATACCACGCCCCTGGAATATAATTTGCCTGCTGCTGAATGGTTTATCCCTTGGGGTGATATTTGGCCTGGTGCTGGGCTTTTTAGAAGGCCGCAAGCATACCGAGTTTTTAATTGCAGGGCTGTGCGCCAGCTTCATCGTATCTGATGGGGTATCCAAATCGTTAGGTACCATGCTGTTGAACTATGGAGTTACCGAAAGCTGGATGCCTTTTTTTGCGGGCCTGCTGTTTGCCGTGCCTACATTGATTTTTATAGGTATGCTGGCATTTGTGCCCTTGCCATCTGCCGCCGATGTGGCCGAACGATCGGCAAGGGAGCCTATGTGCAGCAAAGACAGGCGCGACTTTTTTATAAAATATGCACCGGGGCTTATAGGCATCATAACGGTTTATTTATTTGTAACCTTACTACGCAGCGTCCGTGCCGACTTTGCTCCCGAGTTATGGGCCGGCTTAGGCTTTCATCAAACGCCGGCTACCTTTACCCAATCGGAGTTGTTGGTTTCCTTCGCTGTTATAGTTATTATCAGTTTCGCKGTTTTTATTAGCAATCATTATAAAGCGTTCCGGTTTTCGCTCTTTATTTGCCTCGCGGGCTTTATTATTTTGTTGGCTGCTGTTTGGGGCTTAAATCACGGTTTGGGTACTTTCAACTTTATGGTGCTGTTGGGCCTGGGCGTTTATATGCCTTATGTGGCCATACATTCCATCGTATTTGAGCGCCTGATAGCCGTAACCAAAGAGCGTGCAAATGTTGGCTTCCTGATGTATATTGTTGATTCGGTTGGGTATACAGGTTATATCGTGCTTATGTTTTTAAGATATTTCACGCCTTCTACTGATTCGATACTGTTTATTTTTTTGAAAATATGTATTGCCCTGGGTATTGCCGGGGCGCTCATTGTATTGTTTTGCCATTGGTATTTTAAAATAAAGTTAAAAAGGAATGAACAACAAATTGCTCCGGTTCCCGGCTGGCAAGGCGGCCGTATTTAACGGTGCCGGCCTGCCTTTTGAATTTATAGAAAGGGAATTGCCGGTTATTAAACCCGGCGAAATATTGGTAAAAAACCTTTACACAACACTTTGCGGCAGCGATATACATACCTATTGCGGTCGGCGCGTTGAGCCGGCACAGGTAGTTTTAGGGCACGAAATTGTGGGCGATATCCTGTATATCGACCCGGCCCATCCGGCAAAAGATTTCAGGGGTGATGATATTAAAGTGGGGGATAGGGTTACCTGGTCTATATTTTCGGTACCTGCTGATGTAACCGCGCCAAGGCCCGATATGCCCCAAAAAAGCGACCAGCTTTTTAAATACGGCCATGCACTGGCCAATGGCAACGATGTATTTAACGGCGGCCTTGCCGACTATTGTGTACTGCATGCCAACACGGCACTTATCAAAATTTCCGCTGATATTCCCGTGCAGGTGGCTGCTACCATTAGTTGCGCCCATGCAACGGTTACCGGGGCGCTTAGGATAGCCGGGGATATTGCCGGTAAAAGGGTGCTGGTTTTTGGCGCGGGTTTATTGGGCCTGTCATGCGTGGCCATGAGTAAAGAAGCTGGTGCGTCATGGATTGGTTTAATTGATAACGATGAGTCGCGCCTGCATTGGGGCAAAAAATTTGGCGCCGATGAAAACTATATTTCGCCGGCCGACGACGCCACAGGCCTGCCATGGCCCGAGGTTGATGTTGTATTTGATATGACAGGCAGCCCACAGGCCATGCTCACAGGGATCGATTCGCTGGCCCTGGGCGGTATAGCCGTATGGATAGGAGCCGTGTTTCCCGCCAGGCCTGTACAGGTAGATGCCCAAAAGGTTGTACGCAAGGTTTTACAAATAAGGGGTTTGCATAATTATAATTATGAAGATTTTGTAAATGCGACCGTGTTTATAGAAAACAATTACACCAAATACCCATTTGAGGCGCTGATTGAAAAAGAATACACTTTGGATGAGGTATCAGAAGCCTTTACCTTTGCCAGCGACAGCAAACCGGTAAGGGTGGGCATAAAGATTGGAGATTAACACCTGGCAGGGGAAATGATTCTATACCAGGGAATTGAAAAAAAAGATTTACTAACAGATAAAAAATAGAATGATATGATAAAAATGGTTGTTTTTGATATGGCCGGTACTACAGTTGACGAGAATAACGTAGTATACAAAACGCTTCGGACAGCTATAAACGAGGCCGGTTATAACTTTAGCCTTGATGAGGTGTTGGCCCAAGGTGCAGGTAAAGAAAAATTGCAGGCAATAAAAAGCATATTACAGGCTTATGCAGGCATTGACGATGATACCCTTGCCGATGCCATCTACGCCAACTTTATTGTACAACTGGCGGATGCTTATGCCACGCTGGAAGTATTGCCGCAACCCAACGCAACAGATTTATTTGGTGCTTTAGCCGAAAGGGATATTATTGTAGTTTTAAATACCGGTTACAACCGGGAAACTGCCGAATCATTGGTTAAAAAATTAGGCTGGGAAGAAGGTGTAGAGTTTGATTTGCTGGTTACCGCTACTGATGTAGATAAAAATCGCCCCAACCCTGACATGATCCTGTTTGCCATGAAGCATTTTGGCATAACTGATGGTGCAGAAGTAGCAAAAGTTGGCGATTCGATTATTGATATTGAAGAAGGCCGCAATGCGGGTTGCTTACTGAATGTTGGTATTACCACGGGCGCGCATACTTTGCAGCAATTGCAATCGGCCAATCCCGAGGGTATTATTGATAATTTATTGGAGTTGTTGAAATTGGTGGATGCGGTTGAGTAGTCATCACCAAAAAAAGAAATCGCCATTTAAGTATAAATTAATGGCGATTTCTTTTTGCTGTTATACGAGTTAAATAATACCTAAAATCGTCACAAACCAAACAACCATTCTGCCTGTTGCTTAACCATCATGAAAAAACTAATTGTTTTTGACCTGGATGGCACCCTTGCCGAAAGTAAGGCAGCGATAGATGCCGAAATGGCCAAATTGTTTTCGGCACTGCTGGATGTGGCTAAAGTTGCCATCATATCTGGCGGCGACTGGCCCCAGTTTGAAAAACAGGTTATTGCCCACCTGCCTAAAGGTACAAAGCTGGCAAAACTTTCCATCCTGCCTACCTGTGGTACCAAGTTTTATCAATACAAGCCCACTGGCTGGAAAAAGATATATTCAGAGGATTTTACTGCCGCCGAAAAGAAAAAAATCATCAGTTCGCTAAATGAAGCCGTTGAAAAATCGGGTTTTAAGGCCGAAAAGATTTGGGGCGATCAGGTAGAGGACCGCGACAGCCAGATCACTTTTTCGGCCCTCGGTCAAAAAGCCCCGCTCGAACCTAAAAAAGCCTGGGATCCCGATTTTAAAAAGCGCAAAAAGATTAAAACTATACTGGATAAACTGATCCCTGATTTTGCCGTTAACCTGGGTGGCGCCACCTCCATTGATGTTACCAAACCCGGGATAGATAAAGCCTACGGAATGCACAAGCTGCGCGATATGCTGAAAATACCCATTAGCCAAATGCTGTTTATGGGCGATGCCTTGTTTGATGGCGGTAATGATTACCCGGCCCGTACTACCAGCGCCGATTGTATACAGGTGCGCGACCCGGAGGAAACAAAAAGGGTGATTGAGGGCGTAGTGGCCTGTTTAAAAAAATAGGGTTACAAGTTTCATTCAACGGGTAAAGCAGTAATAGTTGATTAACAAACAATTTTTGCCGGCTTTATATCTGCACCTTTCAACAAAGCAGTTTGAGCTTTACAACAAAACGTAGCCCATGGGTTCTCCCGATATTTGTATTAACAAACAAATAAAAAGAGACATGGAAAAAGTATGGTTTATTACAGGCAGCTCCCGCGGATTGGGACGCAGCCTCACAGCAGCAGTATTGGCCAAAGGAGATAAAGTAGCCGCTACAGCCCGTAACCCCGGGCAGTTACAGGATTTTATAGATAAATACCCTAACCAGGTGCTTCCCATTCAACTGGATGTAACAAGCCAGCAACAAATAAACGCAGCTATTGAAAGTACGATACAGCATTTTGGCCGCATAGATGTATTGGTAAACAATGCTGGCTTCGGTATTACCGGTGCTGCCGAAGCTTATACGGATGAGCAGGTGCATAGCCAGCTGGATACCAACCTGTGGGCACCTATAGCAATTACCCGCGCGGCCTTGCCTCATATGCGTAAACAACGGTCGGGGCATATTTTGCAAATCAGCTCCATTGGTGGTAGGGTAGGTAGCGGTGGTGTAAGCATTTACCAGGCAGCAAAGTTTGGCTTGAGCGGCTTTAGCGAGGGCCTTGCACAGGAAGTGGCCCCATTGGGTATCAAAGTAATTGTGATTGAACCGGGTGGTTTTCGCACAGATTGGGCCGGCGACTCGATGACTTACGCACAATCAATTGAAGGATACGAATCTACAGTCGAAAAAAGGGCCGCCTTTTTCAAAAGTGGCAATTTTAAACCGGTTGGCGACCCTGATAAGGCTGCAAAAATAATGCTTGAAATTGTTGACCATCCGCAGCCGCCACTACATTTAATACTGGGCAGCGAGGGCTTAGCAATTGTAAAAGCATCCGACGCCGCAAAAATGGCCGAACTTGAAAAATGGGCCCCCTTAAGTATTTCAACCGATCATGATGAATCGGAGAACTTCTTTGAGTCGGCGCAGGGAAAAGCATACCTCACGCTCAAAAAATAATCACCAGGAATAATAGCTGTGCAGGTTTATTTTACAGGCGCAGCTATTATTGTAAATTTGAATGATATGCTTAAACAGGATAAAGAACCCATTTTACAGCAAATAAAGCACTCCTGCTACATTACCAGGAGCAGGGAGGGCGAGCAGTTTGTGCCCGAGCATGTTTTTAGTTACCAGATAGCCGGCTCCATCCAGATAACCGACGGAGAGCATACTTATCATGTTAAAGAGGGTGATTTTAGGTTAAGCAAACGCAATCACCTTATCAAATTTATAAAATCGCCACCGCTCAATGGCGAGTACAGGGCTTTATCCATCTACCTCGACCAGCAAACCTTGCGTAACTTTAGTATAGAGTACGGCCTGAAATCAGAAAAGCATGATGCCGACGGGCCTTTTATCGCTTTAAAGCCCAACGCTTTATATAAAAGCTTTATGGAGTCGCTGTTGCCTTACCAGCAGAGCGGACATACCATTAGCAATGAGTTACAACGTTTAAAACTCCGCGAAGCTATATTGATATTACTGCAGGGCAATCCCGAACTTAACGATGTGCTGTTTGATTTCAGCGAGCCTGGTAAAATAGACCTGGAAGGCTTTATGAACAAAAATTACCAGTTTAATGTAGAGCTAAAACGCTTTGCCTACCTAACAGGACGGAGTTTGGCCACGTTTAAACGCGATTTTGAAAAAACCTTTCATACTACCCCCGGCAAATGGTTACAGCAGCGCAGGCTGCAACAGGCCCACTACCTGATTAAGCAGAAAAAGCAGGCCCCATCTGAGGTTTACCTTGAACTGGGTTTTGAAGACCTCTCGCACTTCTCGTTCGCGTTTAAAAAAGCCTTTGGCGTAGCGCCGTCTAAAGTTTAAAGTAAGCCTTCGGTGGCTAAAGTAACCGGGGGATAATCAATTTGTATTGAGTTGTTTAAATAAATAAAAAATCTAATTTTTAACGTAACCATTACGTTTTGGTTCACGTACAACAAGGTGTAAAAGGTTAGTTATTTATTGGTTTGAATTTTTGTTTGAAAACTCCCGGCTGCCAACCGGGAGTTTTTTTGTGTGATGGCGAAACCGCGTTAAACGTTCATGCCGCCCGATACTTCAATGCGTTGCGCATTAATCCAACGCGCATCTTCTGTGCACAAAAACGCTACCACGCCGCCAATATCATCGGGTACGCCAACACGGCCAAGTGCGGTTACACCGGCAATCATTTTGTTTACCTGCTCATTATCGCGTACCACGCCGCCGCCAAAATCAGTTTCAATGGCGCCGGGGGCCACGGTGTTTACCGCTATGCCGCGGGCACCCAGTTCTTTGGCCTGGTAACGGGTTAATACTTCAATGGCACCCTTCATGGCTGCGTAAGCAGCATAACCCGGGTTACTAAAACGTGCCAGTCCGCTCGATAGGTTGATAATGCGGCCACCATCATTAATCAGGGGCAACGCTTTTTGGGTTAAAAAGAAAACACCTTTTAAGTGTACGTTAACCAGTAAATCAAAATCTTCCTCGTTGGTATCAGCAAAGGGGGCGTGAATACCAATCCCTGCATTGTTAACCAGGAAATCGAAGTTGGTGGTGTCAAACTTTTCCTTCAAAACCGTTTTTAATTGATTAAAAAAGCCGTCGAAGCTTTTAACATCGCCGGCATCTAATTGCAGGGCGGCGGCTTTAACGCCCAGGTTTTCGGCTTCGGTTACCACGGCCTGTGCTTCATCTTGTTTGCTATGATAGGTAATTATTACGTTGATGCCTTTTTTGGCCAGGGCAAAAGCCATGTTTTTGCCCAAACCACGGCTGCCGCCGGTAATAAGGGCTATTTTATTTATTGGTTCCATTTGTGTATTTTAATTTAACAGCACAAAGGTAACACGCCATATTACGGCTGGTTTGCGCAATTCAATCCGAAGTTTACCAAAATCAAATCTTATTAGTTCATTGGTTTACTGGTTCATTAGTTCATTGGTGTTGTCTTTTTCGTTCATTGGTTCACTGGTTCATTAGTTTATTGGTGATTGGCGGTTAATTAGCTTGTTTGATAAGAGTGGTGATGTGTTTTATTTGGGCTATTTATCTCCAGCTATTCCGGTAACCAACTATGCCACCAATGAACTAATGAACCAGTGAACCAATGAACATTTTTTTCTACCTTTGGCCATCCAAATAATATGAAGTTTATTTATCAAACCTGGTGGAAGGTAGTAACCGTAATTGTGATTGTTTACACACTTATTGCGGGCTTATTACTTGGCGTGCCAACCATGCCCATCCTGCACGAAACTATCCGTAATACTTATTTCCACGTACCCATGTGGATGGCCATGTTTACTGTATTTACCATATCGGTTTACTACAGTATTAAATACCTGCAAACCGGTAAAGAGGAATACGACCTGATAGCCGTAGAAAGCGCTAATACAGGCCTTTTCTTTTTTGTTATAGGGCTTATAACCGGTATGCTTTGGGCCAGGTACACCTGGGGCGCTTTCTGGAGTAACGATCCTAAGCAAAACAGCGCGGCCATTGCGTTCCTGTTGTATTGTGCTTACTCGGTACTACGTAACTCTATCGATGAGGAGCAAAAGCGCGCCAAAATTTCGGCCATTTATAACATCTTCGCGTTCCCTATCATGATCGTACTCATTATGGTACTGCCCCGTATGACAGATTCATTACACCCCGGCAACGGCGGTAACCCTGCCTTCGGCAAGCTGGATATGGATAACCGCATGCGTATGGTATTGTACCCGGCATTTATTGCCTGGAGCGCTATGGGCGTGTGGATAGCATCGGTACGTTACCGCATCCGTTTAATTGAATATAAAAAGAACCAAATAAATTAATGAAAAAGTTAACATTAATGTTAATGTTGTTGCTGAGCTTTGCTACTGCTTTTGCACAACAGAATGGTCCGGTTGAAATGGCCGACGTGTTGCGCAGTTCGGGGAAAATATACGTCGTAGTGTGTACTATCGTGATCGTTTTTTTAGGACTGGCCATTTATCTGTTCTCTATCGACCGCAGGCTTAGAAAAATAGAAAAAAACCAATAATAAAAAAGATAGCCCTATTCTGTTTAAACACCGATTTTACTATGCATGCATAGTGTGTACCTGAAACACTAACTATAATATATTTGCAATATTGATAAAAATTGTACCAAATTTGCACACTTTTTTAAGAGTTTAATATTTATACAATAATTATGGATACCAATATTTTAGTTGCCGACCAGGAAACCCACTTTTTTGGCGACGTATGTAAAAACTTTGATTACGCAGCACAGTTTACCAAACACGACGCTGGTTTGCTGGATCAGATTAAGTCATGTAACAGTGTTTACCGTTTCCGTTTTCCTATCCGCAGGGGTAATGGTTTCGAGGTAATTGACGCCTGGCGCGTTGAACACTCGCACCACCAATCGCCAACCAAAGGCGGTATCCGCTACAGCGAAATGGTGAACGAGGATGAGGTAATGGCCCTGGCCGCCCTCATGACCTACAAGTGTGCTATCGTAAACGTTCCCTTCGGCGGCGCAAAAGGCGGCATTAAAATAGATCCTAAAAAATACACCGTAAGTGAACTGGAAAACATCACCCGCCGCTATACTGTAGAGCTGATCAAGAAAAACTTTATTGGCCCCAGCATCGATGTACCCGCCCCCGATTACGGCAGCGGCGAACGCGAAATGAGCTGGATTGCCGATACGTATGCCACCATGAACCCTGGTCAGCTGGATGCCATGGGTGCTGTTACCGGCAAGCCAATTGCCTTGCATGGTATTGCAGGCAGGAGGGAGGCAACAGGCCGCGGTGTAGCTATCGCTATCCGCGAGTGTGTTAGCTTTGGCGATGATATGCAAAAAATTGGCCTGCTGCCAGGTTTATCGGGCAAACGGATCATTGTGCAGGGTTTAGGTAACGTAGGTTACTACTCTGCCAAGTTCCTGGCCGAATTTGGCGCCATCATTGTAGGCCTTTGCGAATTTGAAGGCGCTATCTATAACGAAAACGGGTTGGATGTTGAAGCAGTTTTCCAGCACCGCAAAGCAAGTGGATCTATTTTGGGTTACGCAGATGCAACACAAGAATTTAAGAATACCATGGAAGGCCTGGAGCAGCCATGCGATATCCTGGTACCGGCAGCTTTAGAAAACCAGATAACCGAAGCCAACATCCGCAACATACAAGCAAAAATTATTGCCGAAGGTGCAAACGGCCCAACCTCGCCCGAGGCCGAAGCCATATTTTATGCCAACGGCGGTATCATCATCCCGGATATGTATGCCAATGCCGGCGGGGTAACGGTATCATATTTTGAGTGGTTAAAAAACCTGAGCCACGTAGCCTTTGGTCGTATGAACCGCAGGTTTGAGGAAAACTCAAACCTTAACCTGGTAAACATGGTAGAGGGCATCACCGGTACATCATTAACCCCGATGCAAAGGTCAACCATCATCAAAGGTGCTTCTGAATTAGAATTGGTAAACTCCGGTTTGGAAGATACCATGATCCGTTCGTACCACGAGATCAGGGAGATTTACAAAAACAACCCGGCTATTGATACCCTGCGTAGCGCTGCCATGGTAGGTGCAATTAATAAAATAGCAGTAAGCTACCAAAACTTAGGTATCTGGCCGTAAAATATTAGTCATTGGTCATTTCGCTTCGCTGTCATTGGTCATTTGCTTCGCAGTTATTGGTCATTTCGCTGCGCTGTCATTAGTCATTGGTCATTGGTGCAAAGCGTTTATAACCATGTTTTTGTGAGGAACGAAGCAATCGCGAACTGCGAAGGTTCGATGTTATAGTAAGAAAGGGGCAGGTTTGACAACTTGCCTCTTTTTATTTTCAACAACCTACCCCTTTAATGTAAATGCCGGAATTTAAAATTTGCCTCTTTTTAATTAATATTGGATAAAATTTAAAGAGGTGCAAAAGCCTAAATCGAACAGACCCGGCACAACCGAAATCCATGACGACGAGTATTTTACCTCGGCGCGTGTATTACTTGTTATACTTGCTCTTATTTCGTTTAGCTATATGTTTAGCTGCCTTGAACGCACACTTATCAACCCAACATGGCTGGTAACAGCAGGCATAGTTTCGGGTGTGTTAATTTTGCTGGCTATCAGGAAAAAGCAGCACCTGTATCGTTTCATGATATTGGGCGCATGCTCCTTAATGGTCAATATCCCGTTGATAATAAACAACGTATTTGCCAGTAATAAATTCGTAACACTAAAACAACCCATTATTCAAAAACAATACAAGCAAGGTAAATCCGATGCTTATGTGGTTGTCAATTACCAGGGATTGGTTAAAAGTATACCTGTTTACGATGAGTCTCAACTCGACAGCTCATCCTATCTCCTATTAACGGTTAATAAAGGGCTGTTGGGTTATTACGTTATCCAACAAAGTAAACTGGTCAAAGAGTAATACATACAATACAGCTTATCATGGCATTGCCTGCGGCCCGCGCTATGCGCTTATACGCGCACCGGGCATTAGCTCGGGCCTGTACCGGCAATACTTCGCTAATGCGGGCTGTTCGCTCTTGCTTAACTGACATCCACATAATTTGTAAACATTTCCCGCATTTTTATATCTTGTCCCCAAATCAACATCAATGCAAACCCGAACCTTAATACTATCGCTCCTGTTGTGCAGCGGTAAACTTTTTGCACAAACCACCGAAAAATTCACTCCGGCTTAAATGGAAACAAAATCAGGCGCCAAAGTGGTTTATACCAGCGACAAGCGTTCCATTACTTTTGATGTGGTATCAAAAAAGATTGCGCCAACAGATAATCCTAATCTTATTAATGTCGATAATAAACCCTTACAGTTTATTTTGATACCCAACAGCGCTTTAAGTACAACCGACACAACATTGGCAAGACAAAAGGCTGAATTGCTTGGCTATGCTGATTACGAACTTGACTATGTAAAAAAGGAGGTTAAGATGAAAATTTCCGGCGTTACTGAAAAATGGATAACCATAAATAATAAACTGTTTTTGTTTTGGACCTATAATATGCCTCCCGACAATAAATCGGTTTTACAACAGCTAAACTTAAGCACCCTTTGCTTTGCTCATGTGTTGAACTTAAATAATCCGGTTACCCAGGGCGAAACCTTGGAAACCAATAGCGATCTTTTATTAAATGCCGCCAAAACTTTAAGGCTCAATAATTTCAAAATAGATTTAAAGGCGTTGTACAAGCAACTGCAGAACGAAATGAAGCAATAACGTACTGTGAATAAACGAGAACAAAGGATATCCGAACGAAAGGAGCAACAACGTGTTGCCCGGATAAAAGGCTGGTGGTTACTGTTACTTTACGGAGTTGGAATTTACGCTTTTTTTAAAAGCTTTAGCCTGTATCGCGATACGTTTATTGGATACCAGCTGCCGCTTGGCGGCGAGCTGATATTTGGCCTGGTGGTATCCTTTATCTTTAATAAAGACTACCGCTATTACTTGGCCCCGGTTATACCGCTGATGGGCATCTTTACCACAATAGTGCTCTCTGTCAATAGCTTCTTTGCCGACAAAAAGAATGTTATGCTGAAGGAGATAATTATAGAAAAACACCACCAATACCGGCGTAATAGTCCCTATGCTACAATAAAATTTCGCGACCTTGAGCGCAGTATATCAACCTCAACCGATGCCGAAGTAGATAGCATGTCATACGGAGTGCTCACGGTAAACAAGGGATTGTTTGGGTATTATGTGATAAGAAATAAGAAATTGGTGAAAGAGTAAGGTCTATTGTGTATCTACTCCGCGATCTGTGTCCTCACAGATCGCAATTCGTTCGCATTCGACAAACCGATGGCTTACCGGGACGACGCCTCTGAGCACACAGTTATCGGGAACTTGTGGGTTACTTACTATTATAATGCCCCATAGCAGAGATCACAAAGACGGTGACAACATCTTCTTCTACTTTGTATATTAACCGGTCTTTTTGGTTAATCTTTCTCGATCAAAATCCAGAAAGCTCGTATTTTAAAGCCTCTGGGTTTCCAATACCATTATATGGTGTTTCTGTAAGCTCGACAAGTATTTTTTCGATCTTCTTTATACTCGCTTTGTCTCCGGATTTTAAGTGTCGCCTTATATGCGCTTCGGCTAATTCCTCTACTTGGAGTTTAAACTGCCCCATATATCAGCCACATCAATAGTTTTATAATTACCTCGTTTTTCAGCGTCTTTTACCATCACCACAAAATCAGGGTCGTAGGGGCTTTTCCGGGTTTCAACAGTAATCTTCAAGGCTTTCGCAATAGCTTTTAAAGCCAATAGCTGTTCCTTATTCTTCGGGTGCATGATTAGCGTTTCCATAAACAAATTTATTAATTTATGCACGAAATAAAGAAGTTACAAATCAATACGTTAAAATATATTACAAGGTGTTAACCACTCCCAGGTCTCGACTCTTGATTCTTAACTCTTGATTTTTCTTAAGAATGATTCTAAATAACACAAACAACCCTTAATAAACATTATTAGCTTTAGGTTTTGTATTTTTGCAAAACGATTTTTATTTTATAAACCGCAGATGAAAAAAAGTTCAATTTTTGGTCTTGTTGTTATAGCTATAGCTATAGCGGTTATCATAAGTGTATACGCTAACACAAGCACATATGGTTCTTTTGGCGATGCCGAAAAAACCAGCAGCGAGCTGCATATTGTTGGCCACCTTAATAAAGCAAAAGAGTTATATTTTGATGCCACTAAGGATGCCAACTACTTTTCTTTTTACGCGAAGGACAATAACGGCGAGGAGTGCAAGGTAATATTGAAAGGCCCCAAGCCTGAAGATTTTGAGCGCAGCGAGCAATTGGTGCTCACCGGTAAAATGGTTGGCAGCGAGTTCCACGCATCAAGTATCCTGATGAAATGCCCATCCAAATACACGCAGGATAAGTTAGAAACCAAAGAAGTTAAGGCCGCGTCGGCCAGCATATAAACCCGTTTTAATGGATATTCAATTTAAAGGTGAACACCTTTTACCGGGCCAGATAGGCCAGTTCTTTATCGTCCTTTCGTTCGGTGCCGCGCTTTTATCATTTATCAGTTATTATTTTGCCACTACCGACGATGCCGGCAAGCAAAACAGCCTTTGGCAAAAATTGGGCCGCGCGGGCTTCCTGGTAAATTTAGCTTCTATTATAGGGATAGGTGTATGCCTGTTTACACTTATCTATAAGCATTATTTCGAATATCATTACGCCTGGGCTTATACCTCGCGCTCATTGCCTATTTACTATATCCTTTCGGCCTTTTGGAACGGACAAGAAGGCGGCTTTTTGCTTTGGCTATTCTGGCAGGCAGTTTTAGGTACCTTACTTATCTTCCGCTCCAAATCATGGGAGYGCCCGGTGATGACGGTTGTGGCTATGTCGCAGGTGGTATTGGCAGCTATGGTTTTAGGTGTCGAAGTTTTTGGTCAGCGGATAGGCAGCTCGCCGTTCTTGCTGTTAAGGCAATCAATGGAAGCGCCCATCTTCTCAAACCCCAATTACCTGGAGTTTATTAAAGACGGGCAGGGCATGGTGCCATCACTGCAAAATTACTGGATGATAATTCACCCGCCAACCTTGTTCCTGGGTTTTGCATCCATGGTAGTGCCATTTGCTTACGCCGTAGCGGGGCTTTGGCAAAAAAAATATAAAGAGTGGGTAGCCCCCGCAATCCCTTACGCCCTGTTTGCCTGTATGATATTGGGTACTGGTGTGGTGATGGGATCGTTTTGGGCATATGAGTCGCTTAACTTTGGCGGCTTTTGGGCCTGGGACCCGGTAGAGAATGCCTCTATCTTTCCCTGGATTGTACTTGTAGCGGGGCTGCACGTATTAATCGTATTCAAAAACACCGGCCATTCCTATTTTACAGCTACCTTTTTAGTACTGCTAAGCAACGTTTTAGTATGGTATTCATCGTTCCTGAACAGGAGCGGTATCCTGGGCGATACATCGGTACACTCCTTTACCGACTTGGGCATGTTTTGGCAGTTGGTGATCAGTATTTTTATATTCCTGGCTATATCTGTATGGTTATTGGTATCCCGCTGGAAAGAATTGCCTATCACCAAAAAAGATGAAGATACTTACAGCCGCGAATTTTGGATGTTTGTAGGCGCCGTATTCATGGGCCTGTCTTGCTTCCATTTGCTGGTGGTTACTTCGGTGCCGGTTTGGAATGCCATTTTCCATACCAAAATGGCGCCGCCATCTGATATTATTAAGCATTACAACGTTATCCAGTCGTCGTTTGTGTTTGTTATCGTTTTAGTAACCGGTTTCAGCCAGTTTTTGAAGTACAAAAAAACAGATGTTACTAAATTCTTTGTAATAACAGGTTCATACCTGCTAATTGCCGCTGCGTTAACAGCCCTTATCGCTTATACAACCGGGGTGTACAAACTCAACTTTGTGTTTGTGCTGGCCATGTGGGGTTCGGTTTATTCGGTACTGGTTAACGGCAAAGTTTTGGCCGATGCTTTCAAAGGCAAGTTTAAACTGGCCGGCTCGGCAGTGGCGCATATTGGTTTTGGTTTGCTGATGATAGGCGCGCTTATTTCGGCAGGTACCAGTAAGGTAATATCTATAAACAACACCGGCGAAGCATATAACGCCGAATTTGCCAAAGAGGAAAACCCGCGCGAAAACGTAACAGTTTACCGCAACCAGCCAACAAAACTGGGCGATTATACCGTTACTTATATAGGCGATTCGATATCATCCCCAAATCACTGGTTTAAAATCAACTACAAAAAGATAGATGCAAGCGGCAAGGTTACCGAGGAGTTTACATTGAAACCTAAAGTACAGGTAAGCAAAGGCACCATGTCGGCTTCGCCGGATACACGCCATTACCTGTTTAGCGATATCTACACACACATTACCCTAACCAACGCTATTACGCCTACCGAAGCAGGTACCGAAAGCGCCGAAGCTGCTCACGATGCTGATAACGATGATAAGAATTACGATGCACCGGTGAGCCACGAAGTAAAAACCGGCGACACTATTAGGTACCGCGATGGATATATTGTATTAACAGGTTTAAACAAGGAGGCTAAAGTTCAAAACATTCCCCTTAGCGATAGTGATGTGGCCATTGGCGCGCACTTGGAAATTGTATCTAACGGTAATAAATACAGCGCTACCCCGGTTTACATGATCAAAAACGGCAACGTGTTTGATTTTGCCCGCAAGGTTGATGATGCCGGTTTAAAACTGCGTTTCAGCAAGGTAATACCTGAGCATAAAACGGTAGAGATTGTGGTTTACCAGCAGCCCGAAAGCAAAAAGAAATTCGTGGTGATGAAGGCTATTCAGTTTCCTTTTATCAATTTCTTTTGGGCGGGCACTATCATTATGGTGATTGGTTTCTTTATGTCGATACTGCGCCGTAAAAGCGAATTAAAAACGGTTTAAACCAGGCCCGGCTGTGGTAACAACACAACAGGATAATATTTTAAACGATGGTTTTGCCATTGTAAATGATATTTACACCCAGGCGGAGGTTAACAGTATTATCGCTGCGATTGAAGCGGCCGATCAGTCGAACCCCGCCTTCCGTAAAACCGACGATCTGTTTGCCATCAGGCAATTTTTAAAGGAACTGCCGCAGGTAATTCCTTTAATTTTTAACCCAAAGGTAAAGGAACTCATCCTGGCGTTATTTGGCGAAGGATACTTTGTTACCAAATCCATTTACTTTGATAAGCCCGAACTAAGCAACTGGTTTGTAGCCTGGCACCAGGATTTAACCATTGTGGTTGATAAGAGGACCGATGCTCCCGGTTATGGCCCCTGGACGGTAAAACAAAACCAGTTTGGCGTACAGCCGCCTTTAAACATCCTGCAAAATAACTTCACCATCCGCATTCATCTCGACGATACCAACGGCGACAACGGTGCGCTGAAGGTTGTAGCCGGATCGCACAAAAAGGGCGTGTATCGCCTAGAAACCATTAAATGGGACCTGGAAACTGAAACCACCTGCAATGTAAACGCAGGCGGCTTAATGATTATGCGCCCCCTGCTGCTCCATGCATCAAACCGTACTACCAATAATAAAAAAAGGAGGGTGGTACATATCGAATTTAGCAGAGAAGAATTGGATGGTGGATTGAACTGGGCTGAGAGGCTTCCAGTTTAAATCGACGTTTGCCCTGCCGGATTGCTACGCTTTTGCAATTAATCTAACGGTACTTTGTTATCCGCCCCATATCTAATTCCTGCTTTTATAAAAAAACGGGCAAGCATGCCGAATTTTTGAGCACACGCAGTTCCTATACTTAACTTTTTTGAAGCCGATTCATAATTATTACAGTGGAAACAAATGTCGAGATGGTCAAATATTTCCCCGTTTTCATCAAAAAACAAAATGGAATTTCTTGGCTCAAAACACGCTGCAAAACCTGTAACTGTGTAGTTTTTCATACCGGCATATTCATAATTGAAAATAATGTTGGTTAGGTCTGCAACTTGTTGCTGGTTTAAAACTTTTGTTTCTATCAGCGTAGAATAGTCCAATTTTTTATTCTTTATAACTAAGCCCATGTAATGCTTGCCCTGCTTGTGAGTTGATGGGATGGGAGCATTGAAAGGCGAGTCAATTTTAATATCCTGATTTGGTTGCCCGCCACCGTAATATGATACCAACATTATTTTAATCGCCACGGAATAAGGGTATTTCTTTAGCCTGTTAGCTACAGTATACTTGTTGGTAAATAAGCAATTATCAAAGCCCGGCTTATAGCCTTTTATCGCTTCCCTGGTTACTCCTATGTGTTTTTTAGCCATCCTTCTTGCCTGCGCAATAGTATAGCTGGTATCTTTTTTTAAAGGAGCAGTGTTTGCATAATAACTAAAGCTCAGCAATGCAAAAAGGCACAGTAGTAATTCAGGTTTCATTAACTCAAGTTAGCAAAAAGCGAGAACTTTTAGAATCGGTAAAAATGATACGATTTAACTAACTATTGATACGTTGATACTCAATTGTTTCCCTATAAATAAAGTTATTTGCTTGCTTATTAAGCAAACTGTCAAGTGCGCTTATAAGCACCAATTTATAAACAATAACTATTGCTTAACATCTTACTGATTTAAATCCGAATTTGTTTTACAAAGCGGGTGCCTGCCATTTTCGCTGCTTTATAAAATGAGGGTGGGATGGTTTGGGGTGCATGTAAAACGATGGTTTGGGTACGCCATGCTATGATGCAAAGCGGAGGTTCATGAATGCTAACCAATAACCTATAATATGAAAAACAAGTTTCTGATCCTATCGGCCATCGCGTCGATGTTACTATTTAACAGTTGTCAAAAAACGAAAGCCACATTAAAAACTGGCGCTGCTGCCGATTCAAGCCAATTGTCGAAATCCAAAACCAACAGTCTGTCGGCCATTTTTACCAATGCGCTACCCTCCATTGATAACGGCAGCTATTATGATCCATGGGTGATACGCGTTGGCAGCTATTATTATTACTGCGGATCGGACGGTGGCCGGCTTTGGATAGCCAAATCATCTGCACCGCAAAGCATCCTGCAGCAGGCCAAAACCTATATTTTTACACCACCGGCGGGCACCAGCTATTCAAGCGATTTGTGGGCGCCCGAGCTGCATTTCCTGGGCGGGCGTTGGTATGTATACTTTGCCGCCGATGATGGTAATAATAGCAACCACCGCATGCATGTGCTGGAGGGCGGTATTGATGCCAACGACCCGTTAAACGGCGGGTACAACTACAAAGCCAAACTGGCGGCCACTACCGATAATTGGGCAATTGACGGCTCTCCGTTTGTGTATAACGGGGTAACTTATTTTGTATGGTCGGGCTGGGAGGGTACTACCAATGTATCACAGTACCTGTATATAGCTACCATGAGTAATCCTTATACCATCAACAGCCAAAGGGTGGAGATCTCGCGGCCCGATTATGCCTGGGAAAAAGTGGGCACGCCAACCGTGAACGAAGGCCCCGAAACACTGGTAAGCGGCACAACGGTTAGCGTTATCTATTCGGCAAGTGGCAGCTGGACTAATGATTATTGCCTTGGCCGCCTTACCTGCACCAACGGCAACTTAATGTCAAAAGCATCGTGGACAAAGCAATCAACCCCGGCATTTGCAAAATTTGGCAACGTATTTGGCCCTGGGCATGCGTCGTTTGTTAAATCGCCCGATAATATCCAGTGGTGGATAGTATACCATGCCGCCAATGCCGATGGCTCGGGCTGGGACAGGAGGATCATGACCCAGCAATTTGCCTGGGATGGCGATGTGCCCTTTTTGGGTTATCCGATTGAAAAAGGTATTCCAATCCCTGCGCCCGCTATTGGTACAAGCTATAGCATACCTATAGCCAATGGTACCTATCGCATTAAATCAAAAGTTACCGGGCAATGCCTGGACGTGCCGAGCGGCTCGACTACGCCCGGCACACAGTTACAGGAGTGGACAGATAACGGTAACATAGCGCAAAAATGGGTATTTACCAGTTTAGGTAATGGATATTATAAAATAAAATCGGCAGCAAGTAATTTGTGTTTGGATGATGCCGGTAACTCCTTAAACGCTGGTAATATTTTGATAGAATGGAACGATGTAGGCGGCAATGCACAGGAGTGGCGGGTTCAGGATATGGGCAGCGGCTATTTCAAGATCATCTGCCGCCGCAGTTTACTGGCGCTAAATGTACCCAACAGCAATACCACCCCCGGTACCAAGCTGGAGCAATGGTACGAAAACCAGTACGATGCCGAGTTATGGAGCATAGTACCGTAGCGATTATAGTTCAATTATATAAAATTAAAAGACCGGTTTTCGATATTGAAGCCGGTCTTTTTAAGTTAAAACTTCACTGCTATCACGGGCTTTGCGACGCCAAACCTATTGCACGCGCGCTCAACAATCAATAATCCCTACCCCTGTTTTAAAAACGAGACAATTTTTGGGTTTACCAAATCGGGTTTTTCTAAAAAAGGCAAATGCGCCGCATCGGTTACCGGGAAAAAGTTCACTTTCAAAATGCTGCGTATGGTATCGCTGTAAACGAATGGTACGGTTTTATCATCTTTGCCCCATATGAGCAATACCGGTTTATTGGCTCCGTTAAGGCAAACGTAGCTTTGACGGCCTTGTTTTTCATAATCGTAGAGAGTTGAAACCAGGGCATTCCTGAAACCCTTGTATTGCATTTGTGGCAGATACAGGTTTTTCCATCCGGGATGCTGTTTAGGATACTTAAAATCGGTAACCTGCCCCGCGGCCCGCTCGTCGGAGTTTACGGCTTCGTTATACATGGCCAAATATTTAGGCGCTTTTGGCCTCTGTTGTTCGTATACCGGGTCAATAAGTATAACTTTGTTCACTATATCAGGATGCTGGCAGGTAAAGTCGGTTACAATTTTACCGCCGAATGATACACCTGCAAGGTTTACTTTGCCGGCCTGTAACTTTAGCTGACTTATCAGTTCCAGCAGTTGATTGGTGTAAAGTTCTTTATTATAAGTAACCTCGGGCCTGTCAGAATAGCCCCTGCCGTAGGTGTCATATCGTAATACTTTATAGCCTTTGCTAATAAGATATTCATAAGTGCCATCCCATATATAATATGGTACGCTGAAGCCGTGGACAAGCACAATGACTTCGCCATTTTCGGGGCCTTTTAGTTCGTAATGAGTAACGCCCTGGCTTAATTTGATAAAGCTGCCGGCAATATTTTTACGGTCGGTATTGGTAAGTATTTTTTTCTCTTTATTATTATATTTATAAAAACCAAATAGTATTAAAGTAGCCGCGCCGACCAGGAATATTATAATTATTATGCTCGCTTTGAGTATTTTCATGAGGTATTAGGATGATGATTACTAAAATACACAAATATTTAATCGGTAGTTAATCTATTTTTACATTAAATGTAAAATTTATATGCGCTTAACATTTATCGGATCGGGCAACGTTGCAACCCACATGGCAGCGGCATTTAAAAATGCGGGGCACCGCATTGTGCAGGTTTACAGCCCTAATATGCACAACGCGGCCTTGTTGGCTTACCATGTTGGCGCTGCCGCCACAAACCTGCTTACGGAAATCAGTTCCGAAACCGATATTTTTATTATTTCGGTAAAGGATGACGCTATTGCCCAAATTGCTGAAGCATTGGCCGTACATCAAAAATTAATAGTACATACATCAGGCTCAACCAGCCTCGATGTTTTATTGGACTATACTAACAATGCAGGTGTGCTTTATCCCCTGCAAACATTTAGCAAAACGCGCGAAGTTGATTTTTTAACTGTCCCCTTGTGTATTGAAGCCGCAAATGATAGTATATGTACTGATATTAAGCAACTTGCGGCCACTGTTAGCAACAGCATTTATAGCATTAACTCGGCCGGGCGTAAAATATTGCACCTGGCAGCGGTATTTGCCTGTAATTTCCCCAATTATCTGTACGGTGTAGCCCAGCAACTGCTTGCCGGTCATGAAATTGACTTTAATTTGCTGAGACCCTTGATTTTAGAGACGGCCCAAAAGGTACAACAGCAACTGCCGGCTAATGTACAAACCGGGCCCGCGGTACGTAACGACCAAACTACTATGGCCGCGCACCTGCAAATGCTTGAAGGGCAACCGCATTTGCAGGCAATGTACACGTTATTAAGTCAGGGTATTATCAAAAACAACAATGGTGGGCATGAGGATAAGTAATTTTGTTACTTTTGCCTAAATGAATATTTTTAAAGTAAAGATAAACTTCGAGGAGAAGGGGCACGACACCGTTGAGCTGCCAATAGCCGAGGGAGAATCTGTTTTGGACGTATGCCTGGAGAACGGCATTGAATTACAGCACAATTGCGGCGGCGTTTGCGGATGCAGCACCTGCCATGTTTACGTAAACAAAGGGATGGATAACATCCAGGAAATATCTGACAAGGAAGAGGATTTTATTGACAGGGCTGTAAACCCGCGTATAACATCGCGCCTGGGCTGCCAGTGTGTAATCATCGATGGCGATATAGAAGTTACCATTCCTGATCAGTCGGCATTTATGGGGCACTAAGGCCATGCAGGTTGGTGAGGTTTTACGTATCACGTTTTACGTTTTACGTGAATTGCGCACACTGATAATTAACACGAGATTAAAAAACGTATAACGTACCACGTAAAACGTACAACATATAAAAAATGAGCGATAATAAATTTGCCTTACCCATTAACTGGAACGATTACGAAGATATTGCCATGGAGCTTTACGAAAAATTTGGCGATGATTTTGGCGAATCGAAAATATACCGTATCCGCTTTACCGAGTTGCTGGAGTGGGTATTAAGCCTACCTAATTTTGCCGGTAAACGGGAAGAATCAAATGAAGGCCACCTGGAGCAAATTCAATCAGCCTGGGTATACGAATGGCGGGATAACCAATAGTTGGTTTGCAGTTAACGGTTGGCAGTTTTCATTTTTGGCAGTGCAATCAACCCTAAATCGGTGTAATCACCCTAATAATCGGTGAAATCATAAAACAATATGGAGTCGTTCCTGAATAAATTAAAAGATATAACCACGTTTATTTTTGATGTGGATGGTGTGCTTACCGATGGCTCTGTTTTTGTGACGGACAGTGGCGAGCAAAGCCGTGCCTTTAATATTAAGGATGGGTATGCTTTACAGCTTGCTGTAAAATGCGGGTATAATGTTTGTGCCATATCGGGTAGCCGTTCAAAAAGCGCTATTTATCGTTTAAACAGCCTGGGCATCAATGATGTTTATATGGGTACGCATACCAAATCTCAACGTTTTAAAATTTACCTGGAGGAGAAAGCCATTATAGCTACCAACGTATTATACATGGGCGACGATATCCCAGATTTGGAAGTAATGAAACTTGCCGGCCTGCCCGTTTGCCCGGCCGATGCGGTTGAAGAAATAAAAGCTGTAAGCGCATACGTTTCGCCTTATGGCGGCGGTAAAGGCTGTGCCCGCGATATTATTGAAAAAGTACTTAAAGTTCAGGACAGGTGGATGAGCGAAGAGGCGTATAGCTGGTAAGTTATGTCAAAAGTCAAAATTAAAAAGTCAAAAAACTCTATCCTTTGTCTACAAGCCTTTGATAAACAAGCTTATCATCTGTAAATCTATCATCCAAAATGAATATTCCAAAAATTATTCTTGCATCAAAATCGCCGCGCAGGCAGGAGCTTTTGCGTTTGATGGATATGGAATTTGAGGTGGTGCTGAAGGATGTGGATGAAAGTTACCCCGAGGGCTTAACGCCACAGGAGGTTGCTGTTTACATAGCCCGTAAAAAAGCCGAAGCCTTTGACGAAACGGTGGGTGACGAGGTGGTACTGACCGCTGATACCATTGTTTGTGTTGACGGATTAATATTAGGTAAGCCCGAAACTCCGGCACATGCTGTGGAGATGCTGCAAATGCTGTCGGGCAAAGTTCACCAGGTGGTTACAGGGGTTTGCCTGTTGTATAAGCACCAATACAATGTATTTTTTGACGTATCTGAAGTGTTTTTCCGGAAGCTTACTTTGGACGAAATAAGCAGTTATGTTGCCCAATATAACCCGCTTGATAAAGCCGGCTCGTACGGCATACAGGAACGGATTGGGCTTATCGGTATCGAAAAGATAAGTGGCTCTTACACCAATGTGGTTGGTTTACCTACCGAGAAATTGTACGCCCAGCTAATTAATTTAAATAAATAATATTTAAATTAAACCTTTCGTTTCTGCATTGTCTAACAATAAATATAAGGGAGCATTTTGTCATGAAAACAATTATTAACACAGGACTGGTACTGTTGCTGGTATCTGCCCTGTCTGCTTGCAGCAGTTACAACTATTACACCGCAGCAAAAAACAAAACCAATCTTACTGCCTACCGTACTTTTGCCTGGTTGCCCCCCGATGCGCAGCCAAATAAGGCAGGTGGCATTGTAAAAAAGGAAATTGCCGACGAGAAGGTTAAAGAAACTACCATCGAGGCATTAACAGCCAAAGGGCTAAAACTACAGGAGACCGATCCGGATTTGCTGGTAAGCTATTCAACCGTAACAGGTAGGGGCGTAAAAAATGAATTTTACCCTGCTTATTATGGTACGCTTTACTCTGGCTGGGGCTGGGGTGGTTTTGGCTGGGGATACCGTCCGTTTTACGGATACGGCGGCTTTGGCTACGGCTGGGGATATCCTTATTACGGTGGCGGCGGTGTTGTAGCCCGCGTGCCGTACAAAGAGGGTACTTTAATCATCGATATCATCGACCGCAATACCAGGCAACTGGTGTGGCGTGGCTTTGGCGTTGGCGAATTACACAATCCCAAAACTACTTTAAAAGAATTACCAAAGGTGGTTAGCGGTATTTTAGAGCAACTTAACCTTAATTATACCGGCCATGCACCGGTTGTTTTAGACACTAAAAAAGCTTAATCCAAAATTTATTTCACCTGCAAGCAATAAATTTAAAAATCCCTTTGGGCCTTAAGCCCGGAGGGATTTTTGTTTACGACGTAAATACATAACAGTAAACAGCCCGGTTGCAATAACCAAAGCAACTACCCAGCTATCCAACGGGCAGGCTGAGTTAAATGGGTCGGCATCATTACATGGCAATTCGCCCTGGGCATTGCTAATAAGGGGTATTGTTAATAAAAGTAGGGTAGTTACCGTTTTGGTATTCAGCCTGTAGGCACCAATCTTCATCTGTTTTAATTATATCATTTTTTCATGAACTTGGCTTTTCCTAATGAGCTGCCACTTTTATCTTTGAGTTCAACTACGTAAACGCCAGGTTTAAATTGCGAAACATTTTCGCTAAAAGTGCTGCTATCGGTCGTTTTTTGCAATACCATCATACCTGTAACATCATATATGGTTAACTTATACGTTGATGCCGTTGTGTTTGTTTTTCCGTAGGTAACGTTAACATTAATCTTTTCTACAGTAGGGTTGGGGTACAAACTAAACAGGCTTGCATTACCGCTATTGTCGTAATAAACGTTAACCGGTGCCGAGTAGGTGATATTGCCAAACAGGTCTACCTGTTTTAAACGATATACATTATTACCGGTGTTTGGTGTTTTATCGGTGTACTTATAAATGGTGCCGCCATCACTTTGGATTTGATAAACCGGCGAAAAGTCGGTTCCGTTGCTTTGTTGTTTTTCCAGCGTGAAGGAGTAGTTTGAGCCTTCATTGTATGTTCTCCAGGTTACCAGTACGCCATCTGTAGCTTTTTGAGCAGTAAATGTTGCTAATTGGTACCTGGCACCCGGCAGTTGCTGAATGGAAAGCTCGAAGCGGTTGGCGCCAAAAGTATTGGTATCGCTTTTTAACACATTAAAAGCGTATGATTTGTAGCGGCCAATATCCGTAGAGTCCTTTTTAAAGTGATCAAGCAACGTTATTTTATAGTTATTGGTATCGATATTGCGGATGCCTTCCATTCTTAAAGTATACATGCCATTGGCTTTTCCATCTGCATACAACTTAATTTTTAGGCCTTTCCTGTAGTCGGGGAAGTGCTTCACTGCCGAGCGGATCCCATCTGCAGATAAACTGGACATGTACACCTGTGGCCCGGCCCCGTCAAGATCCCKTGCATCGCCATCCTGGAAGTTTGCACCCCAGTTTTGGCCAAAATAAATGCCGCAATAATCATAGGTAAGGCTGTCCTTTTCCATTTTCATGTACAAGCCGGTAAGGCTGTCTCGCTGCATGCCGGCGGGGGTAAGGGCATTAAAGCTTAGGCCAGTATTTACGCTGCCATTGTTTGCTAAAATAGGTTTCTGCGGCTCGGCCATAATAAGGGAGGTGCCTGTAAGCTGAACGGTAGGCGCTTTTTCCGATTCGCTAAAGGTTAGTACGCCGTTGTTGCCGGCCGAACTTTTAACATGCACCATAAAACCTTCGCCACTTAATGCGTAACCCTGGCCGCTGGTCCCGGTAGGTGCCGAGGTACCTGCAGCCGTGTACACAGTATAGGTTTGATTAGGACTATTTTTGGCCGATAGGATATAGATATTGTCTATCCCGGTAGCTGCTGAGGCGTTGTCGGCCAATACTTTACTTAAATCAATTGTTGATGCGTAAGGGTTACCCACCAGATTATAACCCGGCAACGCCACTGCTGAATTTGACAATTTGTTTGCGCCGCCGGCAGGGGTATACCATAAATTTACAGTAAAACCCTGCTGGTTCAGATAGCCTGTAGCGCTCATGGTTGCATCTGCCGGTGTTATGGAAGTGGTACCGCTTGTACGGCTGCTTGGGCCTACAAAGTACATGATAAAGCCATTGCCTATAGGAACCGCTTTTGTAGTTGTACCGTCGGTAAGGTCAATCACACTGTTACCTCCGGAGGTGTAAATATTACTAACGCCAACATGCTTACCCGATGTAAAGGTTTTATTATCAATTTTAAGAGGCTCTTTGTACAAATAGATGGTTGGGTTGGCGTTTGAAATGGTAAAGCCATTGGTAGTACCATTTAATCCGGCAGTCATGGCGCCTGCATAGGTAATACTATTGTAAGTATGGCTGCCCATATAATTCATAGCAAAGGTATTGGTTGATGCTATGGTGGCGCTTGTTTGGTTAACAGGTGACGATAGTACGCGGTATCCTCTGTTCGATAAGGAATTACCCCCGGTTAAAAAACGTTCTACCGCAACCTGGCCGGTGATTTTACAGGCTACCGGAAGCACAGCGACTGCTGCCGATTGCGAGGCTGAGCTTTTCAATGTCAATAACCCGTTGCTGGCATTATCAATAGCCAGGTTACCCTGTGTCATTGTTAGCAAATTGTATACATCTACAGGCCCACTTTTTATTGTAACTGTGCCGGATGCTGTGTTATTTACCGTCATATTGCCCAGTATAGCGGTGTTGGTATTATTGGTGCCGGTGTAGGATTGTGCCGCCAGTGAGCCGTTCCAGTTAATGGCCGATGCCATGTTGCTTGCGTTAAGTATGCCTGTGCCGCCGGTGGTTGTATTATTGTAAATATTGCATCCCACACTTAAAATATGACCATTTAAATTAAGTGATGCACCATTGGCAATAGTAAGGCCGTAAATACCGACATCGGAAGTTAAAGCCGGGTAATTGCCGGTGCCAACAACCGGAACAACAAAAGATGTTTTGCTGTTAAATACTGGTGCCTGGCCTATGTCCCAATTGCCCGCAACGGTGGGGTCGGTACTGGTGGTGCCTGTCCATGTGTATACAAGGGCGCCAGTTAGCGCCGAGGCATTGGTTGGATAAGTAGAAACAGAACCACTGTAATTTGTAAAAGTTGTAGGATTTGATTGATTGTAATATTCTGCTTTTATCCAATCCGCCGATTTTGCAACGTTTGAGATGCGCACTTCATCCATATAGCCGTTATAAAAATTTGTTGTCCCGGTTGGAAGTAAATAGTCAACGCCCAAAGAAATTACGTTACCGGCTTCAGGGGCGTATCCGGTTGCTGTGGTAGCCGAAGCCGTTCCGTTTACAAAATTTATAAATTTGGTACCATCAAATTCACCTTGTATATACGTCCACGTTGCCGACGATACCGTACCTGTTTGCAAGAGGTTGCCTGGCACCGGGTTTGCTGTTGTTCGTGTTTCGGTTTCGATTTTGCCCGATTTAACGCTCATTTTGTAGCCATGCCCATAATTCAGTTCGTCAGATATGATCTTATTATCACTTGATGATGAGCCGTTATAATATACCCATGCCGACAATGTGAATTTGCCTGTGATATCTGGATTTGTGCCGGAGGTTTGAATAATTTTACTGCTTGTACCATTGAAACTATAACCACCACCAACAACCGGCATGCCAGCTGCTACATGGATCTCATCGTTGCTTACGGTTGTATTTGATTGGGTAAGCTTTCGGCCGTTGCTGGTTGCATCCAAAACGGTAGCCGTGGCAGATCCTTCGCTAAAATGGTAAACGGCAAGATAATCGCTTGACCATGTGGATGTGGCAAACGCCGCAGTATGCGTAGGGGTTGCCGATCCGAAATAAAAAGTAAGACTGGTATTTGTTGACGTTAATGAACTTATCTGTACCCAGGCCAGTAAAATGCCGTTAACCTGATCATAGGTATCAATCTGATAATTCAATTCGGTGGTGCTGCCTGCAAGGGTAAAAGCAAAATCGTAGTTTGTACCTGCCGCAAGACCGCCACCGTTTCCTGTTGGGTATTGCACCTTATCGCCGCAGGCATTACCTGTTTTAAGCGCGTCGTCCTGTATATAAACCAGCGCCGGAAAGTTTGTAAGGGTTGATGATATGCCCCCGGTTATTGATGATGTGTTTAACACAATTGGCTTGCTGAAACCGTAGCCTGCCAGGGCGCCACTATAAACAACCGTTTGAGTTGATGTTGAGCTGCAGCTGGCGGCATTGGTAACCGTTAAGGTAATAGTTTTGGTACCGGTAGTACTCCAGGTAACCGAAAACGGCCCTTTTCCTGTTCCTGTTGCAGGTGTGCCGCCGCCAAAATCCCAGGTAAAGGTTGATGTTGCCGGATCGGTACCAGTATAGGTAACGGTAGATGTACCTGATCCATAAACCGGCGAAGTGGCCGTGAATGCCGACGATGCCCCCGTAAGGAGGGTTGGTGTAAATGTGGCTGTCGAACTACAGCCCCCCGGCCCGCCGGTTACAGTAACCGAGTAGGTACCAGCTATGGCACTGCTAAATGTTGGGTTTTGCCCGGTAGTGGTAGCGCCTGAAGGATCTGTCCATGTATAGGTGGCACCGGTGATAGTTGGCGCATAAATAGTTAGCGGATTGCCGGTGCATACTGGGGCGTAGGTGCCAATTTGTAATACATCGTTTGATGCAGCTACCGTGGCTGCAGATAGTTCGGTGCTGTAAATGGAAACATCATCAATTTTACCACTAAAATATGCGCTTGTTGGCGACGATGGCCAGCCACCAAGATTATTGCCGCCTATTTCCCAGTAGGCGTTTGTTTGCGGTTCGGCCGATGTATAAGCCGCATTTGATGCCTGAAGTATGTTATCAACATACAGTTTCATGCCCGATGTTGCTGATAATGTGGCAACAACATGGTGCCAGTAACCATCATTATACGCCGATGTGGTATTAACGGTGTTGGTTGCGCCAAAATAAACACCAAAATAAATCTGACCGGCGTTATTCATGTAAATATGCCTGTCGAAGCTTCCTGTGCCTGCCTGGTTTTGCGAAATACCAACCAACCGGCCACCGGACGTGGTTAAGGTATTAAACCAAACACTTATCGAGAAGGTTTGAGGGTTACCTGCCGGGGTTGTAGTTTCGATAAATTGGTTGGTGCCGTTAAAGCTGTAAGCACTGTTTGCCGCTCCATATCTGTCTGTGGTAAGGGTGGGAGCGCTTATTAATATGCCATCATTTTGATTACCTGAAACATCTTTTGTGTTTCCTGAAAACGAATAAGAAATTGTGGAGTTGGCGATGGGTGAAGAAACTTCCGGATAAATAGTTGCTGTGACTGCTGTGCGGGAGGTCTCGATACCGCCGGAAGTATATGAAACATAAAATGTTCTTGTAGCTGCAATAGTAGGAGTGTAGGTGGCAGATGTGGTGCTCTGTAAAGCTGCGCCGCCAGATGAAGTGGTATACCAGTTATAAGTTCCGCCTGATGGAAAACCGCCGGATGCAGTTAAAGTGACCGTACCTGCACCACAAGCCGAACCATTGGTAACAGAGGGCGCTCCTGAGTTTACGGTTATATTTACCACGGTACTGCCGCTGCCACCTGTATTGTAGGCAGTAATAGTATAGTTGGTTGAAGCTGATGTAGCAGTAGGGGTGCCGGTAATTTGGCCTGTTGTTGTACTGAAACTTAAACCTGCCGGCAATGTGGCGCTGATAGAATAGGTGGTAGCCAAAGATTCTTTTATCGTATTGGTACCATAGTCGGCTTCAAAGAGATTACCATTGGAATCGAATGCAGCTTGTCGGGGACTGTTTAAGCCAGTTGATAGTATGGTGGTAACAGTACCTGTGCTGCTAATGCGTTTGATAGCATTGTTGCCGTAATCGGCTACGTAAATATTGCCATAGGCATCTTCACTTAAATGTCGTGGAAGGTTAAAGCCGGTTGCAAATGTGGTTTTAGTGGTTGATCCGTTGGCAATTTTAATTATATTGTTTTGAGTGAGTTGCGAAACGTATGTGTTGCCGGATGCGTCGATAATTATTCCATATATTGATGAGAAGCCAGTTAAAAAAGTACTTGTTGCAGCTGTACCTGCCGCTATTTTAATAATGTTACCTGCCCCGCTGTTAGCCACGTATGCATTGTTTGATGCATCAAATGCAATTCCTAAAGGATTACTAAAGCCAGTTATTGTATTCAATAGTGTTCCGCTTGAACTATATTTTAAAACAACATTGTTTGTGTAGCAAGAAACGTATATATTTCCCGACCCATCTACCGCTACCTCTGAAGTTTGAAAGTAAGGCGTATTAATAAAAAGTGTATTTGTACCGGCGGAGTTATATTTATATACATAACCATTATTGTAATCTGTAGCAAAAACATTGTTTGAACCATCAATGAAGATGCTGTAAGCACTATTTAAACTTACGAATGTTGAAACAGCACCGTAATTAGCCGGGGATACCGCTCCGCCCGAAGTTGTGGGGGAAAGAGTTGTAATAGGAGTACCTACTGAATAAATATTTGTTGAAGGTGAATAAGTGATACCGGGCGCAGTTTGGGCCAGGAGCTGTATTGCTGGTACAAACATCAGGATTATTAAAAGAATGTATAAACGTTTCAACTTATCGGGTATAAAATAGACTTAGAACACCTGGTGGTTTTCCTTTAAAGAAACCTGTGTTTTTTTACGATAATGAAGGCGTTATTGTTTTGTGTTTTCTTAAAAAAATATCGGGAAAGTAGAATAATGTTTGCCCCGATTGTATTTTGTGTACTTGAGGACCTTTTTTGGATAGTAAGCTGTTTAAGACGGGTGTGAAACATAATTCTACCTGCCTGTAGTTAAAAAGAAATTTAACTTTCTTTTTAACTACAACAGGAATATTGATTGCTTGCCACCCCGAAGGAAAACCGTCAGCGCAAGGATCGGCATCGAAGTTGGTGTATTTTTTTTTGGCCGGCAGGTGAATATGAAGGTGTTAACGCACTGGTACTGCGTTTTGGGGCAATAGGGAACCGGAAATATGATATCAAACTTCAGATAATAAAACCGAGGTTTGACGAAAAAACTTTAGGATTGAAATGCTTTTTGTTTGCGATGCAAATATACTGCAGCCGATAAACCAGCCGCAATTACAAGTGCCACTACCCAGGTATCAAGCGGGCATGCTGAATTAAAAGGATCGGCATCATTACAAGGCAACTCACCCTGCGCATGGCCTATTACGGGCGCCGTTATTAAAAGAAACGTAACTAATACACTATAAACGCACTTCAACCCAGTCTTGCAAATCTTCATCAATATATCTATTACTTATTTTTTTACAAATTTAGCTTTTCCCAACGAATTTCCGCCATTTTCTGTTAATTCAACAATATAAACACCTGGTTTAAACTGCGAAACGTTTTCAGACCAGCTACTGTTAGCCGATGTTCTTTGAGTCACCAATGTTCCTGCGGCATCATAAATGTTTAATTTATAGCTTCCGGTTGTCGCCGATGATGTTTTGCCGTATGTTACATTTACATTGATCGTTTCGGCGGTGGGGTTGGGGTAAAGGGTAAACATATTAACATTGCCACTTTTATCATAGTAAATATTAACCAGGGCCGAGTAGGTGATGTTTCCAAATAAGTCGACCTGTTTTAAGCGGTAAATGTTATTGCCCGCGTTTGGTGTTTTATCAGTGTACTTATAAATTGTGCCGCCATTGCTCTGCAA
This sequence comes from Mucilaginibacter sp. P4_C11, assembly GCF_056402115.1. NCBI lineage: Bacteria > Pseudomonadati > Bacteroidota > Sphingobacteriia > Sphingobacteriales > Sphingobacteriaceae > Mucilaginibacter > Mucilaginibacter sp. P4_C11. Next base: position 25,021 of record NZ_JBFUIA010000033.1, on the reverse strand, counting down.
CTGATAAATTGGCGAATAGTTGATCCCGTTTGCCTGCTGTTTTTCAAGACTGAAGGAGTAATTATTGCCTTCATTGTAAGCACGCCAGGTAAGTAAAACACCGTCTGTAGCCTTTTGGGCATTAAAACTTGCCAATTGATAGGCAGATGTCGGCAATTGCCTAATAGATAACTTAAACCGGTTTGCGCCAAAAGTGTTGGTATCGCTTTTTAAGATGTTGAAAGCATAAGATTTATAGCGTCCAATATCTAATGAATCATTCTTGAAATGGTCCAGTAAGGTTATTTTGTAATTAAGGGTATCAATGTTTTGGATGCCTTCTATTTTTAATTTATATAAACCATCCGTTTTACTGTCGGCATATAGCCTGATAAGCGCTCCTTTTTTATAATCGGGAAAGTGTTTAACTGCCGAGCGTATGCCATCTGACGAATAGCTCGACATATAAACTCTCGGGCCGGCACCGTCAAGATCAAGGGCATCACCATCATGGAATTTGGCATCCCATTGATCGTTGAAATAGATACCACAATAATCATAAGTTGTACTGTCTTTTTCCATTTTCATGAAAAGACCGGTTAACCCATCCTGTATAGATTGAATAGTTGTGTTGCCACCGACCGGAATTAGTTGATTGAAACTTCTTCCGGTATTAATATTACTTGTGGTAAGTATTGGCCGTTCGGGTGCCGATAAAATCGACGAACTTCCTGTGAGCTGAATAAGGGGCGCTTTTTCACTTTCTTTAAATGTAAGCGCGCCTGAAATGCCCGCAGATGATTTTGCATGTACCATAAACCCTTCGCCGCTTGCAGCATAACCGCGGCCGCCGGTGCCCAGCGGCGCCGAGGTACCCGAGGGGGTGTAGGCGGTGTAAACCTGGTTTGGGCTATTTTTTGCCGATAACAGGTAAATGTTATCAATTCCGGTGCTGCTGTTATTGTCGGATAAAACTGTTGCCAGGTTTATGGTACAGGGATAGGGGTTACCAACCATGTTATAGCCCGGGGATAATGATGCCGTATTACCAAGCTTCCCTACTCCGCCGTTAGGGCTGTACCATAAATTGACGGTAACATCCCCCTGGTTAATGTACCCCCCTGCTGTTAATGTAGTATTGGCAGGCGCGGTTGACGTTGATCCGTCGGTACGGCTGCTTGGCCCAACAAAATACATCAGGAACCCGTTGGCTACCGGTAGCGATTGCCCGAGCGAAGAACCTGTCTGTGTATTGGTAAGATCGATAGTGCTGGTTGTGCCTGTTGCACTCGTAGTATTGGTTGTTGTAATTTTTATTACCGCAACATTTTTGCCCGATGTGAAAAGTGAATTATTATTGTTCAGGTTTTCGCGATAAACGTAAATAGTTGGGTTGGTATTGGCGTAACTAAACCCGCTTGAGGTGCCGCCGGGCCCGGCGGTAAAAGCACCTGCGTAGGTAGCATTACGATACACGTGACTATTCAGATAATTTAGCCCCACTGTATTTGATGTACTTGAGGGTGCGCTGGTTTGGTTAACCGGAGAGGATAGCAAACGATACCCGCGATTGGATGATAACCCGCCGCCAGTTAAAAAACGTTCCACATTAAATAATCCTACAGCAGTGCAACCAGAATTGATAGCACCAAAAGCTGCCGATCCGTATTGGTCTGATTGTAATGTAAAAATGCCTGGGTTTGTATTGGTTACATTTTCGGTAACTCCACTCATGGTTATAACAGAAGTTGAACCAACATAAAAAATATTGGTATTTGCAATATTGGCAGATTGTCCGGTTAAAGTTATATTACACGCCGAATTTGATGTTCCGCAATAAAATGTACCTGAATTGGTTATAGCACTGGTAAAAGTGCCTATTGTGATAACAGATGCCGAATCTACTTTAAATATATTCGTATTATTGATAACGTGGTTGTTATTGGTTGGGCCAAAAGTTATGGTGGTGCCGCTGCCATAAAAATTTCCTGAACCGGTATTTTGAATGTTACAGCTTTGCCCGCTCAGGGTGAACGTAGAGCCATGGTCTCTGAATGTGCCTGTGTTGCTAAAATATGAACTGCTTGTTGTTAAGCCAAATGTACATGCAGACTGTGTTGTAAATGTGCCGGAATTTTGAATATTGTTGCCATTGCCAAACGGGAAGCTGCAAGCGGTAGCTTTAAACGTTGCCGAGTTAGTAATATAAGTACCCGCACCTGCCATATTAAACGTACTACTAACCCCAGTGACGGTTGCCGAGCCAGAGTTTATTAAGCGGCAGTTAGTATTGTTTAACCTTATAGTTGATGAGTTTAACGTTAAGGTATTTGTATTTGTAAAAATAGACGGTGTTCCGGGAAAGTCAAATAAGGCATTGCTTGTTAAGGCTATTTTATTATTATTAGTTAAGTCGCTTGTGGTATAAAACGTGCCGCTTGTGCAATTGATAGTTCCATTATTTGTGGTAGCGGCGCTTGTTGAAAAAGAGGCGCTCGCCCCACTGATATTAAGCGTACCTGTTGAGCTTATGGTTGAAGAGGTTGTTGTTGTAAATGTTGCATTATTTAAATTAAGCGTGCCATCACAAACAAATGAGGGGGGATTGTTGAAGGATACCRCCGCCCCTGAAGCAAAATTTACCGTAGCGTTAACACCAACACCAAAACCTGCTGCATAACCAAAGGAAGGTGAGGTAGCTATGTTAACCGTACCAGGGCCGGTAAATGTAATCCCGATTAACGAAGCAACTGGCTGAGCGACCGTTAGGCTACTAATATTTACCGTAGGCGACCCTGACATTGTAATTGTTACCCCGTATGTGCCATAATTTTGTGTTTGAAGCGAGGAAATTGTAATACTGCTTGAAAGCGTAATATTTGCCAGCGACAATTGGATTTGCGCCACATCTGTTGTTCCGCTGCTTCCCGGATACCCGGTACTTGGAGACCAGTTTGAGTTTTGAGTCCAGCTGCCCGAGAGTCCGCCAACCCATGTATAAGTCGTTGCAGCTACATCCGTAATATTTAATGTCATTACGAAAAGCAGAAGACAAAAAAGGAATCTCGTTTTCAACTGGCTATTTAATTAAATAAGGTTTACAATAGTTACATTGGTAGGTTTTATCATGATAAAAATACCTAAACTTATTGTAATCAAAACGTTTACGGAAATAAAAAAAATAAAGTTTCCTTATAGTTTTTTTTCTCAGCTTTGTTTATCTGAAAAGAAAAAAAATAAACAGAGGTTACTGCCTGTGGGGATTTATTTTAAGCGGTTTTGCAGTATACGAAAATATGCGGTGAAAATGTTTCTTGTTGTAACCAATGTAGCCGACTTAAACAAGCAATAATCTTCTTCGTTTAAGTCAATCTCGGTAAATAAGGCAGCTACAATCATTCCTACGATAACCCAAAGAGAAATGAGTATGCGGTGCGAAATAAAGCGAAAGTATTCGGGGTAATTGGCCCTTTGTTTTGCCTGGAGCAGTAATATTAGCAATAGTTAAATTGGCAATAAGTGAGGCATTGTCATTTGGATGTGCTACATTTTTTTATTAAAGCCGATGATTTTACTATTGCTTTAAAAACTTGGTTTTTCCTAACGAGCTACCCTTATTGTCTTTTAATTCTACAACATAAACACCTGGTTTAAATTCCGAAACGTTTTGACTGAACGAGCTGTTATCGGCTGTTTTTTGGGTTACCAATGAACCTGTTGCATCATAAATATTTAATTTATAACTCCCGGTGGTGGCAGGTGATGTTTTACCATAGGTTACATTTATATTAATCGCCTCTACCGTAGGATTAGGGTATAAGGTGAACATACTTGCATTGCCGTTGTTATCATAGTAAATATTAACAAGTGCCGAGTAAGTGATGTTACCAAATAGATCTACCTGTTTCAGGCGGTAAATATTGTTGCCTGTATTTGGTGTTTTGTCGGTGTATTTATAAATGGTGCCACCATTACTTTGTATTTGATATAAAGAGGTGTAACCGGTACCATTTGCCTGTTGTTTTTCAAGCGTATAAAAGTAATTAACTCCCTCATTGTATGCCCGCCAGGTAAGCAGCACACCGTCTGTTGCCTTTTGTGCCGTGAAACTTGCCAACTGGTACCGGGCAGTACTTGGCAGTTGCTGAATAGACAGTTCAAACCTATTGGCGCCATAAGTGCCGGTATCGCTTTTTAAGATGTTAAAAGCGTAAGATTTATAGCGGCCGATATCCAACGAGTCTTTTTTAAAGTGGTCAAGCAGGGTTATTTTGTAGTTATTGGTATCAATATTACGTATTCCTTCAACTTTTAAGTTGTATAAGCCATCAGTTTTTCCGTTGGCATAAAGCTTAATGCTTACGCCTTTTCTATAATCAGGAAAGTGCTTTACAGATGCATTCATCCCATCTGATGAAAGGCTTGACACCAACGCACTTGAGGTGCTTGCATCCAGCTCCAACGCGTCTAAGTTTTCATTATAGGTGCTTTGCCAGTCGCTTCTGAAATATACACCGCAATAATCGTATGTAGCGCTGTCTTTTTCAAGTTTTACATATAAACCAGTAAGCGGATTGCCTTGAGCATCTGACTCTTTAACCGAGGCCGTTTGGGGTCCAAATGCTGTGGCGGCACTTTTAAAAGATTTACCGGTGCCATCAATTGTTAACGCCTGGCCTTTTGGCGACGACATAAGTAGGTTGCTGCCGGTAAGCTGTTGTGTAGCAACTTTATCGGTCTCCTTAAATGTTAATGAGTTGCCCCCGCTTGTTGTGCGCACCAGGAAACCTTCGCCACTTAAGGCGTAACCAATACCAGGTGCCGATGTGCCGTTTGCGGTGTAAGCATAATAGGCCTGGCCAGGGCTATTGGTTCTGTTTAGTAAATAAGCGGTACTTATATTGGAGTTATGGCCCAGCACCGTGGCTATATTGATAGTGCTGGGATAAGGATTACCTACCATATTATAGCCGGCACCGCCGGTTAACGTACTTAACGAATAAGATAGCTGGCCTGTAGTTGCATTTGATGCCCCGTTTTTAGGGGTATACCATAATGCAACCGTAACATCGCCCTGGTTAATGTAACCTACATTGGTAATGTAACAATCCAGCGGGTTGCCTGTAGTGCCATTTGTACGACTATTGGGCCCAACATAATACATTAAATAACCATTGCCCACAGGCATGCTTACAGCTCCAACGCCATTTAATGTAACGGTGCTGGCACCAATAGCGGTAACCCCAACGTGCTTGCCTGAATTGAATGTTAAATTGCTTGATGCCCTGGTTTCGTTATAAAAATATATAATGGAGTTGTTATTGGGGTTAATATAACTAAAGCCTGTTCCGCCCGAAGGCCCTGCAGTAAACGCGCCGGGATAGCTTGAACTGGCAGATAAACTGCTGTAAACCGTATAGCTGTTTTTTAGCGTGTTTAATGTGATGTAATTGGTATAAGTAGTACTTGTGGAATAAGGACTTGTAATGTTTGTTGGCGATGAAAAAATTCTGTAGCCGCGGTTGGTTGCAAGATTGCCGCCGCTTACAAAACGTTGAACATTATATGTGCCTGCAATTGCCAGAGTACCCGAATCGTAGCCGGTAGATGATATCTGATCAAAAGCAGCAGACCCTAGGGCATCAGACATTAAAGTAAAAAACGAATAAGCATTGTTGGTGTTGGTTACCGTTGGCAGGTAACCGGCCGAAAGATCGATGATAGATGTTGAACCAAGATTGAAATATGCAGCTTGTGACGAGCTGCCGGTATTGGTAACAAAACAAGCCTGGGCGCTTAATGTAATTACACAGGAGGATCCGGAAGTACCGGCGTTAAAAACACCTGTATTGGTTAATCCATCCTGGTACGATGCCAGGTTGATATATGACGTAGAATCGGCTGTGAAGGTGCCACTGTTGGTCATATTCATAGAATTACTTCCGTTGGTGCCAAGGTTAAAAGTAGCTCCCCGGGCTTTCACAACCGCACTGGTACCTGAATTTTGAAAATAGGAGCCTGAGCCAAACAGGTTATAGGTCGATCCATGGTCGTTATAAGTAGCTGTATTAGCGATATACGAGTTGGATGTACTCACATTGAATATACAGCCCGATTGCGTAGTAAGTGTGCCCGAGTTTTTTATGTAGTTACCATTGTTGAAATTAAAAGTACAACCGGTTGCATTCAATGTATATGAATTGTCGATATAGGAGCCAGATCCCGATATGTTGAACGTGGTGTTTTTAGCAGTTACCAACGCAGTGCCCGAATTGGTTAAATTTACGTTGTTATTGTTTAAAGTTATGGTTGATGAGCTTGCGATAATTGTACCTGTATTGGCTATGTTTTGATTGCCGCCGGATAAACTTAGTGTGCTTGATGCTAAATTGAGGGTGCCCGTATTTATAAAAGAACTTGAAGTGCCTAGACTTAAAGCACAGCCGGAAAGTAAATACAGCGTTCCATTATTGGTAAATGGTTTTTGAGTACCCGAATAATCAATAGTTGTATTGGCTGCAAATGTAATTGTATTACCGGTTCCAATAGTTAAAGACGAATTAAACTTAAAAGTTGGGTCGCCGGTTAAGGTTGTTGTGCCTGTTCCATTCCAGGTTAATGCAAAAGGCTGGCCCACAAATAACGCGGCACCAATGGTGTTGCCGGTTGCATTAGTAGTAATTGTTGTTGAACTCGTCACTGTCATGCCTCCGCTAATTGCTAATTGGCCGCTTAGTGTGTATGTACCTGTGGCGATGGATAAACTTGTAGCAGAGATAGTTGATCCTGTAGTAGACGTAATTGTGCTGCTGCTTGTGGCTGTTAAGGCACCCGAAAGTGTAAGTGTCGATCCTAATGCAACAGTTGAGCCCGTAACCGACATGCCTGCGGCAGCTACAGCGGCCGTGGTAGTTAAAGTGCTTCCGCTTGATAAAGTGACGGCCCCGCTAACACTAACGGGCGTATTCGCCGTAAACGCGACGGCGTTTATAGCCAATGTACTGGTACCCGAAAGCGTGCCTGTACCTGCAAGTGTTGTATTGGTACTGATACTGATTGCACCGCTCACCGCAAGGCCAACACCATTTAACGTGAGTGTAGTGCCAAGGCCATTTATAGTTAACGTTTTGCAAGCACCGGCTGTAGTACTTATGGTAGGGTTATTTAAAACTCCAGAAAGTGTAATTACGACATCCTCCGAATTTGTTGGTACATGTGATAAAGACCAATTAGTTGAAGTATTCCAACTGGAAGAAACGCCAAGCCAACTATTTGTTGCCGCATTTGCTTTCTCAGCGTTTATCATTACTCCTAAAAATGCTATCCAAAAAAGTAATTTTGTTTTCAAATAAATATTAATAAAATAGGGGTATATAAAACAATGTTAGAGAACATATAATCGCCTAAAACTAATAAAAATTTCAACAATAGTACTATTTGAATATGAAATCGATAAAATAGATGCGTTTTATGAAAAAAAGTTTCAAAAATAGTGCTCCTAAAGGTGTGTTGATTTTCACTTAAGGAAAGTGATGTTTCTCCCGGTGAAAAACCAGTACTTTGGATTGGGTKGCCTAAGAAAACGGAATCGTATTAGTTATTAAGTTATCCTTTAGGTTAAAATATGGCATTTTTGGCAATGCATCGGATAATTGGTGATTGAAGTTCCAAATCGAGGATAAAACAAGCTGAAAAATATATAAGATGGCAGCGATATGCACTGTCGCTGCCTTAAAATTAATGACTAACGGAAATTGTGCCCCTTAAATAAGTTACAGCTTTGCCACTCATAAGTACGCGGTCGCCTTTAAGTTCGCACCAAAGTTCGCCGCGGCGGGTCGAGATCTGGTAAGCGTGCAATGTGTTTTTACCTAACTTTTTTGCCCAGTAGGGGATCAGGTTACAATGTGCCGATCCCGTAACCGGGTCTTCGGGGATGCCCGCACCGGGGGCGAAGAAGCGCGATACAAAATCGCTGTTATCGCCTGGAGCTGTAACTATAACGCCCACAGTATCCATTTTTGACAAGGCGAAAAAATCAGGCATAATGTCTTTAATATCCTGTTCGCTCTCATAAACCAGGAAGTAATCCCTTGACCGGAAAAAGGCGAGCGGTTGTTTTTCGCCTAACGCCTCGGCCAACCCGTTTGGTGGTTCAATAGGTATGGGCGGCCTTGACGGAAAATCCATCGTGTACTTATCGCCAGCGCGTTTAATATGCAAAGTGCCTGCTTTTACGGTTTCAAAATGTATTTCGTCGCCCTCAAAGCCCAACTCGGTAAACAATATATGAGCGGCTGCCAGGGTGGCGTGGCCGCAAAGGTCAATCTCGTATTCGGGGGTAAACCAGCGCAGTTTGTAGCCACTATCAGTTTTTACAAAAAAGGCAGTTTCTGCCAAATTGTTTTCAATGGCTATCTTTTGCATGGTAGCATCTGGCAGCCATTCGGCAAGCGGGCAAATAGCCGCAGGGTTGCCGCCAAATAATTTATCAGTAAAGGCGTCAGCCTGGTATATTGGGATAGTCATAACAAATGTTTCGGTGTAGCTAATATAGTGATGAGAATCAAGAATAAAGTCTGATTAATCAATAAAAAGCTTATTAATTTGGAGTTACACTAAACTGCCAATAATATCCCGCCTTGAATCGTAATTTACTAACTCTCCGCTTGCTTTATAATTAGGGCCAAGCAAAAAGTTAATTATTAAACAATTCAATGTGTCCATTTGGCTCTTTGTATGAATAAATTGTTTTTATTCAGAAAAAAATCGCTTACTTAACCCATCTTTTTAGTGCTTTATCACGTAAAACCGCCTTTTTAATTAATTATTTATTTTAAATGGAAAAGCTGAAACGAATTATTGGTTATGGCGATCCAGCTTTATCGCTCGAGAATAAACTTTTTAATGCCATAGCCTTATTCATTTGCCTTAATAATGTTATATCGGTTAGTGTCAATGTCTTTTTAGGGTTCAGTTGGGGGCTGATACTGGCCAATCTTTTTGTACTAAGTTTTTCTGCTTTTGCTTATTACCGTAGCCGTTTTGTACGCTACAGCGAAAAAACGGCTTACATTTATATTGGTTTGGGTATTGCAGCCATGTTCCCTGGTTGGTTTTACAACGGTGGCATCAGCGGGTCAACAACCCAAATAGGCATCTTTTTAATTGTATTGATAACCTTATTAGTAAAGCAACGTTACCATTATATTTTCATCGCTTTGTTATGTGCAGTTTTTGTTACCTGTTATCAGTTAGAAAAAATACATCCCGAATGGGTAACAGGGGCAGGCAGCAAAGCATCTGCCGAATTTGACCTGATTACATCTGCCGTAATTAATATAGTGCTGGTAGGCTTACTTATAGGTTTCATCAAAAAAAGTCACGAAAGCGATAAACGGGACTTAATTAAAAAAAGCGAGGAACTGCAACAGTCACAAGTTGAACTCCGGTCGTCAAAAGAAGAGGCCGAAGCCGCTACATTTGCTAAATCGAACTTTTTGGCCAATATGAGCCATGAAATACGCACACCGTTAAATGGCATCATCGGGGCTTCGCAGTTGTTATCCAGGTCTGCCCTTACGCCAGAGCAGCATGAACTTTTGCAAACCTTGCAATCAAGCGGGCACATCCTCATCAATATCATCAGCGATATATTGGATATCTCAAAAATCGAGGCTGATAAACTAACCATTACCCCGGTTGCCACCAACATCAGGCATTGCGTTAAAACTATCATTGATATTAGCCAGCCAGGTATCACCAATTTGCGTAAACCCATTAACCTGAGTTATCATGTTGATGATAATGTATCGCAATTTGTAAAGGTTGATGAGGGGCGCCTGCAGCAAATTTTAGTAAACCTGATAGGCAACGCCATTAAATTTACCGATGAAGGCGCGGTTACTGTAACAGTTAAAGGGGCCGAGATAAAAGATGGCATACAGGATATCAGTTTCCACGTAAAGGACGATGGTATAGGCATTAGCCAGGAATCATTAACGCAGCTATTTAAACCCTTTACGCAGGTAAATACTACCGCCCTGCGCAAGTACGGTGGTACCGGCCTTGGCCTATCCATCTGTAAAAAGCTGGTGGAGCTGATGGGGGGCAAAATATGGGCCATCAGTAAAGAAGCCAAAGGATCGGTGTTTATTTTTAATTTGCCCCTGCAAATTACCAGCGGCGATTTGCCCGCCGAAACGAAAACGGATAATAAAGAGACTTTTAGGTATCGCCCGCTTAAAATACTTTTGGCCGAGGATAATAAGATGAACCAGCTGATAGCCAGCAAAATTTTTAAAAAGGTTGGCTATAGTATCGACATTGCCGAAAACGGCGTTGAAGCTATCCTGATGAGCGACAAGCAGCATTACGACCTAATATTTATGGATGTACAGATGCCCGAAATGGATGGGCTGCAAGCCACCCGTACCATTATTAAAAAGCAGGGTAAAAACGCACCGCCTATTATAGCCATGACCGCCAATGTTTTAAGCGAAGACGAAAACGAGTGTGCCACAGCCGGTATGAAGGATTTTGTAAGTAAACCCTTCACCTTTGAGCGGTTGGAGAACGTAATACAGAAATGGACTAAGGTTTGATAGTCCCAAATTAAAAAATCAGTAAATAATACCATTCAAACTATGTACAGTACCATTAAAGCGATGGTATTGTGTGTAGCTTTGAATCATGATACAAAGCATTCCCGTTTATGATATTTGTTCACTGTCTGACGTAAGGCAGGATGATTTGCTGGTAAGCCGTTTTGCACCGTATCTTGATGCTCATAAAAATCTTTTTTTTCCGCACCGGCACTCGTTTTATCACCTGGTACTATTTACCCACGGTGCCGGCACACATAGCATCGATTTTGAGCGTTTTGATGTAAAGCCGGGCCAGATATATTTCATGGTGCCGGGACAGGTTCACTCCTGGCATTTTGAGGGCCTTACCGATGGGTATATCATCAATTTTTCGGAAGCTTTTATCCAGTCGTTTTTATTACAGCCGGGTTACCTGGATAGTTTTTCGTTTTTTAATKGCAATTTAAAGGATGCCGTAGTTAATTTACCTGCCGATACTTTTGCCACCGCAAAAGAGCTGTTTGAACAAATTATTCACGAAATAATGAAACCTGCGCCATCGGGCAGCGATATGGTGCGCCTACTGATGCTACAGATATTCATCCATGTAAACAGGCTTAATTCCAATCCGGTTGGTTGGGGTAAATTAAGCTACAATCAAACGCTGCTCAAAAACTATCAAAAATTAATTGAACAGCATTATGCCGATATCAAGCTGCCAAAAGATTATGCCGAGCTGCTGTACATTACCCCAAATCACCTTAACGCGGTTTGTAAGGATCTGTTAGATTTATCGGCAGGCGAACTGATCCGTAACCGCACTTTGCTGGAGGCTAAGCGCTTGCTCACCAATCCACAGTTGAACATCAGCGACATCTCGCTCAGGCTGAATTTTAGCGACAACTCTTATTTTACCAAATTTTTCAAAAAAACAGAAGGCGTTACCCCCGAAGAGTTTCGCAAACAAATATTAAAATCTTAAAACGGATAACATCATGGAAAATACCCAATATAAATTAGCGGCCTGGCCGGCCATAGTGCACGCCAAATGCCCCCGTTGTCGCCGGGGCGACTTGTTTGCCAACAGCATGTATGGCTTTAAAGGCCAGGTGATGAACAAAACCTGCGCACACTGCGGCCTCGTTTATGAACGTGAGCCAGGCTATTTTTATGTGGCCATGTTTGTGAGTTACGCCTTAAATGTTGCCGAGATGGTTACCCTTGCAGTTGCCATTAGTGTTTTAACTGGCAGCAGCAACCCATGGTTATATTGTGGTATTATATTAAGTGTGGCTGTGGTATTGTCGCCTTTTAATTTCAGGTATTCAAGGGTGGTGTTGTTGCATTGGCTAACTCCGGGTTTGCATTATCATCCCGAAATGAGCAAGGATAATTTGTAAACCATTAAACCAAGCGGTGCGCTTTCTGTCAAAATTATAACAGTCCACATTTACCGTGACTTTAATTTTTTGAGTTATGAAAGCGAGAATAGAAACCATAAAGACCGACATGTACAAAGTATTTGTAACAGGTAATGCTGATAACGTGCAATTAGCCAAAGCGTATTTTTTATTGGCAATTCCGTTGCTTACTGTATTTTTCACCCTCGGCCATTTTAAGTATTAATATGCTGCACGGCAGTGTATAAAAACAAGGCAGCCGGCACATTACTGTACCGGCTGCTTGCAACTGTTTCCCTAACTAAATTAAACTAAAATTAACTGAATCGAACTATTTGAATTTTTGGGGCAGACTAAATTGATTAAATGCCATTTGAAAATTACCCAGGTACGAATACTTTTTATAGGCGTGAAGCATATTTTCGTTATTTGCATAATAAATATATGAAGGTGTAGTTTCCTTTACATTGGTAAGTACAAACGGCCCTGTTTGGTTGGCAGCCATTGTTGAATCATGTGCCGGGTTTTCGCTACCTGGCTCTGGTGATGTAAATTCGTCTGTTTGCGATTGAATCTGCGGATCGGATGCAAACACACTGGCACATGCCAATAACACGAGTGATGCAATCACGAAGAATAAAAAATGGTAAAATAATTTCATAGCGATAGGCGATTAATATCAGGACTAGGTATTAAATAAATGTTACATCAAATATACGGCTTGACAATTAAAAAACACACGGTGTTTTCACTGAAAATGCATACGTAGTTTTACGCAATTTTCAAGAGAAATTAGGTTTTATTGATATATTTTATAGTTAATGCCCTCAGATTTTAAATTCTTTGTAACATACCTATTACAATTGAGCCGTAAAACCCGCATCTGTTCTGGAGCGCCCTGGCACGCCAAATAGGTGCCAGTTTGTGGCTTGGTACTACTGAAGTCCTGCAAATTAAAATGTGCTTGCTGATGCTATGGTTTAGATTGGGAGTATGCTTAACAACAGACATTGCCTAAATAACAAGTTGGCAAAAAGATAAACCTCAAACGTTTAAAACAATTTAGGCGCCCCACAAATGTTTAAAAACAAAAACTGAATCAACCGACAACTTTTCGTCGAAAGAAGCTTCTCAAAAATATGAACGGTTAAGTCAAATCAACACCATATCCGGTTGTAAATAAAATGGGATATCGGCACAAAAAACGTGCTCTAAAACTGTTAAATATAGATAGTGTTTTACGAACACCACAAAAACCATACCGCTTGCCTGTTTCCGTAGTTTTTATACAAAAACAGAATAATTCATCATTGTTGAATTTTTAATTGATTGTAAATCAATATATTAAAAAAATTATCTATAGCTTATTTTTTTTGAAAATACACCGTACAATTGTAATTTTTTACAACAATTTTATAACTTTGGTCGTTCTGTAGTAAATAAAAAAGTACAGAGAGGTTTATAAATAGATGAGACAACTCAAAATAACGCAATCCATTACCAATCGCGAGTCGCAGTCGCTTGACAAGTATCTACACGAGATTGGTAAAGTTGATCTGATAACAGCCGAAGAAGAAGTAATATTAGCCCAAAAAATCCGCGAAGGCGACCAGGCCGCTTTGGAGCGTTTAACCAAAACCAACCTGCGCTTTGTTGTATCCGTTGCTAAACAATACCAAAACCAGGGCCTTACACTGGGCGACTTGATTAATGAGGGCAACCTGGGCCTGATTAAAGCCGCTAAACGTTTTGATGAAACCAAGGGTTTCAAATTCATATCCTATGCCGTTTGGTGGATCCGTCAATCCATATTACAGGCTATAGCCGAGCAATCGCGCATTGTACGTTTGCCGTTAAACCAGGTAGGCTCATTAAGTAAAATAAGTAAAGCATTCTCCAAACTGGAGCAGGAGTACGAGCGTGAGCCATCGCCCGAAGAACTTGCCGACATTTTGGAAACCACTGTAGATAAAATATCTGATACCCTAAGCAATTCTGGCCGCCATGTATCTATGGATGCCCCCTTTGTACAGGGCGAAGAAAATACCTTATTGGATGTACTGGAAAACCAGGAGCCCAACACAGATTCGATCCTGATCAATGAGTCGTTATCCGAAGAGATTAAACGTTCCCTTTCAACCCTAACCGAGCGCGAGCGTGAAATTATTGTGCTATTCTTTGGTTTGGGCACCAATCACCCGCTTTCGTTAGAGGAAATTGGCGAAAAATTTAACCTTACCCGCGAACGTGTTCGCCAAATAAAGGATAAAGCCCTGCAACGTTTGCGCCATACGTCAAGGAGCAAAATTTTGAAATCGTATTTGGGGTAGTTGAGCAGAGTCAAGAAATAAGAACCAAGAATTAAGATATATAAGGCCAGGATTGAGTTAACTACTTAAGTCCCGGCCTTTTTTATGGGAGAAACGAATCGCATCGCATACATCCCTCAGCAATTGCACCCCATAATTACAAACCTGCAACAATTTAGTCTCCGTAAAATTTAATGCTCAAATTGCCGTTACATAGCTAACCTGTCATAGTTAGCTCAAATGGTAAAATCAATAAAAATAGGGTGGTACTTTTATAAACCGTTAATGGTATGGTGTATACTGGCTTCGCTGGCTTGTTTATATTACCTTACCTCGCACCAACTGAATGTTCCGTTCGTTGTACTATGTAAGCTGGTTAGTTACGCCGCCATACTTGGCGTGCAGTACCTCAATTTTAATGCGGTGCAAACCTATTTCTATTTTCGCAATGCCGGCTATAATATCAACCTGCTTTACTTATCCGTATTCGTCTGCGATTTTGCCGCTTTCATCATTCTTTTATCCTTATCAACTATCCGTTAAGTTTGGAGCCACTCATTTTAAAAACCGATAGCGTACAACTGGAGTTCGGCGGGCGCAAAATACTGCAGGATGTTTACTTGGAGTGCAAACAAGGCGAAGTATTGGGCATCCTGGGCCGAAACGGCTGCGGCAAATCATCTTTATTACGGATTATATTTGGCACGCTCAGCCCTGCCTACAAACATGTAAGCATTAACGGCGAATACATTAAAAAAGGTTATAAAAATATGCGCGTGGCATACCTGCCCCAGCATAACTACCTGCCCAAAGGCATTAAAATAAAAAAGCTGGCTGCAACCATTATCGACGATCGGTTTTGGGACGATTTTTCGGCTCATCCCATCTATGAAAAATACGCCGAAAAAACTATAGCCGACTTATCGGGCGGCGAACTGCGGCAATTGGAAACACTGATGGTTATTTACAGCAAAGCCGACTTTATTTTGCTTGATGAGCCTTTCACCCACATCTCGCCCATACAGGCCGAAGCTTTTAAGGAAATTATCAGGAAATGCGCCAAAATAAAAGGCATCATAGTAACCGATCATCAATATTACAATATCCTGGATGTAAGCGACAGGATTATCCTGATAACCGATGGCTACACAAGGCCAATACGCAATAAGGATGAATTGGTTACGTATGGCTATGTGAGCCATATTAATTAAACACCACCCCATGTAACATATAAGCATTTGGCACTGTCTATTACCTAAACAACCACGATGCCCCGGCCTTACGTATATTTGATAGTTTTGTTATTTGTTGCTTGCTGGCAAAAAGGCGAGTGCAGCATAAACACAGCCATCAACGGCATCACCTTCAAAAACGCCAAACGCGGACCCGATCCAGACCCCTCGGGCGATTTTAATACACTTATAGTGCCTATAAAACGGGCTGGTAATCTTATCCTGGTAGAAGCCCAGATTGACTCCGTTGCAGGCAATTTTGTGCTGGATACCGGCGCGCCTTACCTCGTTTTAAACGCTACCTACTTCAGGTACATGCCCGTTATAGCCGACCAGGAATCGGCGGGTTTAAATGGTAATGCGCCCGGCGCATTCACTACCGAAGTGCGCAATTTCAGCATCCTTGATTTGCATTACCCGCGCCTTACGGCCGATGTAACAGATCTTTCGGCCATCGAAAACGGGCGAAACATTAAAATACTGGGCTTATTGGGTACCCGGCTGTTTAAAAAATTTGCCATTACTGTTGATTTGTTCAGGAATACCCTGTACATCCACAAACTGAATGACGACGGTGAAATACCTGTAAATGAAAAAGTATTTCATAATCCATGGATGTTTACCTCGTTTAATTATTCCAATGATGTAATGTTTATAAAGGGCGTTGCCAATAACACACCCTTGTGGTTTGCATTTGATACCGGTGCCGAAACCAACCTGATGGATTATGACAGGATGCGCAAACTATTGCCGGGGATGGCAGTACTCAACCGTACAAAAACTACCGGCATTGGCGGCTCATCATTCGAGGTGATTTACGCCAGGTTTGATACGCTTACGGTCGGCGGCCGGCGGTTTGTGAAAAACCGGGTGCTGTTAACAAACCTTGATAAAATGGGCAAAGCCTACGGACACACTGTTGATGGGATACTTGGCTTTGATTTTTTTATCCGTGGTATCTTTAGCATCAACTTTGTAAAAAGAGAATTTGAAATGTACATTTACACTAACCAGTAGTATGAAAAAGTGCAGATCGGTTTTAATTATTTTTTTGTTGTTTACCTGCTTCTCAATTGCAGCAAGGGCGCAAACACGCAATTCCCTTGTGTTAGGTAAAGATCATTTGATTATGCTGCTTGATCTGCATTCGTCAAAAACACAACTGGATAGTATTTTAAAAATCGCGGGTATAAAAAAGCCAAACGGCGCTGCTATTTTAAAGGGCGATTTCTCGTCATTGGCCAAAGACGGATGGAACATTGGTAAACGCGATAAAAATATGGTTAGGTTTGACAGGTCGCTTACCGATTTAAACCTAAACCCACAAAACCCACCTTACCAGATAACTACCCACCTCGACGGCAATATTGACGCCCCCGCGGGTATGCCGGGCTATCCTGCCGATGAATTATACGGCGTAAACAAGTTTATGCGGGTTACGGTATATGAATTACCATCGGGCTTAACACGCTTTTACCTGCCCGGTTACTTAAACGCAAAACGCGTTTTATTATCTGGTAACTTTAACAATTGGAGTACGCTAAAAGGTGTAATGGCAAAAACCGATAGTGGCTGGGTATGCGATATAAAACTGTCGCCGGGGGTATATGAGTACAAATACATCATAAATGGCCGTTGGCAGCACGATAAAAACAACCTGCAGCAACACCCGGATGGTTTTAGTGATGTAAACTCGGTTTACTACCGCGTTAATCATATCTTCAGGCTTAATGGCTTTACAGGTGCCCATAAAGTTATGGTAGCCGGTAGTTTTAATAACTGGAATACCGATAATATCCCGCTACAAAAAAAGGACGGCGGCTGGGAAACCAAACTTTACCTGCGCGATGGCACTCATACTTATCGGTTTTGGGTAGATGGCCAATGGTACGCCGATCCGGCAAACCCGGCGAAAGTGAAAGATAACGAAGGGCATATTAATTCGGTGTTAAACCAGGGCGAGGCGGTTAGCTTTAAACTTGATGGATATAAAGATGCTAAAGCCGTTTACATTGCCGGAAGCTTTAATAACTGGAAACCCAATGAAATAAGCCTCCGGAAAACGGCTACCGGCTGGGCCATACCTTTAATGATTCCAGCGGGCAATTACGGCTACAAATTTATTGTTGACGGAAACTGGATAACTGACCCTAAAAACCGCCTTTATGCTATTGAGGGCGGCGTAAACAATTCCTTTATTGCCGTTAAACCTAATTATACGTTCTGGCTCAAGGGGCACGCCAACGCCGGAAGCGTGCACCTGGCAGGCAACTTTAATGATTGGGATCCATCGGGTTTCACCATGGCGCACAATGCCGACGAGTGGGTAATAAGCCTGTACCTTAAACCTGGCAAATACCGGTACAAGTTTTTGATTGACGGCAACTGGATTCTTGACCCCGCCAATAAATTATACGAGCAAAACGAATATAATACAGGAAATTCTGTTCTGTGGGTGGAGTGAACTGTGGGTTGTGAGTTGTGAGTTGTGAGTTGTGAGTTGTGAGTTGTGAGTTGTGAGTTGTGAGTAAAATAGACGGTAAGATAATCAAAATCCCCAAAAAAACGCGAAAGATTGTTTCCTGGTTCCAGGGCAAACGCATCTAAATAGTTAATGGCGATAAGCTGTATTTAATAATAGCTAACGGAATAAGCTTATGTCGTCGGGAAGATAAAAGCATTAAATGACACCTTGTTTTTATTGGCTGATCCTGGTTAAATGATCGAGGTACCGAAGGGACTCGTATTGGTCAACGACAGGCAAAAATATTAGGATGCGCCTAAATTGCGCTATCAGTTTAGTGTTAACCATGATTAAAGTTTAAAATATTGATTATCAAGTATTTGTAAATATTTTACCTGAAATGTGTTAAGTTATGTTAACCCAATTAGATGCGTTGCCCCTGTTCCTGGTTCAGACAAAATATGGCTGTAGCAGTTTGTGCGGATTAGAGTCGCTTAATGAAAATTGCCGGCAACGCTCCTTAATCTGTTGGTTTTACGGGTGTTGTCGGCAATCTGTGTGCAATACAATCTCTTGTTCTGCAGCAATTAATAGGCGCTTGCCGTCGTCAATAATTCAATAGCCTCATTGCTTAGTTGCAATGTAGCTGCTTCGGTAAGGTCTTTTAATTGGGGAATGTTGGTTGCGCTTACAATTGGGGCAGTTACCGTTGGCCTTGCTATTAGCCAGGCTAGTGCAACAGCGGCAGGTTTGGTATTGTATTGCGCCGATACCTCATCTAAAGCATTCAGAATGCGTAAGCCCCGCTCGGTAAGGTACTTTTTTACCATGCCCGCCCGTTTGCTGCCTTCCAGGTCGGCCTCAGAGCGATATTTGCCGCTTAAAAAACCACTCGCTAACGAAAAATAGCTGATAACGCCAATGTTTTGTTCTTTGATAAATGGTTCAAACGTTGTTTCATATTTTTCCCTGTCAAACAGGTTGTATTCGGGCTGCAGGCTTTGGTAGGCGGTTAGTCCTTTTTCTCGGCTCACTTTGAGCGACTCATGCAGCCTTTCTATTGAGAAGTTTGATGCGCCTATGGCCCTTACCTTGCCTTCCTTTACCAATTGGTCAAACGCGCTTAACGATTCTTCAACCGGCGTACCTGCATCATCATAGTGCGATTGGTAAAGATCAATATAATCGGTTTGCAGCCGGGTTAATGAAGCTTCGGCCGCTTTTATAATATAATCCTTTTTAAGCCCTCTTTTATCGGCCGATAGTTCGGCCCCAACCTTTGTGGCTATAATTACCTTATCGCGTTTGCCGCTTTGCTTAAGCCAGTTGCCAATCTCGGTTTCCGATTCGCCGCCCTGGTTGCCGGGTGCCCATGCTGAGTAAACATCGGCCGTATCAACAGCGTTAAAACCTGCATCTAAAAAAGCATCCAGCAGTAATGCCGTGCCGGTGCCCTTAACTGTCCATCCAAACACATTGCCCCCAAAAATCAAAGGAGCTGTTTTAATACCCGATGAACCTAATTCGCGTTGTTCCATAGCATAAATTGTTAAAAAACTTATATGCTGATAAAAGTGCCGGGGTGGGGTAATTGTTTGTCAGGGAAATGAAATAGTTGTGATATTAGTAGCAAGT
This sequence comes from Mucilaginibacter sp. P4_C11, assembly GCF_056402115.1. NCBI lineage: Bacteria > Pseudomonadati > Bacteroidota > Sphingobacteriia > Sphingobacteriales > Sphingobacteriaceae > Mucilaginibacter > Mucilaginibacter sp. P4_C11. Next base: position 5,416 of record NZ_JBFUIA010000033.1, on the reverse strand, counting down.
AGTTAGTATCAAGTATCAAGACTGGAGTTGTGAGTTTTCATTGTTAATTCGACATTACTGGTGCCAGCTTGTGAGGACACAAGCTGCGGGAAAAATCTTGCTACTTGATACTAGCTACTCGATACTAATAATACTATCCGTCACCTTCGCAATGTCGTAGCTTATTTTGTTGATGAAGCCCAGCTGCTCTTTCAGCAGGTTTTCGTCGGCGGTAAGTTCGGGCTTTTCAACTTCGGGCAATGGGGTTTTGCCAACAGTATACTCAATATTTTGGCCATGCAGTTTTTTATTACTTTCGTTAAGTACCGATATGTTTTTTTTGAGTAACCGCAGCGCTTCGGGGTGTGGCCGCTGCGCGTTTTTTACCAGGCCGGCCTGTATAACGGCTATATATGATGATAAAATATGGTTAAGTACCACAAATTTGTGCACTTCCTTAACGTTACGCTGCTTGCTTTTTGGCTCGGAGGTCATACGCTCAAAAGCGGCCGATAAGTTGGCCGATTTTACATAGATATCTTTACGGGCCAGCTTGTAGGCTGTGGTACCTATAGTTTTGCCCGATAAACTTTCGGCAATGGTAACCAGGTACCTAATATTGGCTGTTACAACATCGCGCAGGGTTTCTTCAATTATCTCAAACTCCCAGGTTGGGAAAATAAGGTAGCTGGCAATAAAGGCTATGGATGAGCCTATTAATGTATCCAGTATGCGCTCCTGTGCAATATTTAACAGGCCTACGCCTAAAAATTTAAACAGGATAAGTACATAGGGTGTCATGAAAATAACGCTTACCACATAGTTTAGCCGTTGAAAACTATAAGCACCCACCATAAATATGGTAAGTAAAATAAATTGAACGGTGCTATCGGGTATAAAGTTCAAAATCAATATCCCCATTGCGCCGCCGCCTATGGTACCTATAAGCCTTTGATAGTTGCGTTGTTTAGATAGGCTGAACCCTGGTTTTAATATCACAATAATGGTTAACAATACCCAATAACTATGATGGCCCTGCGCTATGGTTTTGGCTGTTATAAAACCAACCAAACAAACCAATGATACCCGCAGTGCGTGTTTAAAGGCGCCCGATCCTAAAGTGAAGTTATCAAAGAAAATATGAGGGGCGTAATCCTGGTGGGTTACAAACTGGGAGTACTCCACTTCGCCCTTTATTTCGGTTGATTTTAATAAGGTTTTTGAATTATAGTAGTTATAAATATTGTTAATGCTTTCGGTAAGGTTGCGCAGGTTGATGAGCACCTTTTTTAGTACCAGGGTGCTGGTTTCCTGCTGATCTTTCCCTATGGCATCTATTTTTAATTTCAGCTTTTCAAGCTCTACATTAAAATCCATTACATGGCGGTGGCGGGTGTTTGATAATACAATATAGGCTACATCATCCAGTTCGTCGGCCATGTGGTGAATAATGCGGGCTATCTCGTTCAATACGCCGGTATCCTTAAACCTTTCGCGCATCTGGTAGTAATCATAGTGCGTGGCCATTATTTGCTCAAACATATCTACCAGGTCAACAAAGGTTAAAACCAGGATGCGGCTTGATGGGGTTGATTCCCTTACCACCAGCCTGCTTTTAAACAGCATTTCGCGTACGGCATCCTGGTGCTGGCTTACCTGTATCTGTTGCGATACCAGCTTGCGGTAATTATCGTCGATATCGCTATCGGGGTTGTAAAACTCGGCTTTGATGCGCAAAAATTTGGCAATATCGGCCACATTTTCACCAAGGGTTTGCTGTGCAGCCCGGTAGGGGCGGATGCCAAAAAAAATAAGGCTGAACAACATATACCATACACCACCGGCCAGTATCTGCAGGCTGTACAGTAAAACTGCTGATGGGGGCAGGGCCTTATCCATCATAAATATCATAATGAGCAAACTGCAGGTACCTACCGATGCGGCCCTGTTGCCGTAAACCGTAAACATGCTGAACAGGAAAGAGAATAAAGTAATCTCGATACCCAGGGTATAAATATTCAGGCGTGCAAAACCGGTAGTAACTGCTACAATGAACAGGCACAAATTACCAATGGCCATTGCGTTGCGCTTGTGTGTTGCCGGGCCTGGGTTGTCAATAACACAAATGCAAAGCGCCCCTAATGATAAGGTAAGCCCAAGATCAAATTGGCCAAACTCCAGTAACAAAAGCGATGGCAACAGGATGCCGGCCGAGATGCGCAAACCATCAGAAAAGTACTGACTGTAAAAAAAACTGTTGATTTCGCGGGTGTTAAATTTCATTATTTTTTGTCCGTTTTTACCGGCAATAAAGCTACGATGAATACTTTTATGATTGATTTTTTGTTGAAACAGATATTCTGTTTTCATTTACGCTTTTTTTACACTCAAAATGTACTGCAAATTTACAATAATTAAATATTTCGACCGGGTTTTAGTAAATATGGCATTAATACCAGTTTTTTGTTAGTAATTATCTATTTTTTGCCAAAAATGAATTAAATTCACCCCCGGTATTGTGGCCCGCCCTTTACCCATCAATTTTAACCCTCAATTTATTTGTGCTATGTCGTTAAATTTAAAACTCAGTCAAAGGGAAACAACTTTTAACAGCGAAGTTGTAACCCGTTTTGAGTTGTATAACAGTTTATTCCAAACCCTGCCGTTTTACCAGGTAAAGGATACCGGAATTTTGCTGCCCTTTTTCAGCTCGCATTGCGAAAAGGGCGCCGCAATGAACGCATCGCCTACAGATATTATTGAAAGCTTTTTCAAAAAGTACGTACCTGATATTGATCATCGCGAGCAAATTAACCGTATGTTCCGTTTTATACAATATATAGAACGCCAGGTGGTTTTGTTTGATGCCATTGAAGATTCGTCATTTAATAAAATAGGTAAGTTTGATGATACCGGCACCCTGCAAAGCTTGTTGCAGCAAGCCGCTATAAGCGATGATACCCGCAAAAACATTAGCGAGAAACTGAAAGATTTTTCGTTAAGGCTGGTACTTACTGCCCACCCAACCCAATTTTATCCGGGCACAGTGCTGGGTATCATGACAGATCTTATCGAGGCCGTAAAAATTAACGATATCCCTACTATTGATGTATTGTTACAACAGTTGGGCAAAACGCCCTTCTTTAACAAAACATCGCCAACGCCGGTTGATGAGGCCATCAGCCTTACCTGGTTTTTAGAGAACATATTTTATTATGCCGTATCGGGCATCCAATCCAAACTGGAAGAGGAGTTTGATATTGACACCACTAACCAATTGCTTGAAATGGGCTTTTGGCCAGGCGGCGACAGGGACGGCAACCCCAACGTTACCACCGAAAGTACCAAAGAGGTAGCCAGGTATTTAAGGCAGCGCTTGTTCAGGTGCTACTACAGGGATTACAGGGTGCTTAAGCGCCGCATCACTTTCCGCGGGGTAGAAAAACCGATGGCCAAGCTGGAAAAACTGATTTACAGGAACGCCAATGAAAACCATGCAGACCCCAAAGACCTGCAGGCCGAACTATTGGATTTGCTGCAAACCATTAAACACACCCTGATAACCGACCATGATGGCCTGTTTAAAGATGTTGTAGAAAACCTGATTCAAAAGATCCGACTGTTTGGTTGCTATTTTGCTACCCTGGATATCAGGCAGGACAGCCGCGTACTGCGTAATGTTTTTGATTATGTAACCTCGCAAACTGAAACAGGTGTTGTTGCAGGTTATAATAATTTTGAAGAAAAGGAAAAGCTTGAAGCGCTTCCATTTAATGAGCTTGATTATCATCGTGCGGAAGATGCAGATGCCATGACCTGCGATACGCTGGACACCATCAGGCTGATAAAACAAATCCAGCACAGCAACGGCGAAAAAGCCTGCCAGCGTTTTATTATAAGCAACTGCCAGCGCGCATCAGACATTTTACAACTGATTGACCTGTTTTTATGGAGTGGATGGAAAAAGGATGAGCTGAAAGTTGATTTTATGCCGCTATTTGAAACCGTGAACGACCTGGCCAATGCCGGCGAGATTATGGAGCAGTTGTACACCCACCCATATTACGCAGAGCATTTAAAGTTACGCGGCCAAAGGCAAACCATCATGCTCGGCTTCTCCGACGGAACTAAAGATGGCGGCTACCTGATGGCCAACTGGAGTATTTATAAAGCCAAAGTTGAAATGACGGCCATTGCCCGTAAGTACGGCATTAGCCTGGCGTTTTTTGATGGCCGGGGTGGCCCACCGGCACGTGGTGGTGGTAAAACACACCGGTTTTACGCCTCAATGGGTAACGAGATTGCTAATGAGCACATCCAGCTTACCATCCAAGGTCAAACCGTGAGTTCGCAATATGGCTCTGTGGAAACTGCAAGGTTTAATATGGAGCAGTTGCTTAACGCGGGTATCATCTCGGCGCTGCATCCTAACCGTAAAGATTTGTTAGATAACAGGCACAAAACCCTGATATCGGAAATGGCCGATGAAAGCTACTCGCTTTTTATGGCATTGCGAGAGCATCCGTTGTTTTTAGAGTACCTTGAAAAGTTTAGTCCGCTCAAATTACTATCAAAAATAAATATTAGCAGCAGGCCAACCAAGCGTGGCGGCGGCGGGCCAATGAAACTGGAAGACCTGCGTGCCATCAGTTTTGTAACTTCCTGGAGCCAGCTTAAACAAAGCATTCCGGGTTTTTACGGCGTAGGTACATCATTAAAAAAGATGAAGGACGAGGGTAAGTGGCAAGAAATTCAGGAGCTGTACCAAACATCGGGTTTCTTTAAAACCATGCTCGACAATTGTATGATGTCGATGTCAAAATCTGATTTCAGGGTTACCGCTTACCTCGAAAAAGACGAGAAGTTTGGCGAGTTCTGGAAAATGCTGAAGGAAGAGTTTGTACTTACCCGCGCCATGTTACTAGAGTTAACCGCCAGTACCGTACTGATGGAGGAATACCCCGTTGAACGTAAATCAATCGCCATCCGCGAAAAAATTGTATTGCCGCTGGTTATAATGCAGCATTATGCCCTGCAGTGCTTAAATAACTGCGAGGACGAAGAACTAATAGAAATTTACCGCAAGCTGGTGATTAGGACGGTTTATGGTATAGTGAACGCGGGAAGGAATTTGGCTTAGAAGCCCCTCTAAATCTCCCCTGAAGGGGAGACTTGAAAAAAATGAAAATATGTCATTGCGAGGATTTATCAGGTAAAACCTAAAAAAATCGTTATAACGTACAGTGGATATAGTTAAACGAATGTTCTAAACTGCCGTCATTGCGAGGTACGAAGCAATCCCGAACTATTTGGGACTTAGCATGTCGATGATTGCTTCGTGCGTCGATTTCTATGATCTATGCAACTAATTTAAGATAATTTTTTTCATACTTTCTGTTTTGGTTAACACAGGAGAAGATGCGCTGCACAAGTTTAT